>JACRGR010000024.1 GCA_016212275.1 Nitrospinota bacterium | reverse complement strand
TTCAAGCGCCTGTTGCCTTTCCACCTGGGTAAACTTGCTCAACCCATGCACGGTCTTCTCCCAGTAAAACGGGTTATACAGCAACTGCCACAGCCCCTTGTACGCCGCGAAAGACATCATCATCCAATAGAACGGCATCAGGAAGCTCGTCCACAAAAGCTCGTACCTCCTCCGGCGGAAACTGGAGAGGGCGGCCAAATACACCAGATAGCCGTTGCCGAACAGGAGGTTGAACAGGCTGGTGTACAGGATGACCGGCGGGAAATAATCATCGAACGCGTGGGTGCCGGTGAACAACCAATAGATGAACATCGCCCATAAGAGAGGCCCCGAAAGGGCCGAGAGGATGGTGCCGCCGATGAAAAGCTGGAACCCCCAAAACCCGCGCCCCCCCAGCATGCGGTAGGTGCGCACCGGGTTGCGCATATGCACCAGATAGGTCTGCATATATCCCTTCAGCCACCGCGACCGCTGGCGTATCCAGTTCCCCAGCGCCGTGTTCGCCTCCTCGTATGTGGTGGAGGGAACGGTCGCCACTTTGTATCCGTTTTGCGTTATCCGCAGGCCCAAGTCCGCGTCTTCGGTGACGTTGAAGGGATCCCACACTCCCATATCCTTGAGTATCTTTGTCTTGAAATGGTTGGAGGTGCCGCCCAGCGGGATGGGTATCCTCAGCCGGTCGAGCGCGGCGATAAAAAAGTCGAACCACATTGTGTATTCGAGGGTGAACAGGCGGGTGATCCAGTTTTCATCCGCGTTGAAGTAGTTGAGTTTCGCCTGGATGCAGACAACCTCCGGCGCCGCCTTATTGAACGCCGCCATCACCTTTTTCAGTTGGTCGGGTTCCGGCTTGTCCTCGGCGTCGTAGATGGTCACATACTCGCCGCGCGCGAAGCGAAGGGCATAGTTGCACGCCTTTGGCTTGGTGCGCGGTTGCGAGGCGGGCACGCGGATGATCTCGAACGTGGCCTCCAGGTTCAGCTCCTTCGCCGCGTTGATAGTTATCTCGTCGTCCTCTTCCAGCACCAGTTTCACGTCCAGCTTCGAAAGCGGGTAGTCCATCTTCCGCAACGCGGCGGCCAATATCGGCAGTACTTCCGGCTCCCGGAACATCGGCACCAGCACGGTGTACACCGGCAGGTCTTCATTGCGGAGGGAATCTATCTCCGCCTGCGAAACCGAAATGTCTATGGTCCGGTCGCTCCCGATGAAATAAAGGTAGATCTTGAAGAGGAAGGTGGCGGTCAAAAAGAACGCGAAAAAAGTGTTTATCGCTATCAACGTGACGGTGAAAGACCAGTACAAAGCCGCGAACAGCCCCACCACCACGCCGAACCCGGCCAGGAGTTGCAACACCGTGGCCACCTCGATGGCGGAAAACCGCGGGTGGCGCTGAAACAGGCCGAAGACCGCCTCCTCGCTGAACGCCTCGCGGGAAACATTCTGAAGCTCCCAAATAATGTCGAACTTCGAGGTGACGTAGAAGGAAATCCCGTCTCCATACCGTTCCCACAGTTCGTCCAACAACTCGTCGGTCGGATCGGCCACCGCCACCGCGATGCCGTTCCCTTCCTTGCGCCACGGGATGTACAGGCGTGTGAGGTAATCGTCGTACCGGTCTTTTTCCAGCAACGAGCGGTCCGGCGGGAACTTCATCAGGTTGGCAACCGGCATATCGTAATAATCCGCGAACACCTTGCACAGATCGAAACTCTTCACCCACCCCTTGGCCAATAGCACGTCGCCCAGCCTCGTCCCCCACATCTTTTGGAGCTGTAACGCCTCATTCAGCCGCTCCGGGGTGATAAGCCCCCGGTGGACCAGCAGTTCCCCCAACCGCATTTTCCTGATATCGACCGACGGATGTCCCATTTAAAACCGCCTCCACAACGAAAGGAAAAAGGAGCCCCGCGCCCCGGTGTTTGTCCCGGAAAAGTGGCGGATGCCGCCTATCTGAAGGGAGGACTTTTGTGAAACGTCGTAAACGAATGAAACGCCTCCCTTGTATAGATCGTATTCGGGATCTATCGTCGGGTTGTTTCCCCGGCTGTACACTTGTCCGTTCCGCATTCCGGAAATGCCGTTGAACTGCAAAAGCACCTTGAAGCGCGCGAAAAAACCGGCACCCACGGTAGCGTCTATACGGACCTCGTCGGCGGGATAGCCATCCCGGTAGCGGTACGCCGCCTCGAGATCCCAGAAACCGGAACTCAATATCGGGTTCCCGAGCATCAGCCGCAATTCATAATCGAATTGCCCGTTGCCGGGGGCGGGATCGGCAAAAGCGAGGTCATAGGCGGGAACCTTCACCCCCGCCTGCACCCCGAAATTCACCGGCGAGGCCAAAATGAGGTATTTCAGGCACATTTCCTGGTCGCCAGCGCCCGAATAGGTCTGCGCCACCGTATCGCTCTTGAACTGTTGGGTGACCGCGAAGAGGTTCAAGCACACGGAAAAGTTGCTTCCCAAACCGTACTCCAAATAGGCGTTCACTTCATGTTTCACAAACACTCCGTTGGACGCCATTTTGTAGGTCGTCCCCCTGCTGTCGAACAGTTCCTTGGTCTCGTAATAGGTGAAGGTGAATGCCGCCTGTCCTTTCTTTTTGGCCGGCACCCAGACCGAGGCGTCCGAGGGCGCCGGGACCTCAAGCGCCGCCAGCAATATGGCCAAGAACAGGATCCCCCGCGGTTTCATTCCTTCCCGCGCCCCTCCATCACCGGCGCATATCCCATCGCGTCCGTTCCTCGCCCCCGCCGCTTTTCAGGTCCCAATCGAAAAACCATTGCAGGTAGCAACGCCAGTACATGTATGTGCTGTCCTGTTGCTCCGTCAACGTCTCCCAATACCAGTCCATGCCCAGATTGAAGGCGGATTTCCTGAACTCAAACCCAACGGCGGGGCCGTGGGCGTTGAACCATTTGGGGTTCTGCGTCCGGTAGGCCAAATGGTATTCCACGAAAGTATTGAAGGTGATGTTCCCCGGCAGGGTAAACCAGTCTATCCCCTGGTTGATGAACGTGGCCACGCTCACTCCCTCCTGGTTGGATAGGTCATCCCGTATCCTTCCCCAACTGGATCCCCGCAGAGCGGAAAAAGGCCACCCCTCCCCCCCCCGTCTGCGCTTCATGTAGCTGTACCAGTCGTAATACCAGGTGACGAATAACTGGTCCAATTCGGTATATTCCCCGTTCACCGAATAGGTGAGTTGCGAGGCCTCGTACCCGAACTTCACGAAGTCCTTGGTGAACCGTATCCCCTCCGCCGTCCCGTTGGAATTGAACCAGTTGATGTCCATGTTGCGGTCGGCGAAACTCCCCTCGACATAGGTTTCGAAGGTGACGTCCCCCGGCAACGTGGTCCAGGCGATCCCCTGATTGACCAGCGCGTTCACGCTGTCGCCATACTTTCCGCGCAGGTCGTGGGCCAGGCGGCCCCAGGTATATCCCGGCCATCCCTCCACCTCAAGCCCCTCCGCCATGGGGGCAATGAGCAGGATAATCAAGACAATCGCCAGCGCGGAAACGCCGGAATGAACTATTCGCCTCATCCTTCCCCTCATTTATTCTGACCGGGGGAAAGAGCGATCCACTTCCCCCCTTTCCCGTGGAAGTAATAGGCGCCGCCAATTTCGACGATCTTGTTCCCCTCGTTTTCCGAGACAAAAGCGGTCTTCGGCGACCGGGCGGCAATATCCTCCGGACTCATCGCGTCCGGCCCGAACGGGCTGAACTCCACAAATTTTGAAAGCATCCACGAGACCGCCAGGTAGCTCGATGGCTTGGCGATAACCTGTTGCCGTACCTTTTTTCCGTTGAATTTCGGGCCGAAAAGCTTGATCCCCACGGGGACGTTCGTGATTCCCGGCAGGGGGATATCCCGAAGGTCGGGCGCCTGCATCGGACCGGCGCGCAACGCCCTGCCGTGCTCGCCTATCACCACCACCGCCACGTTACGTCCGGACGCATTCAAGAGGCCAAAGAACCGGGAAAGGTCGTCAATAAGCACCGACTCCACATCCTCGAACTGTTCCTCCCGCGACCTCGCCCCGAGCTTTTTCTCCTCATCCGTCCAGTGGCCTCCGGCATGAAGCAGGATGCTGTTGTAATAAAGCGCCACCTTCGCGGCCTTCGACTCCTTCCTCGCCGCGAGCCATTTTGCCAGCAGGTCGTAGTCGCCATAGAGGGGGCTTTCGTCGAAAAAATACGCTTGCGGCGAAAGCCCCATGGGTGGCATGAAGGGGCGGGCCTTTGCAAGGCCGTACTTCGCCAGGTCCGCGAAAAAATCACCGTACTCGCCATTGTGGTCAAGCATGTAATGGGTGGCGTATCCGGCGTCGGCGAGGGTCTCGAACATTCGGCAGGCCCTTTGGGTCTTGTTGTGAATATCGTCGTGCGAACGCTGTCCGCAATTCGCCAAGAACAGGCGGATGAGCGCGGGCTGGCTGTACGACGTGGCGGAATTGAAATTCGTGAACAGGTAGTCAAACTGGCCGAAGAACATTTCCTCGCGCTTTCCGATCGCGGCAAGGTCATCCCACGCCAGGGAACATACATGCAAGAAGATGATGTCGAAGGGAAAACTGTCCGCCGGGGGCTTGTTGAACAGCACCACCCGCTCGGATTCCGAGGCGTAGAAATCCCTGAGGTAAGTATCCGGATTCACCGTCAGGGTTTGCTCCACCCGTATCTCGCTTACGGCCTGTTGCCCATAGCCAAGTTTGGGCGCCAACACCGGCACGGCGACGAGAACCGCGACCGTGACCGCCACCGAAACCCGGAACCGCCGTAACGCCATGGAAAGCAGGAAAAGGGCGGCCACGGCCACAAGAGCGAGGGGAGTAAAGTACCCCATGAGGAACGAGAGGGAATAGTCCAACGAGGGAAAGCCCTGCTGTTGCAGGCGTGAAACGGCGTCCAAAAAGGGGGGCAACCAGGAGTCGTGCCACAATAACCCCGCGCCCAGACAGCAATTCAATGCCGTCCGTCCCCACCGGAAGGTCCGGTATCGAACAAATCGTTCAGGAGATGGCAAGAGGACAAATACAAGGAATGCGGCAGTCAACGCCATAGAAAACCCCGCCGAACCCTTGAGGTACAGGTATGCCTTCAGGAGGAAATAGAAGCTCCACATCCCCAGGTCCCAATCACTCCAATTCCTCATGGCCTTCCCCCCTCCTTCCTCTTGTGCCGCGAGAACATCCGGTACAGGTAGAAGAACAGTACTGAAACCAATATGACCGCAAGCAGGAATATCTGTATCCGGTAACGGCTCACCCATTCCTTGAACGGCTCCGCCCGCTCCACTTCCAGCAGGTGGGTGGTGCTGGACATCTGGAACACCACCCCGTTTTGATCCAGGAACGCCACGTCGCCATCGCGCAAAACAAAGGTGTCCGGCAAGGGCGATTCCGCGGGACGCGGCGGCATAAGCCACAGCCCGTACTGGTCGCCGGCACTCGCCACTTGCGCGATGGAAATGCCGGAAAGGGCGTTCACGTTGAACACTTCCTTTTTCCGCATATCCCGCACACGGATGTTCTCCGCCGCGGGGTTCACCGGCGCGGCTAGCCCCTCCGGCCAGCCCGCCCCCAAAAGGAGGAAAGGCCGCGTGGGCGGCTCGGCGGGAGTGACCGGGTAAAGCACGATCCCCGCTTCGGCGGGGCTGATGTGCATATCGTGGAACAGCCGCGTGAGAAGGGTAAGAAGCCATACGGGGTTCTGAAGGTACGATTCCTGTACCATCAGGTCGAACCCGTTCTTGAACTGGATGGTCAGGTCCGAAAACCGCTCCGGATGTTTGTCGGGCGGGCTGAATTCGATGTGCGTGGAGGCAAGAATCTGCGCGGGAAAACTCTTGCTCACTCCCCCCATCCGGCAATCCCCCTGCGGGTCCAGCCGCTGGAGGACCACGCGGAATGTATTGGAAAAGCCGCTCATATAGGCCGGGAGCGGCACGGCGTACCGCCGAGGCTCGCCGCTGTCGTCCACGCGGAAGACCTTCACCAGCTTGTCGTTCAGATACACATGGAGCATCGCCTGCTGGTTGTTGACCGACGGAGTGCTCACGAGATCAATGTTGAAAAACGCGGGGCGTAATGCGGCGGAGAGAAGGTCCGGCGAGATGACGATGTTCCATTCGGCGGTATCGCTCACCCAGCGGTGCAGGTCGGTGAAACCGAGGTCTTCCAAAGAATAGACCGGCGATTTTTTGTCCTTGGCCGCCTCCGGGCGCGCGCCAGTGGCTGGCGTGTAGCCCCCGCCCGCCATCAGGTCCACCAGCCGCACGCTGAACACGCGCCGGAACCCGCCGTACGCGGCGGGATGGCAATGCAGGAATTTTTTATCCGGCAGTTGATACAGCGCGATGCCGGAGACCGTCCCCTCAAGAGGCGTGGAGAAGGCCGCTCCCGGATAGCGCGTTTTTATCAGCCCCTCCAGATTTTCCGCTCCCGCCACCACGAAGTCCCCCATCTCCGGCAGAACCGCCCAGGAAACCTTCTTGCCCGCGTTGGAAAGATCCGTTCCCATCGCAACCGCGGCCTGGAATGTCTCCGCATTCATCTGGGGGTCAACCGAAACGGTCACCGCATCGGGCAAAAGGTCGTAGTATCCCCGGATGGTGGTCACGGACGATTCGGCGACGGAAAGTTGCAGACGTGAATCGTTGTGCACGGTGAGGTAAAACCCGCTGATCATCTGGTTCAGGCACATGTCTTGCGAGACCAGGAGCGTGGCGCGCACGGTGAGTTGCACGAACTCCTTTTTCAGGTCTTCCGGCGAAAGAGGTATCTCCACCCACTCGCTGGTTTTGCCCGCCAAGTTGGAAAGGAACTTCGGCGTTTTGTTCACCGCGAACTGCACGTTGGAATGTTCGTCCAGTCCGGGAGAGATGGAATAATGTATCTTCAGCTTTCCCCCATGTATGCGCACGTCGCGGGGCACCTTGAAATAAAAAATGTGAAAGGAGTTCTGGCTTTCCAGCGCGATGTCGGTAACGTACCCTTGGGATTTAAGAAGAAACTCGTATTCCTTTATCCCGCGCATTTCGGGGGCGGGTACCACTGGAATCGCCTGGATTATCCGAGTGTGTGCCGGATTGGAACGCTTCATGCCGCGCACTCCGGTATCGGCAAACATGAAGTTTGGGAACATGGCATTACATAAAAATAATGCGACGATACAGCAATAAATTGAGCGAGCAACTCTAGATAACATATTATTTTCACGTTCACGACAAGCCACCCTCACGCTTTCATACCATAACATATATTTACAAAAAATGCTAACATTTCTTCTCCCATCAAATACCATTTTTATAGTAGTTATTGACCACTAATTTGGCGTCGGTATCGGGAGAATAAATATGTCGGGGGTAAATTGCACGGGAACCCGGCAATTCAATTTTCGGTTAAGATGGAAAGGAGTTGCCGATGAAAAAGCCAATCCTCTCCGCCGTCAAAGCCGCCGCCCGCCGCGCGCACGGCATTCGCGCCGGAAAGGCGCAAGGGACCAAACGCGGGGCCAAGGGGTACAACCGGAAACGCGCGAAAAAGGTTTCGGATGAATGAGAGTCTGAACGCCATGAATAAGGGGAAGGGAATTATGAGACGGGCCATCTTTTTATTGCTGGCAGTTCTCGCCATTGCCACCGTGGCGCACGCGCAAGAGGCGTTCGATTGTCCCACGATGTGCGAACAGGGGGCGAAGGATGCGCTGGAGAAATGCCGCCAGATCCACGCCAAAGATATGGGAAAATGCCCCAAGGACGATGGGAGCATTCCGCGGGAATGCAAACGGCTGTGCGCCGAGTTTTCCACCCTGAGCCCGGAAGAACTCCAGAAAAAGTTACCCCCGAACTATCAGGACATCCTCGACGGGAAATAAGTCATGCCCGATGCGTCGCGCCTGACCCATTTGTGACCCCGTTAGGCCGTCGCATCAAGCGCCGGCTCTGCGGATCGCCGCACTCACTAATCGCACATCCATGTGCGATTGCGCTCCCTTATCGGTCGCGCCGTTCGGTTGCTTCGAATCCCGTCCTTCACCATCCATAAACAAAAACCTCTCCCGTTGGGAGGGGTTTTTGTTTATGGCGGAGAGGGGGGGATTCGAACCCCCGGTACAGTTTCCCGTACACAGGTTTAGCAAACCTGCGCCTTAGGCCTCTCGGCCACCTCTCCGCATCCGGAT
>JACRGR010000001.1 GCA_016212275.1 Nitrospinota bacterium | reverse complement strand
TTCGACCCGGCGGTGTTCACCGCCGGCTTTATCGCGGCGGGGATCTCCGGCTTTTTCGCCATCGGGTTTTTGCTGAACTACCTGCGCAAGCACCCGCTCCACTACTTCATCTATTACCGTTGGGCGCTGGCCGCCGTGGTGTTGATTTATTGGGCAGTGACGCCATAAGGGGATCCCCGATGGATGCCGGCAGAGCCGGGTCTTCCCGGACGGTCAAATACGCGATATTCGCCTCCCGCCGCGCGGGGTATAATTCCGGAAAGGTTTTTGGGGGCAATTGCTGGTGAACCGTTATGGCTTGGACCTCGGCGCGCGCGTACTTATCGTCGAGGGAGATCGGGATTTCGCCGAACAACTGCAAAAGACGGTCATGCGTTATTTCGAGCGCCGGAGCATCACCCTCGCGTGCGATTGGGCGCCGTCCATCGAGCGATCCCTCCTTCAATTGAAATATTACGACTACGACCTCGCGGTGGTGGGGATGCGTACCGCGCCGGACGAGAACGGGATAGACTTCCTGGAACTTATCCGCCAGCGGAAATACGATTTCCCGGTGGTGTTGACGGGGGACGAGGCGGACGCGCGCGGCGCGGACGAGGCGCAGGCGCTGGGGGCCATCGCATTTATCGTTCTGCGGGAAGGGGCGCTGGCCGCCATTGCCGAGGCGGTGGACAACGGCATCATGCGGTACCGCGCCACGCGGGAGCAGGCGCGCCTGAACCGCGACCTGATGGAAAAGAACATCGAGATGAAGGCGGTGAACGAACTGCTGGCCCGCCAGTCCGTGCGGCTTTTGAAATTCCGCAAGGAGCAGGAAGCCCAGCGCCAGCGCATGGAATCGCTCCTCAACGCGATGTCGGACGGCGTGGTATTCATTAACGGCGAACAGGAAATGGAGATGCTCAACCCCGCCGCGCGGAGGATATTCCGTCTGGAACCGGCGGTGCGGTTCGCCTTCGCGGATCTTCTGGCGTTCATCGGCTTCAATCCGTTCGAGGTGGAGCCCGGGACGGTTCTGCCCGCGCAGGTGTTCATGCGGGAATACCAGGTGGATACCCGCGCGGTTGAAACCAGCGGGGAGCAGGCGGGCCGTATGCTGGTGTTCCGCGATATGACGGAGCACCGGGAGGTGGAGCGGTTGAAGGCCGAGTTCCAGTCCATGGTATCGCACGAACTCCGCACACCGCTGACGGCGATTCGCGGCGCGGTGGAGAATTTTCTGCGCGGGGCGCTGGGAGAGGTGACGGAACAGCAACGCCCCTTTTTGCAGATGATCTTGCGCAACGTGGAGCGGCAGACCGCGCTGGTGAACGACATGCTGGACCTGGCCAAGCTGGAGGCGAACATGATGTCGCCCGAACTCGCCGCGGTGGATCCGTCCTTCGCGGCGCGGCTTACCTACGAGTCGTTCCAGTACGCCTGCAAGGAGAAGAAAGTGGAACTGGCCCTGAATATCGCCGAGGGCTTGCCAAGAGTGTACGCGGACGAGCGGATGCTTTCGCAGATATTGGACAACCTGTTGTCGAACGCGCTCAAGTTCACGCCGGAAGGGGGAACGATAACCATTGCCGTCTCCGCCGATGGGGCGGGGGGCGAGGGGGTGGCGCGGTTCAGCGTGGCCGATACCGGCATCGGGGTGCCGGACCATCTGAAGGAAAAGATATTTGACCGGTATTTCCAGGCGGATTCCGGCAGGCAACGGCAGTACAAGGGGACCGGCTTGGGGCTGGCCATTTGCCGCAGGATGGCGGAACTCCATGGCGGCTCCATCGCTTGCGCCGACGCGCCGGGCGGCGGGAGCGTGTTCACGCTTGCGGTGCCGGTGCAGTCGGCCGTGCGGAAAAAGATCGTGCTGGTATCGGCGGAGACGGAGCAAAGCCGGATGGACGAGGAACTGCTGACGCGGGAATTCCGGCTGATCCGTCCCCCACAGCCCGAAGCGGCGGCGGATGCCATCGCGCAGGCGCTTCCCCATTTGGTAATATTGGAATATCATGCCGCGCCGATGGACGGCATGGAAATATTCCGCATTCTCCGGCAGTCCCCCGCCGTGGCGCGCATACCGGTCATCTTCCTCGGCGCGGACCTGGGCGAGCAGGAGAAGGTGCAGGCGTTGAAAATGGGCGCGGCGGATGTGATCGCGCGCCCGTACAATCCGGCGGAATTCCTTGCGCGCGTAAAACGTGTGATAGGCTAGGGGACAATGGACGATATTAGCGTATTGCTGGTGGACGACGAGCCGGACCTCCTGCTGAACCTGGAAGCGGCGGTGAGGGCGGAGGGATACCGTGTGCTCACGGCCACGAACGGGCAACAGGCGGTGGATATGGCCCGCGCGCACCGGCCCCACCTTGTTTTGCTGGACGTGATGATGCCCGGCATGGACGGCTTCGAGGCGTGCCGGATGATAAAGGACGACCCGGACACGCGCGACGCGTTCGTCATCTTTCTATCCGCCAAGGATGTCACACAGTCAAAAGTGGTCGGTCTGGACAGCGGCGCGTTCGACTACATCACCAAGCCGTTCCACTACGACGAACTGTTCGCGCGGCTCCGCTCCTTCCGCCGCGAGTTCGAGTACCGCAAGAAGCTCAACGAGATGATGGAGTTCAGCCGGTCGCTGAACGTGCTGGATTTCGACGCGCTGATGACGACCATCGAGAAGAAGATCGGGTTCATCTTCAAGTCCGACTTTTTTTCCATCTTCCTGTGGGACCATGACAAGGGGCAACTGAAACTGATAGCGGACAACCACGACGATTTCGTGGACCTGAAAGGGCTGGAGATCCCGCTGGAAAAGACCCCGCTGATGGAAGAGGTTATCCGCACCTGCCATCCGGTCTATGTGAGCGATTTCCATTCCTCGAAATACCGGACGGAGGAACGCAAGGGGAGTTCGGACAAGTACCGCGACCCCTACGCGCTGGGCATCCCTCTGGTGATGGGCGACCGCATCATGGGCGTGCTGAACCTCAACGGCAACAGCAAGGGGTTTTTCGACCTGCCGGACCTCACCTACCTCCAGCTAGGCGCGGAGCACCTGACCAGCGCCATTTCCAACGCCCTCCAGTACCAAAGGATCATGGAAATGGCCGTCACCGATCCGCTGACCGGGCTTTACAACCGCCGCTATTTCTATGAGCGGATGGGGATGGAGTGGGACCGCGCCATGCGCTACAAAACGAAGATGTCCGTGATGATGACCGACGTTGATTTTTTCAAGAAGGTGAACGACACCTTCGGCCATGTGTGCGGCGACATGATACTGGTGCAGACCGCGCTGATGCTCCGCAAACATCTGCGGAAGATAGACGTTATAGCGCGGTACGGGGGGGAGGAGTTCATCGTACTGCTTCCCGAAACGCCCAAGCAAAACGCCGCCATCGTGGCGGACCGCATACGCCAGGACATGGAAAGCAGTTCCTGGGATTGGGATGGCAAACAGGTCCGCGTGACGCTTTCGCTGGGAGTGGAGGATACGCACGGCGACGGGGTGAAGGTGATGGATGACATTATCCGCATCGTGGACGAAAAGCTGTACCAGGCCAAGGAGTCGGGTAGGAACAAAGTGGTGGCCTGATGCCATCCCTTGCCGTCTCGCTCATCGTCAGCTACCTTGTGGGGGCCATTCCCACCGCGCTTATCGCCGGATACCTGCTGGGCCGGATAGACATTCGCACGGTGGGGAGCGGCAACGCGGGGGCGACGAACCTCTACCGCGTGTTCGGCCTGAAACCGTACCTCGCGGTGCTTGGATTCGACATCGCCAAAGGGTACGTTTCGGCCACAGTGGTTGCCGTTTCTGGCGCGGGCGCGCTGGATCCGTTGCAGACTTCGCTTGTGTGCGGCGTGGCGGCGGTGTTGGGGCACATATTCACCGTCTTCGCGGGATTCAAAGGAGGGAAAGGGGTGGCAACCGCCGCTGGCGCCATGCTTGCCGTGGTCCCGATCCCGCTTTTGGTCGCGGTGGCGGTATACCTGGGCATCGTGGCGCTCACCCATTTCGTGTCGCTTGGCTCCATTGGCGCGGCGGTTTCCCTCCCCGTTTCGCTTGCGGTGGCGCGCTATTCGTTCACTGCGGAAGTGCGGGTGGAAGTGTGGGCCGTATCGCTGGTGTTGGCGGGGGTGATACTGGCAACGCACCGGGAAAATATCCGGCGGCTTTTGAAAGGGGAGGAGAACAAAACCTACTTTTTCGGCAAACCGCCGGAGGCATGATGCAATTGTCCCCAATTTGTGCTACCGTTTATAAAACAAATGCATGCTGATGTAAAAGTTCTGGTGGTCGACGATGAGGACGTTCTGCGTCAAATGGTGGCGCGTGTCCTGAAATACATGGGGATCGAGAGTGACTCGGCCACCGACGGCTTCAATGCGCTTGAAAAGCTCAAGGCAAAAACATTTGATATCGTTATCGCCGATATCCGGATGCCGAACATGGACGGCATGGAACTGCTGAAGGTCATCCGCAAGGAATATCCCGCCACGGACGTGATGATCATGACCGCGCACTCCTCCAAGTATTCATATGTGGACGTGGTGGAGACCGGCGCGGTGGACTTCATCACCAAGCCGTTCAGCGTGGAGGAACTGAAAGCGAAGATCGAGCGCATCCTGCGCGAACGGCAAACGCTGGGCGAACTGGCGAAGAAAACCTCCCAACTCGAGCAGGCGTACATGGAACTGCTGACGCTCAAGGATGAGGAAGAGCGCATCTGCCGGGACATCAATTACGAAAAAGAGTTCCTCCTGCAGGAGATAGACCGCCTGCGCGATGACAACAAGCGCCTTTCCGCGGTGAAGCAGGGGAACAAGAAGTAGCTCCCTTCGTGAAAAATCCGCTCGTCATCCGTTCCCTCGCCCGCATGGCGTCATGGGCTTTGGCTCACGGCGCGGAATGTGGGCTGGTTCCCACGCTCGGTTCCTTGCACGAGGGTCATGTGTCGCTCATCCGGCGCGCCCGGCGGGAAAACCGGTTTGTGGTCGTCTCCGTGTTCATCAATCCGCTCCAGTTCCGCGAAAAGCAGTACCGCCTCTACCCGCGCGACCTTTCCGCCGATGTGGCCCTGGCGGCGCGGGCGGGGGCCGATGTGGTGTTCGCCCCCACGGCGGAGGAGATGTATCCGGCGGGGTTCGAGGGGGGGATAGTATTGCCGAAGATGTTTCGCCTGATGAAGGCGCAAAAACTGGAATGGCACTACCGGGGAGTGCTGGTGGTGGTGATGAAGCTGTTTCAGGCCGTCCGCCCGCGCCGCGCTTATTTCGGCCTGAAAGACCCGCATCAACTCGCGCTCATCGAGCGGATGGTTGCCGATTTCAACGTGCCGGTGGTCATCCGCAAATGCCCCACCGTGCGCGAGAACGACGGACTGGCGCGTTCTTCCCGCAATGCCTTGTTGACGGAGGCGGAACGCAAAGCCGCGCCGGTGATTTACCGGTCGCTGGTGGCGGGGAAAAAGGTTCTGCGGGACGACGGCGGGCGCGCGGCGGAAAAGGCGGCGTTTGCCGCGCGGAAAATTCTTTCCGGCGAAAAGCTGGCGCGGGTGGAGCATATCGAGGTGGTGGATCCTTTTACGTTCGCCCCGCTTCGGAAGGATTCGCGCGAGGCGCTCATCCACGCCGCCGTCTGGATAGGCCAAAAGCGGCTTGCCGACAACCTGCGTTTCAAATTGCGTTAACAGTGGCATCCATTCTTTACTATGTCAGCGGGCACGGGTTTGGCCACGCCGTCCGCTCGGCGCGGGTGGTGCGAGAACTTTCAAAATTGGGACACCGGTGCGAAATAGTTTCTTCCGCGCCGCGGTATATTTTCGATGCGAACCTGAAGGAAGTGACGTTCGGCTACCACTCAAGTGAGTGTGATCCCGGCGTGGCGCAGGTGGACAGCCTGAAGAACAATATCGCGGAAACGCGCAACCGTTGGGAGAAATACCTCGCCCAGGCGGAAAAGTGGCTGGATAACGGAATGCGCCTATGCGGGGAGTTGAAGCCGTCCGCCATCGTGTCCGATACCGTGCCGCTTGCCTGCGTGCTTGCACGGCGGGCGGGGGCGCCGTCGTTTTTGGTCACCACCTTCACATGGGACTGGATATTGGATTTCTACCGGGACGACGATCCGGCGTTCATCGGCATCGCCGCGCATGTGCGGGAGTGGTATCAATTGGCGGATAACCTGATTTACACGCCCTTCGCGTACGGCCTGCCGGACGTTCGTCCCGCGCATAAAGTATCCCTTATCGGAAAACGGGCGGCGCTTCCGAAAACGGAGCTTCGGCGGACGTTCGGCCTCGATGGCAGGCCCGCGTTCCTTGTTTCATTCGGCGGGTGCGGCGCGAACGGCATCGAAAAAATGGGGGTTCAAAAACTGGAGCAATACCAGTTCGTGTTCATGGGGGACGAAACGAGGCGCGAGGGGAACCGGCTGACGTTTTCAAACGGTTCGGCGGTCCACGAGGACTTGCTGGCGGCGTGCGATGCCGTGATCACCAAGCCGGGGTACGGCGTCTGCACCGAATGCACACTGAACCGCACCCCGATGCTCTACACCACGCGCGGCAAATTCGCCGAATACGATCCGCTGGTGCGTGAGATGCAGTCCTATTTTCCGGCGGTGTACATCCCGCAAAAGGAACTGTTCAACGGCGGGCTGGGAAGCTATCTGGAAAATATTCCGCCTTTCACGCCAGAGCACAAAACCGACTCCGGTACGGGAGCCGAAGAGGCGGCCCGCCCTATCACCGCCATCCTTTAATAGAAGATACCGGCGGTTTTCAAAAACTCGACGCCGCGCTTGGCCGCGTCCGGCGCCACCCGGTGGCTCAGTTCCATCACGCGGATGGTGTCCTCCTTGAGGTATTTTTTAACCATCGCGAAATCCACCGTGCCGCATCCCGGTTCGTTGTGGTCGGTATAGCCGCCAGGTAGAACGTCGTGCAGGTGTACCCCGATCAATCGGTGGCCGTAGGTCTCCAGCATTTTTTCGTGGGGTATGCCGTAAAGGAATTCCATCACATGCGCGTGGCCGGCGTCGTGCCAGTATCCCAGCCGTCCCCCCTCGAAGAGATTGAAGATCACGCCAAAATCCTCGAAAAACGGGAACTCGTTGAGGTAGTACCGGTTTTCGATCCCCACATCCACCCCCCGCTTCACCGCTTCCTCGTTGATCTCCTCAAGGCTTTTGAGGACGGACGTGAACGCCTTTTTTGACGCCACGGCGCGTTCGAGCAAAAGGCGCTGGCGGAGTGCTTCCGCCTCCCTTGATCCCCTCTTTCCGGCATCGTGCATTTTCAGCATGGCATTGCGCGCGTCCGGCGCCATCGGCACATAGCCGCAATGCACCACCACCGCGCGCGCGCCCATTTCCGACGCGTTGCGTAAAGTGTCCAGAACGTCCTTCACCCCCCGTTTCCTTTTTTCTTCATCCGTTTCATTCAGCGGGTCGCGCTCCGCGCCCCGTCCGCGCCCAACGGGGGCGGGGCAGACGGCGTGGAGGCTGGATATTGTTAAGTTCCACCGTTCCCGGTTTTTCAGGATTTCGGCGAATGTTTCCGGCGGTATCCTGAATTCGAGCTCCAGCGCGTTTATGCCGGTTGCCGCCATCGTGTCCACCAGCTCCCGCGCGTCGGAAATGCGGTCCGACCGCCAGGATGTGGATATTGAACAAATTGCCATGCGTGAACTCACCCGGCGGGCGTTTCATCAGCCAAGGCGGGTGCTGGTTTGGGCCGGAGCAGGTAGTAGAGGAAGAAGGGGTAGCTCAAGAGTTCCGCCGCGAGTATCGCCGGAGCGAGCTTTCCGGTGTAATACCTCTGGATGCCCTCCCATAACGAAAAGTCGTGATAATGAATCCACCCGCCCAAGAACGGCCACAGGAAAATGTGAAGGTAAGGCGCATCCTCGATGAGGTGGAGGACGGCCCCTACGCAAAGAGCGGTCAAGATGGATTTGGCCGCGGGCATGGTGCGGAACAGGACGTAGAAGATGAGGGTAAGCACGAACACCGAATGTCCCAACCCCCTGCCGGGAATTCCGGCGAGGAGGGCTAACGGCTTGTCCAGAATGTCCGGCAAAAAAGCCCCGGCCAAAAGGAGGCGGACATCCAGCGTCCGCACCGCCGGAACCCTTGTCTTGAGTCCCTGGTGCAATGCGTAGGTAACGGTCAGGTGTCCCGCAATCATTTAATTACAGTATAAGGGAGATGTTCCACCCTTTCAAAAAGTGCCACTCGGCGATCCTGTTTTGCCGTCATTCGTGGTCATGTGTAGCGGGCCGCGCCCGCCCGTTGACGCGATTCCAAAGATGTTTTAGTATCCCGACTTACCGCATAAACACCGTAAAGGAGAAATCATGGCCGATTCGTACATACAGAACCTGTTTGCCAACCGGCTCGGTGGCGCCAATTTCGGCAAAGAGGACAAGATATACAAGTTTGAGAAAATAAAGCGCGCCAAGAGGGCCGCGTTGGCCGAAAATCCCGGCGTGGAAATGATAGACATGGGGGTGGGAGAGCCGGACTGGATGGCCGACAAGCTGGTGGTGGACGAGCTTGCGGCGCAGGCGGCCAAGCCGGAAAACCGGGGCTATACCGATAACGGCATCGCCGAATTCAAGGAGGCCGCCGCCGAATACATGGCGAAGGTGTACGGCGTGGAGGGGCTGGACCCCGCCACGCAGGTCATCCACGCCATCGGATCGAAGCCCGCGCTGGCGATTCTGCCCTCCGTGTTCATCAACCCCGGCGATGTGACCATCATGACCGTGCCGGGCTACCCCGTGATGGGAACGCACACCGCCTACTACGGCGGCGAAGTGCACAACCTCCCGCTCAAACGGGAAAACGGTTTTCTGCCGGAACTGGACTCAATCCCGCCGGACACGCTCAAGCGCGCGAAACTTCTGTACCTGAACTACCCGAACAACCCCACCGGCGCCACCGCGACGGCGAAGTTTTTCGAATCGGTTGTGGCGTTCGCCAAAAAGCACGGCCTCATCGTGGTGCAAGACGCCGCCTACGGCGCGCTGACCTATGGTCAAAAGCCGCTTTCCTTTTTATCCATCCCCGGCGCGATGGACGTGGGCGTGGAAATTCACTCGCTCTCCAAGGCGTTCAACATGACCGGCTGGCGTTTGGCGTTCGTGACCGGCAATCCGCTGGTGGTGGCCGGGTTCGCGCATGTGAAGGATAATTGCGATAGCGGCCAGTTCGGAGCCATCCAGCGCGCGGGCATGGTGGCCCTGAAGAACCCCTCCATCACCGAACGAACCGTGGCCAAGTACGAACGGCGCCTGAAAGCGATGGTGGCCGTGCTCAAGGAGGCGGGGTTCGACGCGCGGGTGCCGGGCGGCACCTTCTATCTGTACGTCCCCGCGCCGAAAGGCACGAAGGATGGACAGACGTTTGCCAACGCCGAAGAGGCGAGCCAGTTCCTCATCCGCAAAAAATTCATCTCCACCGTGCCGGAAGACATGGTGGGCAACTTCCTGCGCTTTTCGTCCACATTCATCGCGAACGACGAGGCGGAGGAAAAACGGGTGCTGGCGCTGATGGGCCAGCGGCTGAAAGAGGCGGGGTTTGTCTTTTAGCGGGTGGTTGGAAATACCCGTTGAGAGTGCCTTTTTGAAAAAAGGCCCTCTCAAACTCGCCCGAAAAACTTTTTCCGTTCCAGAGAAAGCCCCCCAAAGTATCGGGTGGCTTTCTCTGGAAAAGAAAGTCTTTGGGGAGGGGTTTGGGGGAAACCTTTTCTTCAGAAAAGGGTCCCCCAATAGGTCTTCCCAAAAGCCTGAAAAAGAAAATACGGAACAGGTGTATCTTTCGTTGGGTTCGAATGCGGGGGACCGCCGCCATAACATCGAAGGGGCGTTGAAAGAACTCGCGCACACCGAAGGGGTGGGCGTGAAAGCGGTTTCCATGCTGTACCTTGCCGCGCCGGTGGACATGCCGGATGGGACGGAGCCATTTTTGAATTGTGTTGCGGAAATCTCGTGCACGCTGGATCCGCTCGCCCTTCTCGACCGGCTGGAGGCCATAGAGCAAAAGATGGGGCGAGCCGGGAAAGGCCAAAACGCGCCCCGCACGATTGATTTGGACATCCTGCTGTTCGGCGGGCGAACCATCGGTTCCGCGCGCCTCACGATCCCGCATCCGCGAATGGAGCGAAGGCGGTTCGCGCTGGAGCCGCTCGCCGAGATAGCCCCGGATGTCATTCACCCCGTTTTGGGCGTTGCCGTTTCGCGCCTCCTTGAGAAAGTGCGGGATCAGGAAGTCGCTTCAACAGGTGAGCGGCCAGCCCTTCCCCTGTCAATAAACCATGTATAACTACATTGTGGTGGAGGGTCCCATCGGCGTGGGCAAAACGACGCTGGTGCAAAAACTGGCGGATCACTTCGGCGCGCAGACCATCCTGGAGCAGGCGGAGGAGAACCCCTTTTTGCCCGGGTTTTACAATGACCCGGCGAAGTTCGCCTTCAGCGCGCAACTGTTCTTCCTCACCTCCCGCTACCGTCAATTAAAGGAGGCGGATCAGGTGGATATCTTCCGGCGGCGGGCGGTGGCCGACTATATGCTGGAAAAGGACCTCATTTTCGCCCAACTCAATCTGGAATCGGACGAGTTCAAACTGTATAATGAGATATACGGTTTGCTTTTGGAAAAGCTGGCCCGGCCCGATTTGGTCATCTTTCTTTCGGCGGACACGGAAACGCTGGTGAAGAGGATAGCCAAACGCGGGCGCCGGTACGAAGCGGGCATATCGGAAAAGTACATCGCGGAGGTCAACCAGGCCTACCATCGGTGGTTTTTCCAGTATGATCGCGGCCCGGCGCTCCAGGTGAACACGAACGGACTGGATTTCGCCAACAGCGAAGGAGATTTTGGGAAACTGCTGGAGAAGATATCCCACCCCGTAAAGGGACGGGAATTCTTCAATCCGCTTGGATCAAACTGATTTGACCGGGACGGAACGAACGGCCTGCCGAATTGCGGCGCATTCCGCGCGTTCTTCCTCCCCGTCGAGAAGGGAGAGAAAATGGAAAAGATCACCGCTCTGAAACTTTCCGAATTCAAGCGCCAGGGGCGCAAGATAACCGCTCTCACCGCCTACGACGCGCCGTTCGCGCGCCTGATGGAACGCGCGGGGGTGGACGTGATACTGGTCGGCGACTCAGTGGGGATGGCCGTGCATGGGAGGCCGGACACG
This sequence comes from Nitrospinota bacterium, assembly GCA_016212275.1. Taxonomy (GTDB): domain Bacteria; phylum Nitrospinota_A; class UBA7883; order JACRGQ01; family JACRGQ01; genus JACRGR01. The sequence continues at coordinate 5,889 of JACRGR010000001.1, read as the reverse complement.
CTTTCCGTGACGATGGAGGAAATGGTCATCCACGCACGGGCCGTGGCGGGCGCCGTGAAAACGCCGCTGGTGGTGGTGGATATGCCGTTCATGTCGTTCCAGGTGTCGAAGGAAAAGGCGGTGGAGAACGCCGGTCGGCTCATCAAGGAAACCGGCGCGCAGGCGGTGAAGCTGGAAGGCGGCGATAAATATTCCGCCACCATCCGCGCTATCGTGGACGCCGGGATACCGGTGATGGGGCATGTGGGGCTTACCCCGCAATCGGTCCACCAACTCGGCGGGTACAAGGTGCAGGGGAAACAATCGGAATCCGCCCGCAAGGTATTGTCCGACGCGCACGCGGTGGAAAAGGCGGGGGCGTTTTCGGTGGTTATCGAGGCGGTGCCAGCGGACTTGGGGGCGGCGGTCACGCAGTCGCTGAAGATCCCCACCATCGGCATCGGCGCCGGGCCGGACTGCGACGGTCAGATACTGGTGCTCCACGACTTGCTGGGTCTTTCGGACGGCCCCCATCCGCGCTTTGTGAAGATGTACGCAAATTTCGCGGAACAGGCGGTGGAGGCATTTAAATCGTATAGGGACGAAGTGCAAAGCGGCGCGTTTCCCGCCCAAGAGAATACCTACGGCGCTCGCGGCGAAGGGGCTTTGCGCGTGGTGGGAAAAAAGAAAGAGTAAGAAACCTTTTCCGCGCTAGAACTGCCACATCACGCCGAGGGTGTACGCCTGGCTGATGCCGCCGATGCCGTAGAACCGGAAGCTGTCGTTTTTCGGCAGGTAGTTCGAGGTGGTGGCCAGCGTCAGCACCGCTCCCGGCGCGGCGTTCCAAAATACCGTGACCGTTACCGAATCCGCGTTCGACTGTTGTAGCCCCCACACGAATTGATGGGCATAGCCTATCTCCGCCGCCAGCATTTTTCCCATCGAGACCAGTACCCCCGCGGAAACGTCCGCCACATCCGCGAAGGTTCCTTTGGTGTATTCCGTGCGGTAGTTGCCGATACCGTATGTCACCGCCAGTTCCGGCGCGGCGGGAAATTTCCCTTCCACCGCCGTTTCCCAACTGTAAAATGCCTCGTCGGACGACGAATCTGCCATCCCCGCCAGCCGCGCCTTTACCGCGGCCTGATGCCCTTCTTTATTGGCGTAAAAGCGGTAGCGCAGGCCGAGCGGAATCAGTTCCACGTCGTCAGCCAGCCCGTGGCGGAGGTAAAACGCCGGATAGGTGTACCAACCGGAGCCGTCCTGTTTTTCGATGAAGTCCAGCCCCGGCCCCATGTCTGTTTGTTCTTTCGGGACGGTAAGGGGCGCGGCAAGTTGTCCGGCGAGGGGGATTTTTTCGGCGGCTACCGCGAATGGTGAACACAAGTTCACCGCGCATATCGCCGCCATAACCACTAAGAACCGCCGCACGCTCATGGGCGGGATTATAGCAATTATTCCGGCGGCGGATAAATGGCGTTACACCTCCCTGGCCGCGTGCTGGAACTTTCCGATAAGCCCTTTCATCCCGTCCGCCATCCGTTTCATTTCCACCGACGTTTGGGACGTTTGCGCAATGGCGGTGGACGCCTGGCAAATGCCGCTGTCTATTTCCTTGAGCGCGGTGAGTATTTGCGCGGTGGCGGACTGTTCCAGCCGGGTGGCGTTGGATATTTCGGCCACCGCTTCGGTGGTGGACTTCGCGCCCGCCACGATGATCCCCAGTTCGTCTATCGTAACCGCCAGCGCCGAAAGCCCGCCGTCCACCGTTTTGGTCCCCTTTTCGGATGAGATCACCAGCCGTTGCACCGCCCGCTGGATGTCGCTGGTCTTGCCGTCTATCTCGGCGGCGGACTCCATCACATTGTCCGCCAGCCGCCGGATCTCCGTGGCCACCACCGCGAACCGCTTGCCCGCCTCGCCGGAGGCGGAAGCTTCCAGCGCCGCGTTGAACGCGATCATTTTCGTCTGGCCCGCGATGTCGGCGATGACCTTCATCACCTTGTCAATCTCCCTGGACTTCGCGTCGAGGTCCATGATCTCCCTCATCCCCCGGCGGTTGTCCTCCTGTATCTCGAACATTTTTTCTTTCAAGGTGTCCAACGCCGCCACGCCACCTTCGGCTTTTTTCAGCGCGTTGTTCGCCACATCCGCCACCGTGGCGGCGCTTTGTGCCGCGCGCCCCGACGAGCGGGTAAGGTCCTCCATGCTCGATGTCACCATCGAAAGCGAGGCCGATTGTTCCGAGAATATGGCCGACTGTTCCCCCACCGTGGCCGCGATGTCGCTGGAGGAGGCGCTCACCTGGTCCGCCAGGGTGGTCACGTTGCCGATGATGTGCGATAGCGTTTCGAGGTGATCGTTGAGCATCCGTTCCAGATCGCCGATCTCGTGTTTATCCCCCACGCGCATGCGGAGGGCGAGGTCCAGCGTTTCGGTGAACTCGCGTAGTTGCGTCCCCAGCGCCAGGATGGGGTTGGCGACACTTTGCAGGATGAAATAGATCAGGAGGTAGGCGATGGTCACCACCACCGCGGAAAATACCAGTGCGGTGGCCATCCGTTTTTGAAATCCGGCGATGCGCATGGAAAGCAGGGCGTCCATTTCGCCATCCGCCGCGCTCCAAAACGTGGCTATCTCATGGGCGGTTCCTTCGCCGCTCGCCAAAAAACCATCGGCGGAAATGTCCGGTGCCTGATTGGCTATCCTGTCCGCCTCCCTCAGGAATGTTTCAACGGCGGCAATGTAACCCTGGAAACGGTCTTTCAATGCCGGACGCACGTTGCCCGCCGGGTTTTCCCGGAACGCCACTTCCATATCGGTCTTCACTCCCGCCAGATCCGACTTCAAAAGGCTGGATAGGATGATGAGCCGGGTCTTTTCGTCGGGCGTCAGTTTTTGCCGGTGGAGGATGTCCGCGCCAAGCCCGCTTAATTGGTACGTCAGGTCAATCATGTCCGGGAGCTTGATCAGCACCGCGTCCATCAGGTAGTAGCTGTCCAAGTCCGGGTCGAGGATGAGGTTGGAAGAATCCCCCACCGATGCGATCAACCCGCGGAGGTCCGCTGTCAGTTCATCATGCGCCTGAAGGGCGAATGCCTGATCCGCCACTGGGGCGAAGGCCGCCTCCCATTCGCGGGCGATCTTCCCGGATTTATCACCGGTCCCCAGAATCGCACCCCGCAAGCCCTCTTGTTCGCGCAGGCCGGAAAGAGCGGTTGGCGCCGCCCTCATGGACTCCGCCGCTTGCTCTCCGCCTTGAGGATGGGCCACCAGAATTTTATGCCGAGAGGCGAGAGCCAGCATCTTCACCACGGGACGCAGGTAGGCGCTCCCGTGCAGTTCCTTTTCGGCAAAATTTATGGCGATCTGTTTTTCATTGACGAGCAGTATCAGCAGGGCCACTATCGGGATGCTGAACACCAACCCGATCATGAAAAGTTTGTATTTAATTCCCATTTTCTGCAACAGTGCCATTGATTCCCCCTTTGCCACTGTGCGGTGCTTCACCGCATTACACTTTTGGTCTGCGCCATAACCCGCACGGCCCCTGCCGCTTTTTCAGACCATTTAAGGGAGCAATCTCCGTGCCGGAAAATCCGTGTCTTGAAAATCAAAGATAAGGGAACAGCGGGGGTGCGCGTCCGCCTATTATTTGGTCATATGAGCATTGCCGGACGCACGGACTTTGTGCATTTTCATGCGGGGTGAGTTTCGCGGAGTGGTTAGATCATTTTCCCCAGCGGCAGGCGGATGGTGGCCGTTGTCCCCATCTTTTCGCCGGGGCTTTCTATCGCCAGGGTGCCGCCGTGGTATTCAAGGATCATCAGGGCGATGGTCAGCCCCAACCCCAAGCCGCCTCCCTTGAACTTGTACAGTCCGGTGGAATGGTAGCCGGGGTTTTCGAATGAGAAGAACGGCTCGAACGCCATTTTCCGCTTTTCTTCCGGAATGCCTATACCGGTGTCCTTCACTTCCAGAACGATCTTATCCCCTTCCACCTTTCCCGATATGCGCACCGAACCGCCATCGGGCGTGTACTTGATGGCGTTGGAAAGTATTTCTTTCAGGCATCGTTCCAGCATATCGCGGTCGCCGCTCACCACCACATCCTTGGGGAGGGGATCCAATTGCACGTCCAACACCACCTTGCGTTTTTCGCGCATCGCCGCGTCCGACGCGGCCTCAATGACCTCCATGAATTCGGGGAACAGGTACACGGGCCGGAACGGTTCCTTGGGTCCCGGCGAGTTGAGCGTGGTGAAGAAGGTGGTGGCGGTGATGATCCGCTCGAATTCCGCGTACACGTTGCTCAATAGCGCGCCAGCCTCGTCCAGTTTCGATTCGTCGGACAAAAAGGGCCGCAGGTTCCCCAGGTATACTTTGATCATTTTGAGCTTGGTGAGCGGCGTGTACAGTTCGTGCGAGGTGACGGTGGTGAAATATTCCCGCGCATTGGTCAGTAGTACCTCGCGGGTCACGTCCCGCTCCACCGCCACGAAATTGGTGATCGTCCCGGCGGCTGAGCGGATGGGGGAAAGCGTGGCCTCCACCTCGAACAGTTCGCCGTTTTTGGTTCTGTTCACTAGCCGGCCATTCCACGTTTCTCCCCGCAGAAGCGCTGTCCACATCGCGCGGTAGGTTTCGGGGGTCTGTTTTTTTCCGGAGAGGAGGCGGGGATTTTTTCCGATGACCTCTGATTTTGCATAACCGGTGATCCGCTCAAACGCCGGGTTCACATATTGGATGGCTCCATCGAGGTCGGTGATCATGATCGCGTCCGCCGCCTGCTCCACGGCGATGGCCAGCCGGAACCGCTCTTCTTCCGTTTTCCGGCTCTCCGTGATATCCGTTCCCATCACGATAAGCCCTTTCCTGCTCCCGTCCGGGTTGAACAGCGGCAACTTTGCCGTGTCGAATATCACCGGGGGACCGGAAGGCTGGGGGATGGCCTCCTCGGCATACGAGGGCCGCCCCACGTCCCATGTGTTGGCATCGGTCCGCTGGCAGTACAACAACGCCTCGCGGTGGAACGGGACCATTTCGCCCAGCTCCGCGTCGGTCTTTCCGCGGTAGTCAATGTTCTCAAGCTGAAAGGGCTTCAGTCCCGCGGGGTTGACGAATAGCCAGCGTCCCGCGCCGTCCTTGAAATAGACCGCCTCCGGCATGGCGTTCACCAGCGTTTCCAGCCGTTGCTCACTTTCCTGTTGCGCGGCGGCGGCGGTATGAAGCTCTTCGAACTGCTTTTTGAACGGACGGTACACGACAAAAAAAAGGACGGGCGCGATGACCAGAGTTTCGAACGTGGCGTCCAGCGCCATTTCCTGCGTTTCCGTGAGGCCGGTGATCACTTTGTGGAGCAGGAACATGAAGAAAGCTTCGGCGGCGAATACCGTGGCGAGAATGATGAATAACGGCCGCCACGGCCCCGGACTGCCGCCTACAACGGCTTTTTCCCTCTCTCCCATGCCACCGATGATACCACAGGCCAAGACGGCGCGGACGTCCTCCAAAGGAGGTCTGTCCAGCGTATCATTTTGAGAAAAGCGGGGAAAGAAAGGCGGGGCCAAGCGCGGCCCCGGCGGATGCAAAACTTACTTCTTCACGTCCTCGAACTCGGCGTCCACCACGTTCCCCTTGTCGCCGCCCGCAGGGCCACCCGCGTCGCCACTGGGACCAGCGCCGCCGCCCGGCTGGCTGGACGCCTGCTGGTAAATGGCTTCCGCCATCTTGTGCGAAGCTTCGCGCAGATGCTCGGCGGTCGCTTTGATTTCCGCCGTATCCGCGCCTTCCATCGCCTTCTTGCAGTTTGCCAGCGCCGTTTCCACCGGCCCCTTCACGTCCGCCGGTATTTTGTCCTTGTTCTCGTTGAGCGTTTTTTCGGTCTGGTACACCAGGCTGTCCGCCATG
>JACRGR010000022.1 GCA_016212275.1 Nitrospinota bacterium | reverse complement strand
GTGCGGGAAGGAATATAAAACCGAGCCGAAGTATGTGTGCGAATTCTGCTTCGGGCCGCTGGAGGTGGTGTACGACTACCCCGGCATAAAAAAGGCGCTGACGCGCGAAGTGATAGCCTCGCGCGCGCCCAATATGTGGCGCTATAAAGAACTGATGCCGATAGACGGCGAGGTGACGATTGGCCTGCCGGTCGGGTTCACCCCGCTTATCCACGCGAAAAACCTGGGCAAAGCGTGGGGCATGGACAAGCTGTACCTGAAGAACGACTCGGTGAACCACCCGTCGCTTTCCTTTAAGGATCGCGTGGTCTCCACCGCCGTGATAAAGGCCAAGGAGTTCGGGTTCGGCACCATCGGGTGCGCCAGCACGGGCAACCTGGCAAACTCAGTGGCGGCGCTTTCGGCCCACGCGGGCTTGAAGGCGGTGATACTTGTCCCCTCGGACCTTGAAGCGGGCAAGATAGTCGGCACCCAGGTGTACAACCCGACGTTAATAAAGGTGTTCGGAAGCTACGACGATGTGAACCGGCTGTGCTCCGAGATAGCGGCGCGGCACAACATCGCGTTCGTGAACATCAACCTGCGCCCGTTCTACGGCGATGGCTCGAAAAGCTACGGATACGAGATAGCGGAGCAGTTGGGGTGGAAGGCACCGGACCAGATAGTGGTGCCTATCGCCGGTTCATCGTTGATAACGAAGATTTACAAGGCGTTCAAGGAATTTGAAACGCTGGGGCTGATTGACGGGGTGCCGACCAAGGTGTTCGGGGCGCAGGCCACCGGATGCTCGCCGGTCACAACGGCGGTTAAAGAGGGGAAAAAGAACTTCAAACCCCAGAAACCGCATACCATCGCCCGTTCGATTGCCATCGGGAACCCGGCGGATGGCTTCTACGGGATAAAGACGATCACCGAATCGGGCGGCTGGGCCGAGGATGTGAGCGATGAAGAGGTCATACAAGGGATGAAAGCCCTCGCCGAGCACGAAGGGATATTTACCGAGACGGCGGGCGGGGTTGTGGTATCCGTCACCAAGAAGCTTTTGGATCAGGGGAAGCTCGACAGGAGCAAACTTACAGTTATTTGTATAACCGGGAATGGATTGAAGACGCAAGAGGCGTTGAATGGTCACTTGGGCGAACTGAACACGATACATCCGCGACTGGAAGAGTTTGAAAAGATATATAAATAAATATTATATAAATATAGGTATGGAGGATTGATGGCAATAACGGTTAGGGTTCCAACCCCCTTACAAAAGGTAACTGGCGGAAAAGGCGAGGTTTCCGCTGTTGGCTCCACGATTCGCGAGATTTTTGCCGACATGGAAAAGAACCATCCTGGCCTCAAGGAGAGGATTTATAGCGAGGATGGGGAACTCAGACGTTTTATAAATATCTACATAAATGAGGAAGACATCCGCTTCCTCGAATCCGAGGACAGCAAAGTGAAGGATGGGGACGTGATTTCCATCATTCCGGCGATAGCAGGAGGAACCCACTAAAACCACCAATTAACATACATATTTACATTATGTAAATATGTATGTTTGAGGTTTTGGCGTTTTACACCTATGAAATTCTCTGAAGATCAAATTTACAGGTACGCTCGACACATCATCCTTCCGGAGGTCGGCGGAAGCGGGCAGAAAAAACTGCTCGCGGCTAAAGTCCTGCTCCTCGGCGCGGGCGGACTTGGCTCACCTATAGCCTACTACCTCGCCGCCGCCGGTATCGGCAACATCGGCATTATAGATTTCGACGTAGTTGACCGCTCCAACCTTCAGCGCCAAATCCTCCACACCACCGAAGACGTGGGCAAGCTGAAAGTTGATTCCGCAAGGGAAAAGCTGACAAAGCTGAACCCGGACGTGAAAGTGACCACCTACAACGCCCGGCTGGACTCCAGCAACGTGCTGGACATATTCAAGGATTGGGACATCATCGTGGACGGGAGCGACAACTTCCCGACCCGCTATATGGTAAACGATGCCTGTGTGATGCTGGGCAAGACCAACGTCCACGGCTCCATTTTCCGGTTCGAGGGGCAGGTGACGGTATTCAAATCGCCGGAAGGCCCCTGCTACCGGTGCATGTACCCCGAACCGCCCCCTCCGGGGATGGTTCCCTCCTGCCAGGAGGCGGGCGTGCTGGGCGTATTGCCCGGTGTGGTGGGGAACCTGCAAGCAGTGGAAGTCATCAAGCAGGTCATCGGCATCGGCTCCCCGCTGGTGGGCAAGCTGGCACTGTACGACGCGCTGAAAACGGAACTGCGGAAGCTCAATGTCCGCAAGGACCCGAAATGCCCGCTGTGCGGCCCGAACAAAACGATCACCAAGCTGATCGATTACCAAGTGTTTTGCGGCGTGGGACCGGGACACCAAAATGGCTAAAAAGCTGGGGATACTCCTGTTCAACGGGCCGGACAGCCAGGATGTGCATACCGCCATCGGCCTGGCGGAAAGCGCCTTGGCCCGCGGCGTGGAGGTGGACATCTTCATGATGCACAAGGCGGTGTTGAACTCCGCCGTGCCCGCCCTCGAGGCATTGGCCGACAAAGGGGCGCGGATCACCGTGTGCGCGCACAACGCGGACCAGCTGAAAGCGGCGCGGAGCGAGAAGTTCCACTACGGGAGCCAGTACGACCACGCGAACATCGTGGCGGACAGCGACAGGTATCTGGCGTTTGTATGAGGAAGAACGTATTCGTGGTGTTCGACGGCTTTCCGCTGGGCACGAACCGCACGGCGGAGAAACTGCGCATGGCGCTGGGGCTGGTGCTGAACGACCACAACGCGGTGAACCTGCTGTTCATCGGCAACGGGCGGCAGGTGCTGGGTCCGCTGGACGAAGCGGCGGTGAAGCTCAATCCGCTCACCAAGCACCTGACGATGCTGTCGAAAATGAAAGCGGCGTTCCATGTGGAAGCGGGGAGCGCGGTGCCGGGGGCGGAAGCGTATGCCCCCAATACCGTGCCGGCGGACGGCATAAAGGCGTTGCTGGACACGGCGGACGCGGTGATACACTGAAAATAGGAACGGGAAAATGAAAGCAAATCAACTGGCCCCGCACCTGCGGGTTCCGCTTATCACGAAGTTCGAGGAATCGGTGCTCGACCACATCGGCAATACGCCGCTGGTGCGGATAGCGAACATCGTGAAAAAAGACCTCGGTAACAAGGAAATACAGATTTACGCCAAGGCGGAGTGGACCAACCCCGGTGGAAGCGTGAAGGCGCGCCCGGCCCTGCGGATGGTGCGCGACGGCATCGCGGCGGGCAAGCTGGGGCGCGGCAAGGAGCTGATAGACTCCACCTCCGGCAATACCGGCATCGCCTACGCGCTCATCGGCAAGATCATGGGGTTCAAAGTGAACCTGGTGCTCCCCACCAACGTCTGCAAACAGCGCAAGGGGATGATGGCGAGCCAGTACAGCGCGAACCTCATTCTCTCCGAGGCCATTGAATCGTCCGACGGCGCGATACGCCTGTGCAAGAAGATATACAGCGAAAACCCGGACAAATACTTCATGCCGGACCAGTACAACAACCCCTCGAACTGGATGGCGCACCGCGACACCACGGCGAAAGAGATATGGGAACAAACGCAGGGGCGGGTGACGCACTTTTTGGCCGGCATCGGCACCAGCGGCACGCTGATGGGCACGACGCGCGGGCTGAAGGGGATCAATCCGGGCGTGAAGGCGTACGCCATCGAACCGGCGGAGCCACTCCACGGCATCGAAGGGCTGAAACACATGGATACCTCCATCGTGCCGGGCATCTACGACCCCACGGTGTACGACGAAAAAATATCGGTCAAGACCGAAGAGGCGTACCGGATGGTGAGCCGCCTGGAGGAAGAAGAAGGGTTGCTCGTTGGCACCAGCGCGGGCGCGGCGATGGTGGGGGCGATGAAGCTGGCGCACACGATTGAAAAAGGCGTGATCGTCATCATCTTCCCCGACAGTTGCGAAGAGTGCGTTGTGGCGCACGGCGAGTTTTAACCGATGCGCCTATTGATCATCCGCAACGCCGACGCGCCCCTACTGGCCCTGCTGGACCTGGACCGCAAGGACCAAAAGATCGTCCTTATCCAAAACGCGGTGTACAGCGAGGCGCTCCGCGCGAAGAACGCGCAACTGCTGGAAGACGACGCGCGGGCGCGCAAGATAGAATCGGCAAATACGATAAGCTACGATCAACTTCTCGATGCGGTGATGTCCGCCGGGAAGGTCGTTTGCATTTGAACGGAGAGGGACGATGAAGATTGATTCTACGCTGGACATAAAAGGGGAGGTTTGCCCCTATACCTTTGTGCGCTCCAAGCTGGCCATCGAGGAGATGGAACCGGGGCAGGTGCTGGAGATCATCACCGACCACCAGCCCGCCACGCAAAACGTGCCGCGGAGCTTCGAGAACGAGGGGCACAAGGTGCTGGAGATAGCCAAGATCAACGACCGCGAATGGCGGATGGTGGTCCAAAAAAAATCCTGATTCCCCGGTAGGTACAGACACTCTTGCCTGTACATTGCCGCAAAGCGGCAACTCCCTTTCCTTCGTTACTCCGTAACGAACGACAAGCAGGAGTGCTTGTCGCTACCAACGATTTCCGCGCCACCCGCGAACCATTCCCTTTCTCCCCGTTTGGTGCTACGATGAGGTTCGTAATTTCTCACATCACGCCGTGCATAAAGGTGGGTCGGCGGGCCATTTCTGGTAGGTGCGAATTCATTCGCACCAATGGTGCGACTAAAGTCGCACCTACCATGGGATTTTGCCTGCCGCTAAAGGGTGGTCTTTGAATCGGAGAGTGGCTATGGGTCTGCGGCTGTCCATGTTCGCGTTGTGTGTTTCCCTTTTCCTTTTCACCGTCCCGGCGTTGGCGGATGAATCGCTGATACCGGAACAGCCCGCCGAAACCGCGCTGGAAACAAAACCGGCGGAAGCTCCCGCCGCCCCGATGGACGTGAACCACAAGCGCGGGTTCGCGGGCGGGGTGGTGGCGCTTTTGTTCATCGCGGTGGGGCAGAACTTTCTGGTATCGGCCGCCCGCAGGCGCGCCCGCAACCTGGGCACCGGCAGGGAAATAAAGTTCTTCGACCTGTTCATCACCCCCGGCGACGAGTCGTACAGCATATCGCGCCTGCAGATGTACCTGTGGACGGTGGCGGTGATCGTGACGTTCTGCGCTTCGTTCATGGCCGCCATGAAAATCCCGGACATTCCCGAAACGCTTTATATGTTGATGGGGGTGAACCTCGCGGCGGCGGTCACTTCATCCGCCCTCGCATCGGTGGAGGAGGGGAAGGCCACCACGGCGGAAGCCCCGTCGGTCGAGGCGGCGGTGGACCAAACTTTTCCGGCGAAACCGAAAGAGGAGCACAAACCGGATTTCATCCGCGACATCTTTTTCGACGAGGCCGATTCGCTGGATCTGCCGCGCACCCAGATGTTTGCCTGGACCGTTGTTTCGCTCATCGCGTATCTGGTGATGTTCTTGAAAACCGGCAACGGGGTGGAACTGCCGGTCATCCCGCAGGGCTTGGTGGTGCTGATGGGCGTGAGCCATTTGGGCTACCTCGGCGCGAAAGGCGCCGCGATGGTGGGAAAGAAGGGGTAAACAATCTTATTAGGTGGTCAGGGATCATGAGTGAGCTTCAATCTTCTCCTTCTCCATGGATGGCGGTTGTCCCGCCTTGCGCACTTCCACACGGTCGGGGTCTTGCAATGTAGCATTTTCCTGTTCCAATCCTCTTCCAATCCTCTTTTGGATTGACAACCCATAATAGATATAGTATATATTTAGCATGTGGCGGATAAATGAAAGCCGCGAAGCGCAAAAGCAACTCGATAGGCTCCCCAATGAGTTAATAAAACGCTATGAGAAATGGAAGGATGTTATCCGGTATTCCGGCCCGCAGGGGCTACGGCTCATCAAGGGTTTCCACGACGAGGCGTTGGGCGGCGAGTGGCGCGGATACCGCTCCAACAGGCTGAGCCTGCAATACCGCGTTATTTACGAAGTGAAGGAAGCCGAAGTGTCGGTGTATGTGATAAAGGTTACGCCACACGATTACAGGAGATAGGTTATGGCGAGAAAGGGATTTGTTCCGGCGAAAACGCGCATAGCGATGAGCGCGGGGGAATCGGTGCGCGTCCTGCGGGAACTGCAGGAGATGAGCCAGGTCAGCCTTGCCAAGGCGACCGGCATCCCGCAATCCACCATTTCCGGCATCGAGCATGGCAAGATCAAGCTGGGTGTGGAAAGGGCAAAAACGCTCGCGCGGGCGCTGAAGTGTCATCCCGCCGTGATCCTTTTCCCCGGCTGGGACATTGAACGGGAAAACGCCGCCTGAATTCCCCTGAACCGCACTATGCCGGGCCGGGGGCTTCGTTGCTCCGCAACGAACGACAGACTGAAGTCTGTCCTACCATGGCACATTCCCTCTCCGTGCCTCTGTGCCTCTGTGGCTTTTTCGCACTTTGGGAAAAGTGAAATGGTTTATCCCTGCGGGGCAACGACAGGCAGGATTGCCTGCCCCACCGGATCAGGCGGGGGAGATCTTGCCCAGCAGGGCGGGGGAACGCGCGCCGGTCACTTGCGGCAGGTTCCCCGGCAGACCGTTAAGCGTGCGCCACGCCAGCACCGCCATCAGTACCGCCTCCACCGATTTTTCGCCGAACCCCAAATCGGATGAGAGCGCAAGTTGTCCGCGCCCTTTCAACCGCTCTTTCAATTCCGCCATCAGCGCCTTGTTGAACGCGCCGCCGCCGCACACCACCCACCGCACCTTCTTCTCCGGCGCGAAATGCGCCAACGCCTGCGATACCGCGCTCTGGGCCGTCACCGCGCACAGGGTCCGCAGGAAATCCGCCATTGGCGCCTGCGCGAACTTCTCCAGCACCGCGTCGTAATAATCCTTGCCGAACATCTCGCGCCCCGTGGATTTCGGCGGCCTCCGCTTGAAAAACGGATGCTTCATGCAATGATCGAAGAGCGGCGCGTTCAGCTTCCCTTTCAGCGCTATTTTGCCGTCCTTGTCGAACACCTGTTTCCCTTTCGAGAAATGCGCGGTGGCCAGGTCAATGAGCATGTTCGCCGGGCCGGTGTCGAACCCGCGCACGTCTTCCAATCCGCCGCCCGCCGGGAGCCAGGTGACGTTGCTGATGCCGCCGAGGTTGTGGATGACGCGGTCTTCCTTTTTATCGGCGAACATCGCGTGGTGCGCCAACGGTGCCAGTGGCGCGCCCTGGCCCCCGGCGGCGATGTCGGCGGTGCGGAAATCGCTCACCACCGTTCGCCCGGTGATCCGGGCTATTTCCGCGCCATCGCCGATCTGCAAGGTGGAGGATATTTCCACCGGGTTCGCGCTCGGCTGGTGGCGGATGGTCTGCCCGTGGGAGCCGATGAAGTCGATTTTCTTCAGCGGCGTTTTCGCCTTTTTGCACAGTTGCGCCGCCGCCTCGCCGAACATCTTTCCCAGCTCGGCGTTCAGCCGGCAGATGAGGCTGGCGGTGCCGTCCGGCAACGACGCCAGGAACACGTTCTCGCGGATATGATCGGGGTAGGGGAGGAACGCGGTGGCCAGCAGTTCCGGCTTTCCTTTTTTGAAGCGCACCAGCGCGCTGTCCACCCCGTCGCCGGAGGTGCCGGACATGAGGCCGATGCCGAGAACTGTTTTCATAAAATTAGCCTACCACAGAGATGGAAGCATTCTTCTGGTGGCATCGGGTTTTAACCTGTTGGTTGCCCCCTGCGGGGGCAACGACAGATTCAAGTCCGTCGCTACCGTTAGCGCGATTATTAATCCGGGATGGTCTTCAGTAATTCGTCGTTGCTCTTCGTCTGCCCGAGCTTTTCCAAAAACATCCGGTACCGCTCTCCGCGCCTGTCGTCCAGCATCGCCCTGCGGAGCATGGCCACCTTGCGCAGAATATTCGGGGTTATCAGTTTTTCCTCTTTGCGCGTGCCGGACTTGCCGAAATCCACCGCCGGGAATATCCGCAGGTCGGACAGCATCCGGTCCAGCACGATCTCGGAGTTGCCGGTCCCCTTGAACTCCTGGAAGATCAGCTCGTCCATCCGGCTCCCGGTGTCTATCAATATCGAAGCGATGATGGTGAGGCTTCCCGCCCCCTCGATGTTGCGGGCGGAGCCGTAGAACTTGCGCGGGAATTCCAGCGCGCCGGAGGCAAGGCCGCCGGACATGGTCTTGCCCTTGCTGTCGAAATCGCGGTTGAAGGCGCGCCCCATGCGGGTGAGCGAATCTATCATCAGCACCACGTCTTTGCCCGCTTCCACCAGGCATTTGCACCGCTCGAACACGATGTGCGAAACGCGGATGTGTTCCCGCACCGGCTGGTCGAAATCGGTGGTGATGACCTCGCCCCCCACCTCGCGCTTGAAGTGGGTGCTTTCCTCCGGCCGCTCGTCTATGAGGAAGATCACCACATGAACTTCGGGGTGGTTGTCTTTTATCCCTTTGGAAATTTCCTCGATGATGGTGGTCTTGCCGGACTTCGGCGGCGCCACGATAAGCATCCGCTGGCCTTTGCCGATGGGCGAGAACATATCAATGATGCGGGTGGAGAACGGCTGTTTGTCCGTTTCCAGCTCCAACTGCTCGTTCGGGTCAATGGCGGTGAGCTTGTGGAACGGTATTCGGCGCGATGTTTCCTGCGGGTCCTGCCCGTCAATGGAGATGATCTTTTCTATCGAGATGTTCGGCTGGTTCTTCAGCGCGCGCCCGGTACCCACGATCTCCATGCCGGTCTTAAGCCGCATGGCGTGAACCAGCTTGGGGGAGATGTACGGATCGGTGGGCATGATGCGGAAGCCGTTTTCGATGGCGCGCAGGAAGCCATACCCTTTTTGCACTATTTCAAGGATGCCGGAGACTGGATTTTCCACGTTGTCGGGTCTTTCAAAAATAAATGTTGTTGTACCGTTAAAATCCTTCCGCGGCCGGGCCGCCGGAAGGCCGTCGAATAAAGGCTTTTGGCCTTTAGGGGAATATCAGGACAGTTTTTCTATGCGTTCCTGCGGGCTGATCACCTCGGACAGCCGCACGCCGAACTTTTCGTTATTGACTACTACCACTTCCCCCCGCGCCACAAGTTTGTCGTTCACCAGCACGTCCAGCGGTTCGCCGACGAGCTTGGTCAATTCTATCACCGATCCCTGGCCCAACTGGAGCAGGTCGTTGATGAGCATTTTCGCCCTTCCCAGTTCCACGGAAAGCCCCAGCGGAATATCCAGGATCATTTCCATCTTCGGGTCCTTTTCGCTCCGCACGGCTGGCGGCGCGGATGCCGTGGCCGCGGCGGCGGCTGGCGCGGCGGCTTTGGGCGCGGTGGATGCGTCCCTCAGCAATTGCCTCTGCTGTTCCAGATCCTCCGCGGCGGCGGCCCAAAGGTCTTCTTCGTTGGAAATATCGTCGGCCATTTCCGTTATCCTACCTTATTTTTCTCATGTTTTCCGGGGGATGATTTCCGAAATTTTTATCGCCTTGTTCCCCCGCACCACGCCGGGGTATCCCTTGAATTTTCCCACCCCGCCGGCGTACACCATCAGTTCGTCCGAAATGTCGGTGCCCAGCGTAAGCACGTCGCCCGGCTTGAGGTTGATGAAATCGCCGGAGGCGATCTTGGTTTCCCCCAGCTTCACTTTCACTTCCACTTCGGCCATCGCCAGCCGCTCGCGCAGACGGCGCACCCACGCCAAATCCACTTCCAGCTGGTCGCTCTGGAACCCCGCTTTCAGTTTTCCTATTATCGGCTCAATCGTGGAATATGGCAAGCAGACCGTGAGCGTGCCGGAGAACTGGTCCATCTCTATCTCGAACAGGATGACCACCACCACGTCGGTGGGCGGCACGATGGCCGCGAACTGCGGGTTCACCTCGGAGCGCACGAACACCATTTCCACCGGATGCACCGGGCTCCACGCCTTTTGCAGGTCCACCAGCGACATTAGCACCACGTTCTTTATGATCCTCTGCTCGATGGTGGTGAAATCGCGCCCTTCGATCTTCATCTTCGCCTCGCCGGAACCGCCGAAGAACGTGTCCACCAGCGCGAACACCATTTTCGACTCCGCCACCAGCAGGGCGAACCCGCGCAGGGGCGGCATGCGGAAAATATGGAGCGAGGCCGGCACCGGGAGCGACTTGATGAACTCGCCGAACTTCACCGTGTCGGTGGAGACGGCGCTCACGTCCAGCACCTTGCGCAGGGCGGAGGACAGCGAGTTGCGGAACAGGCGCGAGAACCGCTGGTTGATGATGTCCAAGGTCGGCATTCTGCCGCGGATGATCCGTTCCTGGCTGGTGAGGTCGTACGCGACGATGCCGGAATCTTCGCCAAGGTCTTCCGCCTCGGTCTCTATCTCGCCATCGGAAACGCCGCGCAATAAGGCGTCAACTTCTTCCTGCGAAAGAACCTGGCTCATTCTATGTCACGCACCTTTCAGTCTATTTTTATTAGTATGCCACAACGCGGTTACTGTATGACAAATTCCACGAAGAACACGTTTTTCACCACGCCGGAGGTCAGCAGGTTGTTTATCCGCGTGAGTATCTGTTCCTTCAGCTTGAATTTCCCCTCGATGGTCAGCAATTCCTCGGATGACTTCGACGAAAGGACGGTGATAACCGCGTCCTTTATTTGCGGCATCCGGTTGGTGACCTCCTGGGCCGATTCCGCTTTGCCCAGCTCGAGCTGGATGGCCACTTTCAGGTAGCGTTTCCCCTCCTCCGAGGCGAGGTTCACGATGAACGGCTCCAGCGACACGAACACGCCCAGCTTGGCGCCGTTCTCTTCGCCGCCGCCTTCCCCTTCGGCGGCCGGTTCGCCTTTTTCCCCGCCTTCCGTTTTCGCTTCCTTCGTTTCTTTCTTTTTTCCGCCCAGCATCGAGTAGGCGAAATAGCCGCCAACGCCCACTAGCACAAGCACCAGCCCGCCGATCATGGCAAGCATCGCCACTTTGCTCGCCGCTTTTTTCGGTTTTGGCGCCTCTTCGTTCAATCGTTCCGGAGCTTCTTCCGGCATGTTCTCCACGGCCATCTGGCACCCTCCTTAAAATGAGCCTTCGGCAAGCTGTTTTGCCACTGTTCCCATACTCCGGTTCCGTTTCAGCATTTCGATATTGGCGCAACGCGCGCGCGCCAGCAGTGCATGAACCCCTTATGCCCCACTATTATGATTTTATTGAGGAAAAATGCAAGTGTTTCCGCGATGTTTTCCGATTGTTCATCCATACATTTCGCTCCTCAATAATACAGATTCAACCCCGCCGGTTATAACAGGCGGAACTTCTCCGTCCCACCGTTATCGGACGAATGTGGAAAGAACCTGATACCTGATTTTCAATTTCGAGGAACGATTGGGCGCAAAGCGGGAACGCGGAGGATGTACTGGCGAACCTTTTTCGCCCGGTCGCGGTATTGTTCCGCCGCTATGAAGCGGCTTAGACGTCCACTTCCTTGATGGAGGCCAGCACCTCATCGGGCGCGGCGGAGGACTGGAGTTTATTCATCAATTCCTTGTTGCGGCACAGCCGCACGATGCGCGCGAGTATCTGTATGTGCAGGCGCGGGACGGATTGCGATCCGATGATCATGAACACCACCTTCACCGGCTGGCTGTCCACCGAGGCGAAATCCACCCCCTGCGGGAACAGGCCGATGACGATGACCGTTTCGTTGAATCCTTCCAGCGACGCGTGGGGAATGGCCACCCCTTCCCCCACGCCGGTGGTGCTCAGCTTTTCGCGCTCTTCCAGCTTGCGCACCAGCACGTCGGCGCCGGCCTTGTCCAGCAGGCTCGCGCCCACCAGCGAACCGGCGAGCATCTCGAACACTTCCCGTTTGGAACCCCCGGCCTGATTGAGCAGTATGCACTCCGGCCGTATGTATTCAGCAATGCTCATTGTTCATCCTCTTTGCCGGTCTCGTCTTTGTTGTCTTTCGCCCGCATCAGGCGGAACCCATGTATCACCACCGCCAACACGATCACCGCCAGTATGACGGTGAGCGCCAGTGTCGTTAGCGTCATTTCAGTCCAAGCACGTCCTGCATGTCGTAAAACCCGTTTTTTTGATGCGGGAGCCACTCGGCGGCGCGCACCGCGCCCGCCGCGAAGTTTTTCCGGCTGGTCGCTTTGTGGGTTATTTCCACCCGCTCGCCGTTCCCGCCGAAATAGACCGTGTGCTCGCCCACCACGTCGCCCATCCGCAGGCTCATCACCGCTATCTCGTCCGGCTTGCGCTCGCCCACGATCCCCTCGCGCCCATAGACGCCGGTCTTCGCCAGGTCGCGCCCGGTTTCGCGCGCGCATATCTCGGCCAGCCGCATGGCGGTGCCGGAGGGGGCGTCTTTCTTCAGGTTGTGGTGGATTTCCATTATTTCGATGTCGTACCCCTTGAGCGTTTTCGCGGCCTGCGCCAGCAGGTTGAACATCACGTTCACCCCCACGCTCATGTTCGGCGCGGTCACGCACTTCACCGCGTTCGCGCGCGATTCCATTTGCTTTTTTTGTTCGGGCGAAAATCCGGTGGTGCCGACGACGATAGCCTTGCCCGCGTCCGCCACGATGTTGAAATGCTCCAGCGACGCCGATGGGGCGGTGAAATCTATCACCACGTCGATGGCGCCTATGATGTCTTTAAGGCTGGCGGCGATCTTCGGGCCAGCGTTGCCTTTGCCGAGGAGCGAGAGGAGGGGAGAGCCGAGGAGCGGGTGCTGGGCGTGCACGGTGCCGCCCGCCAATTCCATTCCGGGATGGTCAAGCACGAGCCGGGAAATTTCCTGCCCCATGCGCCCCGCGCATCCGGTAACCGCCACTTTCAGCATAAAAACCCTCTCTTAGTTGTACGGGTAAGCGGCTATTTATGCACAGCCGAAATTCATAGTCAATGATTGAAAATGGGTGGTGAAGCTACTTTACCTGCTCGAATATATGGCCGACTTTGAATTTTGCGACGGCTTTGGCATTCCTTCGTTCCGCCGGCATCGCGGGAAATTCGGCGCCAACAAAATCGAGGGCGGTGCCATCGGGGATCGAATCAATGTCCGAAGAGTTATCCACCATCTGCCTGATAAAGTCGAAGGTGATCCCTATGTTCTTCGCGGCTATCTCTTTCATCGTCATTTCATTTTCCGCCGATATTTTTCCTTATACCATTCCCACCGGTCCAGAATGTCCTGTTCCGCAAAAGTCAGGGCATCTTTCAAATTAACTATTGGGATAACTTTTTTCTCGTTTTCGCCCTTGGGATTCATAATATCACGAAGGGACCCGCCCGGGCGTGCACGCGGGGAATAACGGAACGGTAGCCGGGCTAGCGCACTTCAACTTAATATTGATACAGCACCCTGTCATTCTGAAGGAGCATAAGCGACTGAAGAATCTCACCGTTGAGATTCATCGCTTCGCTCAGAATGACACTTCGGCGCATCCAAGATAAATTAAAATGCTCTACACGTCGAGGTTGCGGACTTCCAGCGCGTGCTTGTAAATGAAGTCGCGCCGCGGCTCCACCTCTTCCCCCATCAATAGCGAGAAAATGCTGTCCGCCTCCACCGCGTCCTCCACGCTCACTTGCAGAAGGGTGCGGGTCTCCGGGTTCATGGTGGTCTCCCACAACTGCGACGGATTCATTTCGCCCAGACCTTTGTAGCGCTGGAGGTACGAGCCTTCCTTGGACGACGCGAGGATATTCCCCACTAGTTCGCGCAGGCCTGTGCAGACCTGCGGCTCCCCGCCGTTCTTCACCGCGAACGGCGGCAGGTTGTTCGGGGCGATCTTCCGTTTGAGTTCCAGGCCCCGCTGATATTCGGCGGTGGCGATGATGTCCCAATTGATCAGGCTGTACACGCCGGTGCGCGCGTTGAACCACTCGAACGCGTATCCGCCATGCACCACGTCGCGCACCACGCGGTTCTTGGCGCTCTTCGGCTCCACCGCGGCAAGCAACTTATCCAGGTTTTCCTGGTTCACGAAAAATTCCTTGTCGTTCACCCCTTTGGCGTGAAGCGCGCGCAGAAGCTCTTCCGGATACCCCTTGCCCACCAGCTTGTCCACCGCGTGCAGGTACTCGCTCATCACGTTCACCGTGTTGAACAGGTCGTCCCCCTGCAGGTTCCGTCCGTCCCCCAGGTTCACCGTCACCGCCTTGGTGCCTTCGCGCAGGAGGTGGCTGTTGAGCGCCTTTTCGTCCTTGATGTATTTTTCCGCCTTGCCCTTGGAGAGCTTGTACAGCGGCGGTTGCGCGATGTACAGGTAGCCGCGCTTGATAACCTCTTCCATGTGGCGGAAGAAGAACGTGAGCAGAAGGGTGCGGATGTGCGAGCCGTCCACGTCGGCGTCCGTCATCAGGATTATCTTGTGGTAGCGCACCTTCGCGATGTTGAACTCTTCCGCGCCCGCGCCGCCGCCGATGGCGGTGATGAGGGTGCGTATCTCGTTCGACGACAGCATCTTGTCGAACCTTGCTTTTTCCACGTTCAGTATCTTGCCCTTCAGCGGCAGGATGGCTTGGAACCGCCGCTCGCGCCCCTGCTTGGCGGAGCCGCCGGCGGAATCCCCCTCGACGATGTACAACTCGCACAGCGCAGGGTCGCGCTCCTGGCAGTCGGCCAGCTTGCCGGGCAGGGAGGAGAATTCCAGCAGACCCTTGCGCCGGGTGAGGTCGCGCGCGCGTTTGGCCGCTTCACGCGCGTCCGACGCCAGCATGGATTTCTGGATGATCATTTTCGCCACCGCCGGGTTTTCCTCGAAAAACTCGTCCAGCGTTTCCTTCACCAGCGATTCCACGATCCCTTTTATCTCGCTGTTGCCGAGTTTCGTTTTCGTCTGCCCCTCGAACTGCGGGTTCATCATCTTCACGCTGACCACGGCGGAAAGCCCCTCGCGCACGTCGTCGCCGGTGATGGATTGCTCTTTCTTGAGCATCTTGTGCCCCACTGCGTATTGGTTGATGGAGCGGGTGAGGGCCGCGCGGAACCCGGCGAGGTGGGTGCCCCCTTCTTCGGTGCGGATGTTGTTCACGAAGGTGAACACATCTTCCTTGTAGGTGTCGTTGTACACCATCGCGAATTCCACGGTGGTGGTCCCTTTTTCGTTTTTCATGTAGATCGGTTCGGGAAAGATGGGCGTCTTCGATCGGTTGAGATACTTGATGAACGACGAGATGCCCCCCTCGTAGTAGAACTCGTGTTCCTTGTCCGTGCGTTCGTCGTTAATTTTTATCCGCACGCCGCTGTTCAAAAACGCCAGTTCGCGCAGGCGCTGTGACAGGTAATCGAAATTGAAAATGGTCTCTTCGAATATCGAACCGTCGGCGCGGAACCGTATTTTCGTCCCGTGCCCTTGCGCCTCGCCGATCTTTTTCAGCGGCGATAACGATTTACCGAGTTGGTACTGCTGGGTGTACACAAACCCGTCGCGCCGTATTTCCAGGTCCAGCGTTTCAGAAAGCGCGTTCACCACCGACACGCCCACGCCATGCAGACCGCCGGAAATTTTATATCCGTCCCCTTCGAATTTACCGCCCGCGTGAAGAATGGTCAATACCACTTCGGCGGTGGATATGCCGCGGTCAGGGTGTATTTCCACCGGTATGCCGCGCCCGTCGTCCTCGACGGAGATGGATTCGTCGCTATGGATGAGGACGTTTATGTTTTTACAATGTCCCGCCATCGCCTCGTCAATGCTGTTATCAACGACTTCAAAGACGAGATGGTGAAGTCCTTTTACCGACACATCGCCTATGTACATGGCCGGGCGTTTACGAACCGCTTCCAACCCTTCAAGGATTTTTATCTGCTCGGCGCCGTAACTGTTATTTACTTTTTCCATATATATATAAAATCAGTTGCAGTTGTAGGTCCTGTTGATATTGTTAATAACCCGGTTTCCATCTTGTTTTTCAATAAGACTGGGGACTGATAACCTGTAGAAAGCCAAACCGGCTTTTCAACACCCCCACTCGTTAATTCCATGTTCCACAGGTTATCCACAGGGACACCTGAATGATATTCACAGATCCAGTTTCTTCTTAATTTCAGTTAAATCCTTGTAAAGACGTGTATTCGTCTCTATTTCCTTCTTTATTTTCTGGTGTGCGTGGATAACAGTTGAATGATCCCTGCCGCCAAAAGCCTTGCCAATGTGCGGAAGCGATTCTTCTGTATATTCACGGCACAAAAACATGGCTAACTGACGCGGAATCACAATGTTACGCGCACGTCCCTTCGATTTAAGGTCGGTCGGTTTCAGGCTGAAATGGTCTATCACCGCGCGTTGGATCATCGGGGTGTCCACGTTCTTCTTTTCGTTCGCGTAGACCCCTTCCAGCGTCTCGCGCGCGATGGCCAAGTCTATCGGTTTTCCGGTGAGCGAGGCCATCGCCACCACCCGCGCCATGCACCCTTCCAGTTCGCGGATGTTCGACTTGATGGTCTCCGCGAGGAACTCCGCCACGTCCGGCGGAATGGCGTAGCCGTTGGTGGCCGCTTTTTTATTTATGATGGCGATCTTCGTTTCCAGGTCCGCCGGCTGAATGTCGGCGATGAGGCCGGAGGCGAACCGGCTCTTCAGGCGGTCTTCCAGCTTTTTGATGTCTTTCGGGAACTGGTCGGACGATATGACGATCTGTTTGCCGGCGTGGTGCAGTTCGTTGAAGGTGTGGAAAAATTCCTCCTGCGTCCGCTCCTTGCCCGCGATGAACTGTATGTCGTCCACCAGCAGAACGTCCAGGTTGCGGAACGTGTTGCGAAATTCCTCCATCTGCCCTTTTTGTATCCGGGAGATGAGTTGGTTCACCCATTGGTCGGACGAAAGGTACATCACCTTGGCGTCCGGGTTTTGCTCCAGAATGTGCCTGCCGATGGACTGCACGAGATGCGTCTTGCCCAAGCCTACGCCGCCGTACAGGTACAGCGGGTTGTACTGGGTGCCTGGTTTCTTGGCGCACTGGAGCGCCGAGGCGTAGGCGAACTCGTTGCTCTTGCCCACCACGAACGAATCGAAAGAGTACTGCGGTTTGAACAGCGCGGGGAGCGCCTTTTTCTTGTGTTTCACCACCGCCGGGGCGCGCACTTCCACCTTCGGCTTTTGCGCGTCCACCACGAACTTCACTTTCGTTTCCGCCCTTCCTTGCAGTCCCATCACTTCCCTGATGGAGTCCAGATAGTGCTTTTCTATCCAGTCCGCGAAGAACATGCTGGGGACCCGGAGCGACAGTTCGCCGTCTTTCATTTCCAGCGCGGAGACCGGTTGGATGTACGAGAGGAAATTGTGCGGATCAATCCTCTTTTCGAGTTCTTTTTTACAGTCGTCCCAGAATGAAGTCATGATTCAGATATGATAAATGAAACCGTGCTCGGTGCGCGCAATTTTTTCTTCGAGCGATACCGCCTCGTTGCACACTTCCTTGAGCGTGATCGAATAGAGCGTGTTCTTCAGCGAATCGGTCACTTTGCGCCACAGCACCTGCGTCAGGCATTTTTGCGTTTTGGAGCAGAACGAGCTGTTGTCCACGCAGTCGGAGAGGATCAGGTTCTCGTCCACCGCCGCGAATATCTCGCCGATGCTCACCTCGGACGGCTTTTTTGCCAGCAGGTAGCCGCCGCCCGGCCCGCGCACGCTCTTCACGAGCTTGGCCTTGCGGAGCTTGAGGAACAACTGCTCAAGGTAATTGAGCGAAATGTTCTGCCGCAGGGAGATGTTGGACAGCGGCACCGGGAAATTCGCCGGTTGCGTGGCCAAATCAACCATCGCTTGAACGGCGTAATGCCCCTTTGTGGATATCTTCATAAACTCGGTCATTTTACCAGCAGACATGGATAATTGAGCGGAATTATTTTATTTATATAACATACTGAAATACAATGCAATAACTCTTCATCCCAATCGTCCGGCAAAATAAATATGTACCTGTCGATACAACCCAAAATGAACAACCTTCCGGCTTACCAGGTAAATAGGCAAATTGGAGTAATGTAATATAAAAACATATAGTTACAAATGCATGTGAATATTGAAAATATTATTGACTATTCACTGGCAGTTAGATAAAATCCTTCCCATGAAATCGGCGAACCAGACAAAAGCCCGCATTCGGTTCGCCGCCAACCATGAAGATCAACTACCTCTCCTGAAATCGCGAGGATGAGGCGCGCATTCCGTTCGTATTCAAATTGAGCTAGACGGCAGGGAGGGATTCGGATGGCGAAGTATGTTTTGGCGATAGTGGCGATCATATCCATGTTCATTTCCACCGTCCGGGCGGAAGAGGCGGCGTATGTCATCCGCGGCAAGGTGCTGGAGATGGGCACCCGGAAACCGTTGGTCGGCATCTCCGTTTTCGTGGCCGACCGGCGGGACGAAGGGGTGGTCACCGAGTCCGGCGGCGGTTTCCGTATCCCGGCAAAGGCGGCGGGCGCGTACCGGGTTATGGCCGAGGGAATCGGCTACCTGAGCGCCGAGCCTCAAGAGGTGAAAGCGACCCCGGCGGATTCGGCGGAAGCGGCCACCATCTATATCGAACCCGCGCCAACATTGGCCGATATCGTGGTGCATGCCGACCGCAACCCGGACCGCGTGGCGAAGACGGTTATCACCGGCAAGGAATTGACAAAGATCCCCGGTAGCGCGGGCGACCCCCTGCGCGGGATGCAGGCGCTTCCCGGCATCACCACCACCAGCGACCAGAGCGGCAACCCGGCCATCCGCGGCTCCGGCCCGAACGACAATCTGTATTACGTTGATTTCATCCCCGTCTATTACCTCTTCCACATGGGCGGCATGGTGAGCGTGTTCAACGCCGATCTGGTGGACGATTTCAACATTTACTCCTCCGCGTTCGGCCCCGAATTCGGCGACGTGACCGGCGCGGTGATAGATGTGAAACTGCGCGACCCGCGCACCGACCGGCTGGGCGTGAAGGCCAGCATGAGCATGCTGGAGGCGGACATCCTTGCCGAAGGCCCCGTGAACGAAAAGCAAAGCTTTTATGTGAGCGCGCGCCGGAGCTACATAGACCTGTTCATGCCCGCAACGGGGAGCCTGGGGGATTCGGGCGTGGAGTACCGGCAGTTTCCCCAGTACCAGGACTATCAGGGAAAATACCTGTGGAAAGCATCGGACGACCAACAGGCCAGTTTCCAGTTCAGCGGCGCGAACGACCGGATGAAGCTGAACATCCCGGCGGATTCGGATATCGCGAAGAACGACCCGCTATTGGCCGGCGACATCGTGAGCGAACAGAATTACGACATGCAAGGGGTGGTGGTCTCTTCCCGCCTTTCGCCTTCGGTGAACAACCGCCTGGGGATTTCGTACATGAACACCGCGATGGTGAGTTCCCTTGAACAGCTTGGCCATGCGGTGGTGGACATCAACAATTTCACCCTGCGCGATCAGGTGAGCATCCACGCGGGTGAAAACCATGAACTGATCTTCGAGGGGGAGTACGAGAACCTGGGGGTAAAACTGAACATCGACGTGCCGAAAAGCCTGCCTTCCGATTTCGACCCGGACACCGATTTCACCAGCGCCGATCGGGCCGCCAACGGCGAGACCATATATGCGACAGGAGCGGCGGTATCCGCCAAGGACCGTTGGCGGGCATCCGAGGCGCTCACCCTTATCGGCGGCGCGCGCGCGACGTATGGGAGCTATTTCGATAAATTCACCATCGAGCCGCGGCTGGGCGCGGAGTACCAACTTTTCAGGGAAACACTCGTCACCGCCGGGTGGGGCAAGTACCACCAGTTCCCGATGGGGTACGAGGTGGCGCGGAATATCGGCAACCCGGACCTCGGCTATGTAGGGGCCGAGCATTATGTGCTCGGCGTGGAACAGGGGTTTGATTATGGATACACCGCCAAGGTGGAGGGGTACTACAAAAAACTGTACGACATCATCGTCCCCCATGCGCCGGAAAATTATCTCAACGGCGGGAGCGGCACGGCGTACGGCGCGGAACTGCTCCTGAAAAAAAGCCCCGCCGGCGACGAATGGTCCGGCTGGGTCTCGCTAAGCCGCGCCGCTACCCAACGGACCAACGACCTCACCGGAAAAAGTTTCCCTTACAACGCGGATCAACCGGTGATCGTGAACCTGGTGTATAGCTGGCATGTAACGGAGCGCTGGACCTTTGGCGCGAAATGGCGCTACCAAAGCGGCGCCCCTTTCACGCCGATCGTGGGCACCTATACCGATGCCACCGGAAGGACCCGGCCCACCTACGGCGATATCGGTTCCGAACGGTTGCCGGATTACCACCGGCTCGATCTGCGGCTGGACCGGGATTACGTTTTCAATACATGGAAGATGGGGTTCTTTTTCGAGATCATAAACGCCTACGGGCGGGAAAATGTTTCCGGCTACCAATATAACGCCGCCTATACTTCACGAAAGCCGGTGAAACAGCTTCCCTTTCTCCCTTCCCTCGGCGTGCAAGCGGAGTTTTGAAAATCTGCCGGGGAAGGGTGGCGATAGGAAAGAAAGGGCTATAAAACAACACGATGAGAAGATATTTCGACAGATAGTGTCACGAAAAGAAAAAATAGTTGTAATGAAATGACCTTTGTATGTTAACTTACTGGCTATTGGCACAGTCGGCTGTTGAGGAGCGGTCGGCGGAAAAAAACCGGAGCTGTTGGGAGAAGGGAGCCGGTTTTTTGTGTGCATTGAAATAATCAATTCATCCAGTATCACAAATCTTTTCGGTATTACATTTCCATTCGGCGGAGTTGCCCATGCTTAGCAACAACCGGATAATCGCCTCCGTTTCCATTCTGCTCGCCACAAACGACCAACAGATATTGCGGACCGCCGGGAAGGCGCTGGATGTTTTCGGGTTCAAGGTGTTCCGCGCCGTTTCCCTGGAGGACGCCCAATCCGTGCTAGCGAACAACGCCATAGGCATTCTTGCCGTTGACCTGCGCCAGCCATGGGCCTTCGAGCTTGCCGGTTCATTCCGCGCTTCCCCTTCGTACGGCGAGTGCATCGGCATCGGCCCTTTTGATGAAGACCAAACGCTTATGCCGGTGGCGGTGGAAAAAGGTTTTTCGGGATTCGT
The DNA here is from genome assembly GCA_016212275.1 of Nitrospinota bacterium. Taxonomy (GTDB): domain Bacteria; phylum Nitrospinota_A; class UBA7883; order JACRGQ01; family JACRGQ01; genus JACRGR01. Next base: position 10,344 of record JACRGR010000022.1, on the reverse strand, counting down.
GCCGCTTCCCGTGGCGGCGGAAAGCCTGCCGGAGATATTTTACAAGAGCGCCGGGCGCATATTCTCCGCCCGCTCCTATAAAGGGGTGGAAGCGCAGTTGGGGGCCGCGATATTGCTTGAGAAGAACCGCGAACTCGAATCGCGGCTGAAAGAGATAGACCGCTCCATGAAAGTGGCCGCCACGCTGGCCGCGCGCGGGTTCTCGATAGACGAAAAACTGCACAAAAGCCTGGAGATACTGCTGGAGCAGTTGGACGCGGGGCGCGGCTCCATCATGCTTTTGGATACGGCCACCAACGAACTGGTGGTACGCGCCTCCATTCCCGCCAAGATCACCGGCCTGCGCCAGCCGCTGAACGGCACCAGCGTCGCCGCGGTGGTCACCAAAAGCGGCGTGCCGATAAACAGGGCGGAGGGGGAGCGGGCCGCCGCTTTCTCCACCCGTAATTCCGAAGAATATAAGGGCTCGGCCTTCCTTTCTTATCCGATAGCCGGTAGCGAGGGGACGTTGGGGGTTTTTAACGTTACCGATAAAAAGGCCGGGCCCTTCACTGATGAAGACGAGGAAACCTTGAGCCGGTTCATTGACCGCATCGCCACCATCATCGAGAACGCGATGCTCCACGACAAACTGCGTGCGGATGAAGCGGCCCTGCGCGAATCGGAAAAACGCTACCGCCTGCTGGTGGATTCCGCGCCGGACCCGATAGTGGTCCACCGCGATTTCATCGTCACCTACGCGAACCGCGCCGCCCTGAAATTCATCCGGGCCGAACGGGCGGAGGAAGTGGTGGGGCGGGACGTGATGGACTTCATCCATCCCGATTACCGGCAATCGGTGGTGGATCGGCTGACCGCGCTGGTATCGCAGGGGCTTTCGGGCCTGCCGCGCTCCGAGCAGAAATACTACCGGCTGGATGGAACCATCGCCGACGTCGAAGTGTCCACCACGCTGGTGACGCAGGAGGGCAAGCCCGCGGTGCAGACGATCTTCCGCGACATCACCGAGCGCAAGCTGATGGACGCGGAACTGCACAAGGCGAAAAACTTGGCGGAAGACGCCACCCGTATGAAGGACAAATTCGTTTCGCTGGTCACGCACGACCTGCGGTCGCCGCTGGCCTCCATCATCGCCCACCTGCGGAAGGTGGATAGCCTGGCGAACGGCTCCCTGCCCGAAGTGCCCAAGGCCATGCTGGGCCACGCGGCGGACAACGCCAACCGGCTGGTGGAGATGATAGACCGCCTGCTTGATTTGAGCCGGTTGAAGACCGGAAGCGTGAAGCCGCGCATGCAACCGGTGGCGGCCCGCTCTATCGGCGTGATGGCGATTGATGGGCTTTCGGCGCTGGCGGAGGAAAAAGGGATTGCGATCTCGTGCGAGATCCCGCGGGAGGTGAAGGTGATGGCCGACCGCGAGCTGTTGCTGGAAGTGGTGGGGAACCTGCTTTCGAACGCGGTGAAGTTCTGCAAGAAGGGGGACCGCATCACGATCTTCGCGCCGGAGGGAATGCCCTCCACCATCGCGGTGAAAGATACCGGCAAGGGGATAAGCCCGCTCATCATTGACGACCTCTTCCGGGAAGAGGTGAAAACCTCCACCACCGGCACGGCGGGGGAAAAGGGGACGGGGCTGGGCCTGCCGCTGTGCGCGGAGATAATCGCGGCGCACGGGGGGCGCATCACCGTGGAATCCGAGGAAGGGGCGGGGAGCATCTTTTTCATCACCCTGCCGGAACTGAAGCCGACCGTGATGATAGTGGACGACCACGAGATGGCGCGCAAGATATTCCGCGAACACCTGAAGGACCTGGATGTGGAAGTGCTGGAGGCGGAAAACGGCGCGCAGGCGCTGACGATGATGGAATCATTGGCGCCGAAGGTGGTGATAACCGATGTGTACATGCCGGAGATGGACGGCTATGGCCTTTTGGAGTGCATCCGCAACCACCCGACAATGAAGGGAATCCCGGTCATCATGGTCTCGGCGGACGCCACGGAAGAGCGCCAGAAACTGGCGATGGAGATGGGGGCAAACGATTTCGTGCTGAAGCCGGTGCCGGACGGCGACCTGGCCCCGCGCGTCCTGCGCTATTTGGGGTAACGCCTTACCTTGTATTGGTGGCATAGACATTAATATTCTGCGCCATTTTTCCCCTGACAGCCAATCCCTTCCCCTAACCACCAATTTTGGCGATAAGAGCAACGCATGAAGCACGGCACAATTGCCGTTCAGGGGTTTTTCAAAATCGTCCGCCGCCATTAGTACGATAATGACAAAATGTACAAAAAAGGCATTTATGCTACAATGGCGGCATGGAGGACAGGCATGACTAAATTGAAAGTGAGCAATGCGCGCAAGGAGTTCGCCGAGACCATCAACAAGGTGGCCTATGGCAAGGAGCGTATTGTCATTGAAAAATTCGGAAAAGACATCGTGGCCGTGGTTCCCATTGCCGACCTCAGGCTCATCGAGGAGATGGAAGACCACCTTGACCTGGAAGCGGTGCGGAAAGCCCTTGCCGACCCGAAAAACAAAAAGCCCATCGCTTGGGACAAGATCCGGAAAGACTTCGGCGTTTGAAAATTGAGGTTCTGCCAACGGCGGTAAAAGAGTTTGAAAACCTCCCCCGAAGTATCCAACGTCAGATTGCGTCAAAAATAACCGGCTTGGCAAAAGACCCATTCCCCGCCTCGTCCAAGCCGCTAAAAGGGGAAAATACCCATCGCTTGAGGTCGGGCGATTACCGAATCCTGTACGCGGTGGATACCCGCGCCCAAACTGTTACTATCGTGAAAATCCGGCACCGGAAGGATGCATACCGGAACCTTTAACGCGGGAAATTCCTTCCTTATCTCCTAGCAACTTACGGTTTTAATTCGGAGGGTTTTCGGCGAAAATAGCAACGCATGAAACACGGCAAGATAGTCATCAAGGGCGCGCGCGAGCACAACCTCAAAAACATCGACCTCGAACTCCCCCGCGACAAGCTCATCGTATTCACCGGGCTTTCCGGCTCCGGCAAATCGTCGCTGGCGTTCGACACCATTTACGCCGAGGGGCAACGCCGCTATGTGGAATCGCTCTCGGCCTACGCGCGCCAGTTCCTCGAACAGATGGAAAAGCCGGACGTGGACCTGATCGAAGGGCTTTCCCCCGCCATCTCCATCGAACAAAAAACCACCAGCAAGAACCCCCGCTCCACCGTGGGCACCGTGACCGAGATATATGACTACCTGCGCATCCTGTTCGCCCGCATTGGCGCGGTGCATTGCTACAACTGCGGCAGGCCCATCGAATCGCAGACCGTTTCCCAGATAGTGGACCAGCTGATGCTCTTCAAGGAAGGGACGAAGATACACATCCTCGCCCCGTACATAAAGGACAAAAAGGGGGAATACAAAAAAGAGATCGCCGCGCTGAAGGCCAAGGGGTTCGTGCGCGCCCGGATTGACGGCGCCATGCGGTCGTTGGACGAAGATATCCCCCTCGACAAAAAGTACAAGCACGCCATTGACGTGGTGATCGACCGGCTCGTGATAAAGCCCGGCCTTGAGCGGCGGCTGGCGGACAGCGTGGAACTGGCGCTGGAAATGGGGGAGAGCTTCCTGGTCGTCACCGTGGAGGGGGAAAAGGCGGACCGCCACTTCAGCCAGAAATCGGCCTGCGTCCACTGCGGCATTTCCTACCCGGTCATCGAGCCGCGGATGTTCAGCTTCAACAATCCGCACGGCGCATGCCCCGTGTGCACCGGGCTGGGGGTGAAAATGACCTTCAGCGAGGAACTGGTGGCGCCGGATCATTCGCTCACCCTTGCCGAAGGGGCCGTGCGCCCGTGGGGGGACAAAACATCCGGCTACTACATGAGCATGCTGGAATCGCTGGCCGCTCATCTGGGTTTCGATTTCCAAAAGGTGAAATGGAAAGAGCTGAACAAGGACACGAAGCAGAAGATACTGCACGGCACCGGCGACGAGGAGATACGCTTTAAATACGAGCGGGACGGGCGGCGCGCCTTTTACACCGGCGAATTCGAAGGGGTGATACCGAACCTTGACCGGCGGTACAAGGAGACCGATTCCGACTGGATACGCGAGGAGCTGGAAGGGTACATGCGCACCGACCCGTGCAACGTGTGCAACGGCGCACGCCTGCGCCCCGAAGCGCTGGCGGTGAAAGTGGGGCAAAAAAGCATCGTGGACGCCACCCGGCTCTCCATCAAGGACGCGGTGATATTCTTCGATACGCTGAAACTGACCGACCAGCAGAAGATCATCGCGGCCCGCCTGATAAAAGAGATACGCGAGCGGCTGGGCTTCATGCAGAACGTGGGGCTGGAATACCTTACGCTCGACCGCGCATCCGCCACGCTCTCCGGCGGCGAGGGTCAGCGGATCCGGCTGGCGACGCAGATAGGCTCCGCGCTCGTCGGCGTTCTGTACATTCTGGACGAGCCGAGCATCGGACTCCACCAGCGCGACAACGAGCGGCTTCTGGCAACGCTCACCCGCCTGCGCGACATCGGCAACACCGTGATAGTAGTGGAGCACGACAAGGACACCATATCGTCCGCCGATCATGTGGTGGACCTGGGGCCGGGCGCGGGGGTGCATGGCGGCGAGGTGGTGGCCGAGGGAACCCCGAAAGAGATAATGGCGAACAAAAAATCCGTCACGGGAAAATATTTAAGCCATGAACTCACCATCCCGGTGCCGAAGCGCCGCCGGAAGGGGAACGGGCTTTTCCTTTCGGTCAAAGGGGCGGAGCAGAACAACCTGACGGGGATAGATGTGGACATCCCGCTGGGCACGTTCACCTGCGTGACCGGCGTTTCCGGCTCCGGCAAAAGCACGCTGGTGATAGACATCCTCTACAAAGCGCTGGCGAAAACGGTGAACTATGCATCCGAACTGCCGGGCAAGCACAAGCAGATTAAGGGAATCGAATTCCTCGACAAGGTGATAGACATTGATCAGTCACCCATCGGGCGCACCCCGCGCAGTAACCCCGCCACCTACACCGGCGTGTTCACGCATATCCGCGACATTTTCACGCAGGTGCCGGAATCGAAAAAGCGCGGCTACAAGGCGGGGCGGTTCTCGTTCAACGTCAAAGGGGGCAGGTGCGAGGCGTGCCACGGCGACGGCATCATCCGCATCGAGATGCACTTTCTGCCGGACGTGTATGTGACCTGCGAGGTGTGCAAGGGAAAGCGGTTCAACCGCGAAACGCTGGACATCCATTACAAAGGAAAAACGATAGCGGAAGTTTTGGATATGCCGGTGGAAGAGGCGCTGGAATTCTTCGCGCCGATACCTTCATTGAAAGGGCGGCTCCAAACGTTGTTCGACGTGGGCCTGGGCTACATACGGCTGGGGCAAAGCGCCACCACGCTTTCGGGCGGCGAGGCCCAGCGCGTGAAGCTCTCGCGCGAGCTGGGGAAACGCGGCACAGGCCAGACCATCTATATTTTGGATGAGCCGACCACCGGCCTTCATTTCGACGACATCAAGAAATTGCTGGAAGTGCTCAACCGGCTGGTGGATGCCGGGAACACGGTGCTGGTGATCGAGCACAATCTGGACGTGATAAAGACCGCCGACTGGATAATTGATTTAGGCCCGGAAGGGGGGGACGGCGGCGGTCGGATCGTGGCAAAGGGGACTCCCGAACAGATCGCCAAGGTGTCCGGCTCCTGGACCGGCAAATACCTGAAACCGGAATTGTGATGAAACACCCGCTCCGCAACGTACTGCTCATCGTGGAGTACGACGGCACGAACTACTGCGGGTGGCAGTCGCAGGCCAAAGGGGTCAGCATCCAAAGCCTTATTGAAAAGGCCATCGGCAAGATCCTTGGCAAGCGCTCCCCGGCACTGGCATCCGGGCGCACCGACGCGGGGGTTCACGCCCATGCCCAGCCGGTGAACGTGAGAGGGCACTTCCCGATGGACGACGCAACCCTTCTGCGCGCTCTCAACTCCATGCTTCCGCCGGACATCGCCATAAAGAGCGCCCTGACGGTCGCGCCGGATTTCCACGCGATCCGGAACGCGAAGTGGAAAACCTACCGCTACCAGATATGGAACTCCACCGAAAAAAGCGCGCTCAATGCCCGCACCGCGTGGCATGTGGTTTCGCCGCTCAACCTGGCCGCCATGAAAAAGGGCGCCGCCGCGATGGTGGGGAAACATGATTTTTCCTCGTTTCAGGGGGCGCACAGTTCCATAAAGGGGACGGTACGGACTATAATCTCGCTGGAGATAAAACGGCGGGACGAATTGATGACCGTGGAAGTGACCGCCAACGGGTTTTTGAAACAGATGGTGCGCAATATCGTGGGGACGCTGGTGGAGATGGGACGCGGAAGGATGGAGCCGGAGAGGATGAAGGAAATAATTTCGGCCAAGGACCGCACGAAGGCGGGCCCCACCGCGCCGCCGCAGGGGCTGTTTCTCGTGAACGTGGAATATTGAAGAAAACCAGGGTGGGTTGAAATGGAAAGTTTGGCCACCGAGGCACGGAGAGGCACAGAGGGGAAAGGACTGGAAGAATTCAACCACGGATTCACACAGATGGACACTGATGGCTTGATAATCCCTCATCGGTGTTTATCCGTGTTTATCAGTGGTTCTTTCTCTCCCTTCTTTTTCTTGCTCCCTCTTGGTGAAGGGCGGATATTGTGATTAAGCCGGATAAAAAGACGTTTTGCGAACTTGCCAAGCGGGGAAACGTGGTGCCCGTGTACCGCGACCTGTTGGCCGACCTGCAAACGCCGGTCGGCGCGTTTTTGAAGATAGCGCAAAAATCAAAATACGCCTTCCTGCTCGAAAGCGTTGAGGGGGGCGAAAAATGGGGACGGTACACCTTCATCGGGGCCGACCCCGAACTGGTCATAAAAACCTCCGGCGCGAAAGGGGTGCGGCTATCCGGCAAGAAAAGGCAGACGTTCACCGTGGGGACCGACCCGCTGGACGAAATAAAAAAAGTCATGGCCTCCTTCAAGCAAGTTGAGGTTGAGGGGCTTCCGCCGTTCCACGGCGGTGTGGTGGGTGCCATTGGGTACGACTGTGTGCGGTTCTTCGAGAAAGTGCCCGAAAAGGCCAAAATAGACACCGATTTTCCCGATACCGTCTTCATGCTCGCTGATACTTTGGTGGTGTTCGACAACGTACAACAGACAGTGAAGGTGCTGGTGAACCAGCAGGTGGATACTGACCCCGCCAAGGCGTACGCGCAGGCGGTTAAGAAAATCCAAAAAATATTGGCCCTGCTTGAAAAACCGGTCAAAGCCAAAAATACCGCGGCGCGAAAGGGGCCGGTGAAGGTCGTCTCCAACACAAAAGAAAACGATTACCTTTCTTCCGTTGCCCGTTGCAAGCATTACATCAAGGAAGGGGACATCTTCCAGGTGGTGCTGGCCCAGCGGTTCACCATCACGCTGGACGTTCCGGCATTCGACGTGTACCGCGCTTTGCGCGTCATCAATCCGTCGCCGTACATGTATTACCTGAAACTCGATGACTGGGAAGTGGTGGGCGCATCGCCCGAAATTCTTTCCCGCGTGCAGGACAGCAAGGTGGTGGTGCGGCCTTTGGCCGGCACCCGCCCGCGCGGGAAAACCGCCACCGAAGACCATGCGCTGGAAAAGGAACTGCTGAAAGATGAAAAAGAGCTTGCTGAGCACATCATGCTGGTGGACCTGGGGCGCAACGACGTGGGGCGCGTAAGCAAAGGCGGGAGCGTGAAAGTGACCGAACTGGAAGTGATAGAACGCTATTCGCATGTGATGCACATCGTATCCAACGTGGAAGGGGAACTGCGGAATGATAAGGACTGTTTTGACGTGATTCGCGCAACCTTCCCGGCGGGTACGCTCAGCGGCGCGCCGAAGATACGGGCGATGGAGATCATCGAGGAATTGGAACCGACCCGACGGGGGCTTTACGGCGGCACGGTTGGCTACTTCGGGTTCAACGGGAACATGGATCATGCCATCGCCATTCGCACATTGGCGGTGAAAAACAAAAAGGCTTATCTTGGCGTGGGCGCGGGAATCGTGGCGGATTCCGAACCGGCCAAGGAATTTCAGGAATGCCTGAACAAGGGGCGTGCCCTGTTGCGCGCCGTGGAACTGGCCCGCACCGGTTTATAACACCACCTATTTTCCTCCCTGCCAGCCCCCAATGGAATTGCGGGAACTCGTCTTACATGGCACAATGCAATCATGATTGAGATTAAACTGGCTAAGACCGCCGGCTTTTGCTGGGGCGTGAAACGGGCCATTGATATAACGATGGAAGCCGCAAACGGCAAGGCGGAGCCGATCTATACTTATGGCCCCCTAATCCACAACCCACAGCTTATCAAGTTGTTGGAGAGTAAAAACATCCATGTGAAAAACGACATCAACGGTATGTCCGGCGGCGAGATCATCATCCGAACCCACGGCATAACCCCGGAAAAGCGCAACGTGTTGCGCGAAAAGGGAATCACTATCAATGATGCCACCTGCCCGCTGGTCGCCAAGGTGCAAGGCATGGTGAGAAAATTCTCACGAAAAGGTTATTCCATAGTCATTGTGGGTGACGACGACCACGCGGAAGTGGTGGGGTTGAAGGGGTACGCGGAAACGCCGGTGCATGTGATTTCTTCCGGGGATGAAGTGGATAACCTTCCGATGTACCAAAAGGTGTTTGTGTGTGCCCAGACGACCTGCGACATAGAAAAATACAAGGACGCGGTGGAGCGTCTCCAGCGCAGGTATGCGAATCTGGAAGTAGGCGAAACGATTTGCGATGCCACCAACGACCGGCAGAGTGAAGTGATCCAACTGTGCCGCGAGGTGGACGCGATGATTGTGGTGGGGGGGAAAAACTCCGCCAACACTTCGCGGCTTGCTTCCATCGCGCGAGAGCACGGCATTCCAACGTGGCATATTGAAGTGGAGTCGGAACTGGACCTGGAGGCATTGAACGGGTTTTCGCGTATCGGCGTTACCGCCGGCGCCTCCACGCCGAAATGGGTGATTGACAGCGTTGTGCAAAAACTTGCCTCCATTCAGCGTCCGATATTGTCAAAATTCCCCGTATTCGCCGCGGTCCTCGGCTTTTTGGTAAAAGGGGAAATATATTTGGCGCTAGGTGTTTCCGCCCTAACTTTTGTGAATATGCGTGCGATGAATATTGGCGCGGACCGCTCGTTTATGGTTCTTAGCTTTTGCGCGATTCTTTCCACCTATCTGTTGAACCAGTTATTACGTCCCGAAGAGGTTAAGCGGAGCAAAGCGAGAAAATATTATTATCACCTGAAGTTTCATAAGGCCTTTATGACGATTGCGCTTCTATCCGCGGCGACTGGGGGGATGATCGCGTTTTCCAAAAGTCCCGTTATATTCGGGCTGTATGCGGCGATTCTGCTGTTTGGGGGGACCTACGGGATGCAGATAATGAGTACCCGGATCTCGTGGGTATCCAATCTGAAGAACATTCCGGCATCAAAAGACCTGTTTGTGGGATTGGCTTGGGCGATTATTGCGGTGATTGTGCCCTTTCAGGGCATCGGGTCTGGAAAAGGGATCATCGCACCGCTCTTGTTTACCTTTGGGATGGGATATGTGCGCACGGTGCTTATGGACATGCGGGACATCTATTCCGACCAGATCGTGGGAAAGGAGGCGCTCCCGATATTAATGGGGAAAGAAAAGGCAACATCCGCCATGTATGGGGTGTTGTTGGTGATTTCAGCGCTTCTCTTTGTAATGATGGGGGATCAAACGGGATATATGGCCGGCTACCTTTGCGGTACAGTGTATATGTTGGGGTTTATTCACTATAACCAGAACAATATCTGGGCGCATTCCGCGAAATTCGACATGTTTTTGGATGCGGTCTATTTCCTTATCGCGCTTTTCATCATATTGCTTGCTTAGGCACCGGAATGTTCCACGTGGAACATTCCGCATTTCCAGCTATGCGACGGGTTTCAATTTAACTCCCGCTGTTCCACGTGGAACATTTTCCCCTTGCTCCACTCCCAAACCGCTGGTAAACTTCCATCTCAATGAACTTCACTATCGCCATTTCAAACCAAAAAGGGGGGGTGGGCAAAACAACCACCGCCATTAACCTCGGCGCATGTCTAGCCATGGCGGGGAAGCGCATCCTTATTATCGACATTGATCCCCAGGCCAACACCACCTCCGGCCTCGGCCTTGGCGATCATTACGAACATACCGTTTACACCGCGCTGATGAACCAACACGCACCGGCGGAGGCTCTTCAAAAGACAGTGATTGATTCACTCTATGTGCTTCCTTCCGATATCAACCTTTCCGGTGCGGAG
>JACRGR010000023.1 GCA_016212275.1 Nitrospinota bacterium | reverse complement strand
ATACCATAGGAACGTGTTCCTTGTGGACCGGCAGGGAGCGCTGATGCTTGTGGGTTCCTCCATGTCCGCCAGGTTCCGGAACTTGCACGAAGAGCCGGGGTACCGCGACATCGCGGAATCCCTGCTGTCCACCGACAGCGGGTCGTATCAGTACCAACACGGGGATGAGACGGTACTGCTGAACTCCCGGTTCATCCCGGAATTGCAGTGGTACCTATTGGTGGAACAGGCCGAAGACCCCCTGCTGGAGGGGATGCGGAAAACCCTGTACCTCAACCTCGCAGTAGGACTGCTGATCGCCGGAGGGGTGCTGGTGGCCACCCGGTTCACGGTGAACCGTTACCAAGACCGTGTGGACGCGCGCACCGAGGAATTGCGCGTGGCGAAGGAGGTCGCCGAGAACGCAACCAAGGTCAAGGACAGTTATGTGAGCCTTGTTTCGCACAACCTCCGCGGACCGCTGGCGACGGTGAAGGGGTATCTCCAGATCGCCCTTCAAGAGAAAAATCCCGACGGATCGTTCAAGCCGGCCATTGAAGAGTGGATGCAACATTCGCACAACATCGCGGAAGATCTGATAGACGCCACCGGCAAGATACTGGATGTCAGCCGCCTCCAGACCGGCAAGATCGTCCTTTCCCGCACCTGCTTTCCCCCCCGCTTCCTGACCCAACAAAAAATAACCCAGACCATGCATCTGGCGGCGAAAAAGCGCATCAGAGTGACAAACGGCGTTCCGGAGGACCTGCGCGTCGCGGGGGATCGCGAACTGATCGGGGAAGCGCTTTTGAACCTGCTGACAAACGCGATCAAGTTCACGAAAGAGGGGGGAAGCGTGAATATCTTCTCCCCCGCTCCAAACATTATCGCGGTGCAAGATACCGGCGTGGGGGTTCACCCGGCCCTTTTGCCCGGACTGTTCAAACATTCTGAGATGACCACCACCCGCGGCACCGCCGGGGAAGGCGGCACGGGGCTCGGCCTGCCCTATTCACACGACATCATGAAGGCCCACGGCGGCACGCTCACGGTGCGGTCCGAGGAAGGAAAAGGAAGTATCTTCTCCCTCGAATTCGGGAAAACGCCCCCCGCGCTTTTGATCGTGGATGGCGATGCCCGGCGGCGCGAAACACTGGAAAAGCTGGCGAGGGAGATGTTCGGCGTGGAGATCAGGATCGCGGCAACCATGAATCAGGCGCGGGAATCCATAGCCGCCATGCCGCCCTTCATGGTCGCCGCGGGGGTTGACGGACACGGAGTGGATGGATTGGCATTGCTCAAGGAAATCCGCGCCACAATCGCACCGGATGCCATGCCATTGGCCATTTATTCCGCCGGAGCGATTCCCGAAGAGGAATACGCCGCGCTGGATTTGGCCGAGATCATCCCGAACTCCCCCGCCGCGCAAGACGTCGCTTCGCGCCTGCGCCGCTATTTCTCCTGATCCATTTTCGAGCCATCGCATCGGTCCCCCGCGTGGTGTATAATTTATAGATGAGCCTTGAATTCCACGAAGATCGGAAGTTTCATGACGAATGCGCCGTGTTCGGCGTGTATGGCCATCCCGAGGCGGCCAACCTGACCTACTTGGGGCTGTATGCCCAGCAACACCGCGGACAGGAAAGTTCCGGCATCGTAACGTCGGATCGCTCGGCCCACCACGTTGAAGTGGGCATGGGGCTGGTGCAGGACGTTTTCACCCCCGCCAAAATCGCCACCTTGCACGGCGACTTGGCGATAGGGCACAACCGGTATTCCACCACCGGGGAATCGTTGCTTAAAAACGCCCAGCCGCTGGCGATAGATTTTTCGCTGGGCGCGTTGGCCGTCGCGCATAACGGGAATCTGGTAAACGCGGTGGAAGTCCGCAACCAGCTGGAAGACAGCGGCTCCATCTTCCGCTCCACGATGGATACCGAGGTGATCATCCACCTCATCGCGAAAGCGGAGGGAAACAACTTCGTCAACCGCGTGGTGGAGGCGCTCTTGCAAGTGCAGGGGGCGTACTCGCTCCTGCTTCTCACCGAGGAAGAGATGGTGGCGGTGCGCGACCCCCACGGCCTGCGGCCCCTGGCCATCGGCAAAAAAGAAGGCGCCTTCGTATTCGCCAGCGAGACCTGCGCGTTCGACCTTATTGGCGCCGAATATGTGCGTGACGTGCATCCGGGCGAGATGGTGGTGGTATCCCCCGCCGGCATGCGCTCGTTCTTCCCCTTCCCGAAAAAACAGCCGGCGCAGTGCATCTTCGAGTTCATCTATTTCGCGCGGCCCGATAGCATGGTTTTCGGCGAGAACGTGTACATGATCCGCCGGAAGCTGGGAATGGAACTGGCAAAGGAACAACCTGTGGAGGCCGACCTGGTGTTCGCCGTGCCGGACTCCGGCGTGCCCGCCGCGATGGGGTACTCCGAACAGTCGCACATCCCTTTCGGCATGGCGCTGATACGCAACCACTATGTGGGGCGCACGTTCATCGAGCCGTCGCAACAGATACGCCACTTCGGCGTGAAAATAAAACTCAACCCGGTACGCCGGCTCATCGAAGGGAAGCGGGTGGTGGTGGTGGACGACTCCATCGTGCGCGGCACCACCTGCCGGAAGATCATCGAAATGATCCGCTCGGCGGGGGCCAAAGAGGTCCACATGCGGATCAGTTCGCCCCCGACCACGAACCCGTGCTACTACGGCATAGACACGCCGACCAAAGGGGAACTCATCGCGTCCAGCAAATCGCCGGAAGAGATACGCAAATATCTGGGATGCGACACGCTGGCATACCTCGGCCTTGAACGGATGTTGGACATTTTCGGGGAAAACCGGGGCAACTTCTGCTCCGCCTGCTTCAACGGACTGTATCCCGTCCCCTTGCCGGGCATGGAGATACGCCAGCCCGGCCTGTTTGAAAGCGTGCTGTAGCCGGCGTGTGGCGCGTTTTCGTTGAAATCCGTGGATTACTTTGATAGATTCCCCGCAAGGTAACGCGGGGCCGCCGGGGGGATAGGGGATGGAATACGAAAGCATCAAGAGGATATATCACAACTATTCCAATGTGTACGACTTCCTCTTCAAGCATGTGTTCTTTCCGCGCCAAAGGCACGCGATCCTTTCGATGGACATCCAACCGAACGAAAAAATTCTCGACGTGGGCATCGGCACCGGGCTGACCCTGCCGATCTACCCCCAACATTGCCAGGTAACGGGCATTGACCTTTCCCGCTCGATGCTGGAAAAGGCGCGGAAGAAAAAAGAAAAACACTCCCTCCACCACGTCACCCTGCTGGAGATGGACGCCTGCAACCTGGAATTCGAGGACGACTCGTTCGACCAGGTGATCGCCACATTCGTGGTGAGCGTGGTGCCCGACCCGGTGAAAGCGGTGCGGGAGATGAAACGGGTGTGCAAACCGAACCGGCCCATCACGCTGGTCAACCATTTCCGGAGCACAAAGAAACTGATCGCCATGGGCGAAGACCTGGTTGACCCGGTATGCCGCAAACTCGGCTGGCGCAGTACGCTGGCGTTGGACAGCCTGGCGCGGGAAGCGGGGCTGACCGTGCGCTCTTCCATCAAGATGAAAAAGTTCGATCCATGGACCATCGTTTTCGGGACGAACACCAAGTAATGCGCCGCGCCGCGGCCATCCTTTGCGCGGCGGTGTTGTGCCTGCCCGTTGCCGTATCCGCCGACGGCCTGCCGTTCAAGGCGGGGGAACGGCTTGTGTTCAAGGCGCGCTGGTTGTGGTTCGATGCCGGAATGATAGAGGCCGCCGTGCCGGAGATCGCGCAGGAGAATGGCGCGCGGTACGCCCGGTTCACTCTGCACACCTGGACCACCCACACCATCGCCTACCTCTTCAGCATGGACGATTATTTCGAATCAAAGTGGGACGTTGACCGCCGCGTGCCAAAGACCTTTTCGGTCCGCATCCGCGAGAGCACGGCCACCAAGGATAAATGGCTGGAGTTCGACCACGCCGCGAATACGGTGTCCGTGACGCTGAACAAGGAACAGCCGCGGACATTCGACCTGGCTCCCTTGGCGCAAGACTTTTTTAGCGCCAGCTTCGTCACCCGCGCTCACAAGCTGGAACCGAAGGACAAAGTGCTCGTCCCTGTTTTTGAAGACAACAAGAACTACGACGCGGAGATAAAGGTGGTAAAGCGGGAGCGGATACCGGTGATGAACGGCGAGGTTGATACGGTGATGTTGAAGGCGCGCCTCCAGTTCGAGGGGGCATTCCAGGACAGCCGGAGCCTGTTCATCTGGCTGACGGACGACGATGCCCACATCCCGGTAAAGCTGAGCGCCAACCTGATCTTCGGCACCATCACGCTCAACCTGGTGGAGGCCGAGGGAGTGAACCTGCGGCTCATCGGCAAGGAAAACGGGAAATGATCCGCATCGCGCTGGCCCAAGTGAACCCGGTGATGGGTGATTTCGCGGGGAACGAACGCCTGATCGCCGGTCAGATAGCAAAGGCGCGGGAAGCGGGAGCGGCCTTGGTGGTTTTTCCGGAACTGGTGGTCACCGGCTACCCGCCGGAAGACCTTTTGTACAAACGCAAGTTCATAACCCAATCGTGGGCCGTGGTGGATCGTCTGGCATCGGCCACCCGGGGGATAGCCGCCATCATCGGGTTCCCGCACGAACGGGAGGGGAACCTGTTCAACGCCGCCGCTGTCATGACGGAAGGAACCATACGGCACATTGAACACAAGTCGGAACTGCCGAACTACGGCGTATTCGACGAAAAACGCTATTTCACCCCAGCCAAAGAACGAAGCTTGGTGGAAATCGCGGGAGTGAAAGTGGCGATCACCATTTGCGAGGACATTTGGATACCGAACGGTCCGGCGGCGGACCTGTGCGCCCACCCCGATGCCCGGCTTATCGTCAACCTTTCCTCTTCCCCTTACCATATCGGGAAAACGGAACTGCGCCGCTCCATCGCGGGCCAGTGGGCAAAACGCTTTGGCCATCCGTTGGCCTATTGCAACCTCGTGGGGGGACAGGATGAACTGGTGTTCGACGGCGGCTCATTCGTCTGCTCCGCGGGCGGGGAGATTACGTCGTCGGCAACGGAGTTCGGTGAAGACCTTTTGATGGCTGACCTGCCCATAGGGAGCGGCGCGGTTACCGGAGCGCCCATAGCGCCCCGCAAAACACCGTCATTCCAGTATCCGCAAAACGCATACGAGGCGCTCAAGCTCGGGGTTCGCGATTATGTTGAAAAAAACCGGTTTAAGGACGTGATCGTGGCGCTCTCCGGAGGGATCGACAGCGCGCTTACGGCGCACATCGCCGTTGCCGCGCTGGGCGCGGGACGGGTGCGGGGGGTCTCGATGCCGTCGCACTTCTCCTCCGAGGGGAGCGTGACGGACGCGCGTGAACTGGCGGCCAACCTGGATATTCGGTTCGACGTGCTTCCCATCGGCGGCCTGATGGACGCCTTTGGCGAATCGCTCAAAGAGACGTTCGCGGGCACCTCCCCCGGCATAGCTGAAGAGAACATCCAGGCGCGCATCCGCGGCCTGCTGGTAATGGCCATCAGCAACAAGTTCGGGAATCTGGTGCTTACCACCGGCAACAAGAGCGAGATAAGCGTGGGCTATTGCACTTTGTACGGCGACACGGCGGGCGGCTTCGCGGTGATAAAGGACCTGCCAAAAACCGGCGTGTACGACCTGTGCCGGTGGATAAACGCGCAACCGGAACTCCCCGGGATCCCTGAAGCCACTATCGCAAAGCCCCCGTCGGCGGAACTGCGGCCCAACCAGAAAGACAGCGATTCACTGCCGGAGTACGCGGAACTGGACCCGATTCTAAAGCTGTATGTGGAAGATGAAAAAAGTATTGAAGAGATAACAACCCTCGGATATAGTGTGCGCCAAGTCCGCCTGGTGGCGGATTTGGTGAGCAGGAGCGAGTATAAACGGCGGCAATCGGCGCCGGGCGTGCGGATCACGCCCAAGGCGTTCGGGAAGGACCGCCGCGTGCCGATAACAAACCGGTTTACGGATTGGGGGGAGACAGACAAGTGAGCGTTTGGGTTCCGAAAAAGGTGTTTTTCACGAGAGGCGTTGGCGTCCATAAGGAAGAGCTTCGCTCGTACGAGTTGGCATTGCGCGACGCGGGAGTGGAAGTGTGCAACCTGGTCATGGTGTCCTCCATCCTGCCCCCCCGGTGCAAGATCATCAGCAGAAAAGAAGGCCAAAAGCACATCA
Organism: Nitrospinota bacterium; assembly: GCA_016212275.1. Classification (GTDB taxonomy): domain Bacteria; phylum Nitrospinota_A; class UBA7883; order JACRGQ01; family JACRGQ01; genus JACRGR01. The sequence goes on along the minus strand of JACRGR010000023.1, from coordinate 34,279 downwards.
AGGCGGGGGAGATCACCTTCGTCGTGCAGGCCCGTATCTGCTCCAACGAGCCGCACCGCCTCATTGCCGCCAGCATCGGGTGCGGCATCCCGGCGGACAAGAATCTCTACGGCTACCTGAGCGAACATCACGCTTACGGCGAGACGGAAAAAAGCGCTGGCGACTACGCCGAGGACTTGGCCGCGGCCATGCTCGCCTCCACGCTTGGCATCGAGTTCAACGAAAACCAAAGCTGGGACGAACGGCGGCAGGTGTTCAAGATCAGCAATAAGATCGTCCGCACCCGCAACATCACGCAGACCGCCATCGTGAAAGGGAGAAACTATCATACGGTGGTTGCGCTGGCCGTATTCATCATGTGATCGTGGCCGGGGTGGTGTGAATATCCCTCCCCGGCGTTCCGTTTTCCACTTCTTGCTTGCGTTATGCGCGGGTGTTTTCTATTTATCCTCATTCGCGGTCGCCGAAGACGCGAAGGAGGATAAACTCTCGGTTACGGCGGACAACATAACATTCTCCGAGAGCACCGGCGTAATGACCGCGCGCGGCAACGCCAAGGTGCTTCTGGGATCCCTCAGTCTCCATGGGGACCAATGCCTGCTGAACAAGAATACCGGCAACGGCCTCATCGAAGGGAACGTGTGGCTGAAAATACCTCAGGCCGACGTGACCGGGCGGATGATGGAGTTCAACCTGAACACCGGACTGGGCACCCTGTGGGACGCTCAAGGCGTGTTCAGCAACGAGCTGACGTTTTCGGCGCAAAAGATCCAACGGACGGCCCCGGATCAATTTTCCATCGAGAACGGCGCCATCACCAGTTGCCCCCCGGAAAACCAGGAATGGGTGTTCAATGCCAGTTCGCTTGACGTGAAGCTGGAAGGACTGGCGATCCTCAAGGACGTAAGCCTGCGGTTTTACGGCGTGCCGGTGTTCTACTCCCCCTACTGGTTCGCCCCGGCCGTCACTAAACGGACCTCCGGCTTCCTGATGCCCGGAGTGGGACATTCGAGCACCAGCGGCACATTCCTGAAAAACAGCTTTTTCTGGGCCATATCCGAACAGGACGACGCCACCTTCTACCTCGATTACATGGACATGCGCGGCGCGCGGGAAGGGATCGAGTACCGCTATGCGTTCGCCGAGCGCACACGCGGCCAATTGAATTTCGACTATCTCAATGACCGGCGGTTCAACGACCAGCTATGGAGCGTGAAGTACAACCACATCCAGCAGTACGCGGACAACCTTGAGGGGCGAATCAACGTGGACGCCGAGAGCAATGTCAGCTATTCGCGCGAATTCGACAATCAGACGTTCATGCGCACCCGGCGGTACACCGATTCTTCCGCCAATCTGCATTCGGCATGGGATACTTTCGCGCTCTCCCTCACCGGGCGCGACCAGCGGGAACTGGAAGCCACAAACGGAGAGATATTCAGCAAGCGTCCCGAAGTGAAGTTTTCCATGATGCCCCAGCGGGTATTCGGCACGCCGTTGGTGGCGGATGCCCAAGCGACCTCGTCATCTTTCTTTTCCTCGGCGAATAGCAACGCCGGGCTGGACCGCCTCGATGTGCGCCCCACACTCGCGCTTCCGTTTTCCGCGGGGCCGTACCTGAACATGAACCCTTGGGTGGCGGGACGGGCGGCATGGTATAGCCGGGGGGCGGCGGATACCAAACCACTCACCGCCGAATATTATTCCGCCGGGCTGGGCATCGAGGGGCCGCGGATGTTCCGCGTGTTCGAGGGCGGAACCGACGCATTCAAGCACTCACTCACGCCGATGCTGGATTACACTTATGTGCCGGGCTACGAGGTGGACGGCACCGACCGGCAAAATATCCTGCAGTTGGACGGCGCCGACCGGCATGACCCCAAAAACCTTTTGACCATGACCCTCTTGAACCGCGTATATAGCAGGAGCAGAGGGGACGAGGCGGTGCGCCTGAACATCCAGCAAGGATACGATCTCAATGAAGCGGCCCGGTCCGGCGGAACGGAGAAACGCCCGTGGACCGCGCTCATGGTTGAACTGAAGAGCAGGCCCGCGCCGTGGCTATTGCTGAATGCCGACCTGACGTACAACCATTACGACCAAAACCCCGACACGGTGAACGAAGAATTGGGGATCGCCCCGGAAGGGCTGTTCTATTTTTCGTACGACCGCCGCTTCACGCGCGTGCCGCTGATGACCTATTCGTCCGGCCTGATCGGCTACCGTTTCAGCAACGCCATAGCCGCCGAAGCAAGCGCCATTTATGACGAAGTTTTGCACGAAAGCGCCGGAACGCTCCTTTCCGTAAAACTCGATTCATGTTGCTGGGGAGTTTCACTCACCGCGGGGAGCCGGGTGCGGACCGAACCGGCGGTGGGCGGAGGCACGCGGCGCGAAACGGAAACGCGATTTTTCCTCGGCATCAACCTCAAAGGGATCGGCGACATCGGCGAAAAACCCTCTCCGCTCATTGACCGCAAGCTGTAGAGGTGGCTAATCCCCTATGTTTCAAATTGTGGTATTCTTTTAATACTTGAATGTTGTTTGTTAATTTAAGGAACGAATAGTGTTAACGAGCCTTGAAATCAAGAACTTTAAATCTTGGAAAAGCACGGAGAAGATTCGCACTGCTCCTATCACCGGCTTTTTCGGTGCTAATAGTTCAGGCAAGACAAGCTTAATACAGCTACTCCTTTTGCTAAAACAAACCGTTGAATCTTCGGATAGATTGCAACCCTTAAACTTAGGTGATGAAAAAAGTCCGGTGGAGCTGGGAACATTTAAAGACATCGTTCATAAACACTCCATACAAGAAGCTCTGCAATGGGAAATAGCCTGGAAGCCTTCCCAACCTATTGAGCCTGCTGATCCTGCAAAAAAGGAGACCCCACTCTTTTCAATAACAGAATTGGGGTTCAGAGCGAAGGTATCACAAAGGGTTCATCAAGAAAAATCCGGACGGGTTGAAGTTAATTCCATGAGTTATTTTTTCAATAACCATGAATTCGGAATGCACCCCAAAAAAGAGAAAGAAGGCGAATACGATCTTTACAATCCAAATAGTTTCCCTTTCCTTCGCACTCAAGGTAGGCCTTGGCCTCTTCCCCCTCCCAGCAAGTGCTACGGATTTCCCGATCAAGTTCGTGCTTACTTTCAGAATGCCGAGTTTTTATCACACCTTGAGCTTGAATTTGAGAAGCTATTCCGCAACATTTATTATCTTGGGCCATTACGGGAATACCCACAACGTCAATATTCTTGGGGAGGGATGAAGCCAACGGATATGGGGCGGCGTGGAGAAAAAGTGGTGGATGCGTTATTGGCCTCCCGCGAGTATGGAAGGAAAATTTCGCTTGGAAAAGGAAAGAAGCAGAAGACGGTTGAAGAATATGTGGCTTTTTGGTTAAAAGAATTAGGGCTTATCCATAGTTTCAAAGTAAAACCAATAGCAGATGATAGCAAATTATACAGAGTGTTGGTTAAGAAAACTCCTGATTCCGCGGAAGTTCTAATTACCGATGTCGGATTTGGCGTTTCCCAGATTTTACCCGTTTTAGTTTTATGCTTTTATGTCCCCGAAGGTTCAACCGTTATACTTGAGCAACCGGAAATACATTTGCACCCATCCGTCCAAGCTGGCCTAGCCGATGTATTTATTGATGCCATCGAAAAACGAAGGATACAAATTATCCTGGAAAGCCACAGCGAACATTTGTTGCGGCGTTTACAGCGAAGGATCGCCGAACAACAATTACCCAACGATAGTGCCGCACTCTATTTTTGCCGTATGGATAATGGAGAGTCCAAACTATCCCATCTTGACGTTGATATGTTTGGGACAATAAATAACTGGCCGAAGGACTTCTTCGGTGATGAATTTGGAGAGATGGCCGCAATTACCGAAGCAAGAATGAAGCGTCAGAAGGTCTCGTGACATGAGGAGACCCGCTGTAGTGATTGACACCAATGTTCTCGTTGTCGCCAGTGAAAGAAACGAACAAGCCAGCAAGACCTGCATCCTAACTTGCATCTCAACCTTGAGAGGTATTCGAGAGAATAATGTTGTTATCGTGGATGATGGACAAAGGATATTTTCAGAGTACTTTGGTAAGTTATCATTTTCTGGCCAGCCCGGAGTGGGGGATAGTTTTTTTAAATGGCTTTTCGATAACCAAGGGAATGAAAGACATTGTCATTTCGTCAGCATAACTCCAAGACAGAAGGATGCTGATGATTTTGTTGAGTTTCCGAACGATATCAGCCTTGGAAAGTTTGACCGGGCTGACAGGAAATTTGTTGCTGTAGCTATCGCAAGCAAGAATAATCCTCCTATTTACAACGCATGTGATACCGATTGGCACCATTTCGATGATGCCTTGAAAAAGCACAGAGTAAAGGTAGTGCAACTATGCCCGGAATTGATGAGTTAGTTCAAGTGGGATTTACGCGTTAGGAGGCGCTCCAGCTTTTCCGGATCAATTCCTTTTTCGCCGCGCCCGTTCTTCGCCACGGCGGAGCGGAAACCGGCGTAGTCCGGCTCCACCTCGTCCAGCCATGCAAGGTCGCGCTCGTCCAACCCGCCCGCCAGCGCGCTCACCAAACCGCGTGATCGGCAATCGGCGGTGAAACGCGAAAGGGTTTCCGGCCCCAGCCAATCGCCGAGTTTTTCCCCGTTTTTGGAAAAGGTGTCTATCAGGCATCCCCATATCCCCGCCGTCCGCGCGGTGTGGGGGAAGGAACGCAGGAACGATTCATCCACCAGATCGGCATACACGCCGGCCACCAGCTTTGCCGAACACTTCTCCGCCTCCAATGCGTGACGCAAGAAGGAAAGGAATGCAACGGCGGTTGAAGGCGTAAAAGAAAGAAGTCCCACCTTCACGATGTCCGCGCCCGCTCGCGCCGCAAGCACGGCGCGGGCCGCATACATCTCCGGGTTGTTATCCGCATCACCGATGGCGACGGACAGCGTGGTTTTGGCCACCGCGCGAATCGCGTGGATTTCTTCCACCTCCGCCATCCCCAACGCCCCGGCGGCGGGATTCTTCACGTCCAAGCAGTCCGGCCAGCGGGAAAACGCCGCGCACTCCTCCGGGCTGATGACGCTTATCAGAAGTTTTATCTTGGCCGCTCCCGCTATTCCGCTTTTTCCGGCGTTTCGTCTATCGCCGGTGTGCTCATGATGTTGTACCCGCAGTCCACATGCATGATCTCGCCGGTGATGCCCGACGCCAAAGGCGAGCACAGGAACAGCGCGCTTTTCCCCACGTCCTCCTGTGATACGTTGCGCTGAAGCGGCGAGGTCTTTTCGTGGTGCTTGAGCATGGCGCGGAAATCGCCGATGCCGCTGGCGGCCAGCGTTTTTATCGGCCCCGCCGAAATGCCGTTCACGCGGATTCCTTTCGGTCCGAGGTCGGATGCGAGGTACCGCACGCTGGCTTCAAGCGCGGCTTTGGCCACCCCCATGATGTTGTACCGCTTCACCACTTTTTCCGCTCCGTAATAGGTGAGCGTGAGGATGGAGCCGTTCGTCCCTTCCATCAGCGGCAGGGCGTGACGCGCCATGGCCACCAGCGAATACACCGAGATGTCCATCGCCAAATGAAACCCCGCCCGCGAAGTCGTGTAGTAATGCTCCTTCAGGTCGTTGCGGTCGGCGAAGGCCACCGCGTGGATAAGGATGTCCAACGTGCCGAATTTCTCCTTCCACAGGCTGAACACGCGCTCGATCTGCGCGTCGTCGGCCACGTCGCACGGCTCGATGAACGGCGAGTTGAGCGATTGCGCCAGCGGCGTTACCCGTTTGCCCAGCGCCTCGCCGGCATAGGTGAAGCCGACGGCGCATCCGGCCCGGTGAAGTTCCTGCGCGATGGCCCACGCGATGCTCCGGTCATTCGCCACGCCGAAGATGAGGGCCTTTTTTCCATCCAGTGAGAGTATTGGTTCCATCTGGTTCTCCTTTGTGGAGAAGCTATCGCATGGGGAGGGAAAGGTCAAACGCTTTCGCGCAATTGACGGGGATTGGCGGGAGGGCTACAATTAATTCCACGAGGGCAAAGTTTCACATTGCTTTTTGGCGTGTGCCCATTGGGTGATTTTGCATGGGGACGGGATGCCGCTGAATATCGAAGAGAACCAGAAAGACCATACGGGGGAAAACCAAAAACTCCGCGCTCGCATCGCGGAACTGGAGCACCAGCTTTCGCTCTCCCGCGGCGCGGAGGAGGACGAACGTACCAATTACGGCGCCTACCGGTCGCTGGTGGAAAACATCCGCGATTATGTATACACCCTCACAAAAGAAGGTTACTTCAAGGCGCTTAGCCCCTCGTTCGAGGCGGTGACCGGCTGGACGCCCAAGGAGTGGATCGGGCGGCATTTCGAGCCGCTGGTACACCCGGACGACCTGGCAAAAGCGCATTCCAATCTCCAGCGGGCGCTGGAGGATGACACCCCCCCGGTGAACGAATTAAGGATCCGCACCAAGTCCGGCGAGTATGTGACGCTGGAGTTCAAAGGAAAACCGATACGCAATTCGCGCGGTGAGGACGAGATATTCGGCGTCGCTCGCGATGTGACCGAGCGCAAGAACCTTGAACAGGAACGCAACATGGCGTTCCGGCTGTTCCATGGGACTTTGGATTCATCGCCGCTGGCAATCGTCGTGGCGGACCGCGACCGCAAGGTGCGGTTCTGGAACAAGGCGGCGGAGCGGACTTTCGGCTGGACCGAACTGGAAGTGGCGGGCCACCCCATCCCGATCGTGCCGCCGCACAAGGGGGAAGAGTTCGCCCTGCTGGACAACAGCCTTGCCTCCGGCGAGTCATTCGTGGGCATAGAGACCGAGCGGATGAGGAAGGACGGCACATGCCTGCAGGTGAGCCTTTCGCTCGCGCCATTGAAAAGTCCGGAAGGGAGGGTCACCCACATCGTCAGCGTGTTCGCCGACATCACGGAGCGCAAGCTGGTGGCGGCGGCGCTTCAGGAATCGGAAGAGAGATACCGGCGGCTGGTGGACTCCGCGCCGGACCCTATCGTTGTTTCCTCCGACATGACCATCAAATACGCGAACAAGGCGGCGGTCGCGGCATCGGGCGCCCGGTCCCCGGAAAATATGGTGGGGAGGAATGTGCTGGACTTCGTGCATCCTGAATTCCGCGATACCGTCCGCCAGCGCATGATCTTCATTGAATCCACCGGCCAACCGGTGGCAAGCATGGAACAAAAACATATCACGCTGGATGGACGGACGCTGGAAACCGAGGTTTCCTCCACGCCGGTTATTTTCAAAGGAAAACCGGCGGTGCAATCCATATTGCGCGATGTGAGCGCACGCAAACGGGCGGAGGCCGCATTGCGCGAGTCCGAAGAACGCTTCCGGCGGCTGGTGGACTCCGCGCCGGAGCCGATCGTGGTCCATATTGACGGCATAATCGTTTACGCCAACAAAACCGCGGTGGAAACATCCATGGCGAAATCGGCGGAAGAGTTCCTCGGCAAAAACATCCGCGACTTCATCCATCCCGATTCGCGGCAGGCGATGCTAAACATGCTTGAACGTCTTGAAAAAGGGGAAATACCCGCGCGCGAGATTCACCGGTATTACCGGCTCGACGGCTTCATCGCCGACCTTGAAGTCTCGGCCTCGCCGATCATGTACCACGGCAAACCGGCGGTCATCACTCTTGCGCGCGATGTGACCCAGCGCAAGCGTGAGGAGGAGGAATTGCGGCGCGCCAAGGACCAGGCGGAGGACGCCACGCGCCTGAAAGACAAGTTCGTGACCATGGTCTCGCACGACCTGCGGTCGCCGCTTTCCTCCGTCATGGGATTCCTCAAGCTGATTGTGAGCGACCCCGCCATGCACCTGAACCCGAGGCAGGTAGCAACCTTCCAGCGCACCTTCAGCAATTGCAACCTGATGATCAACCTGATAGACCGATTGCTGAACGTGGGCAGACTGCAAAGCGGAATGATCTCGCTGAAAAAAGAATTTGCCGATGCCCGGATGTTCGTGCAGTCCTCCATCGTCGGCCTGCTACACCTTGCCGAAGAAAAAAAGATCGCGGTGGCAAACGAGATTCCGCCCGGCCACCGCATTTACGCCGACCGCGACCTGCTCCAACAAGTGGTGATAAACCTGGTATCAAACGCGATCAAATTCTGCAAGGAAGGGGATGCCATCACGATCTACTCTCCCCCCGGCAAGCCCTCGGCCATCGCGGTGCGGGACACCGGTTTGGGCATCCCGCCGGATCGTATGGAAAAGCTATTCCGCGCGGATGTGAAGACCACCACCGTGGGAACCGCGGGGGAAATAGGGACCGGATTGGGCCTGCCGTTCTGCAAGGAGATCATGGACACGCATGGCGGCGCGATCAAAGTGGAATCGGAGGACGGCAAGGGAAGCACTTTCCGCGTTGAGCTTCCCCCGGTGCGTCCCTTGGCGCTGGTGGTGGACGACAGCGCGGAAGACCGATTCATCCTCAGGAGCTACCTGGAGCGGATGGACATGGAGGTGGTGGAAGCGGAAAACGGGGAAGTGGCGTTGGCGAAACTGGGCGCGGCCAAACCGCACATTGCCATCGTGGATGTGTTGATGCCGGTGATGGGCGGCGTGGAACTGTTGGTGAAGATCAAGGAAAACCCCGCCGCCACGGAACTGCCGGTCATCGTCATCACCTCCAGCACCGATTTGGAGGTGCGGAAAACGGCGTTCCGCGTGGGGATCAGCGATTTCATCAACAAGCCGATAGACGAACAGGATTTCACCGCGCGCGTGCGCAAGTATGTGATGTAGGAGAAAATATCCTCTAGCCGGCGGTGGCGGCTTTCTCCGCTCCCGCCGGAACCGCCGGTGAAAGCGAGGCGAGCGCTTCTTTGGCTTCTTCAAAATCCGCGTTTAGTTTCAAGGCCGTGGCGTATGCTTCCCGCGCCTTGGCGGTATCGTTGGCCTGCTGGCAGGCCCGGCCAAGATTGAAGTACAGATTGTAATCCTCCGGGTCCAGGTTGATCGCCTTTTTGAAATTCGCCACCGCCTGCTCGAACATTTCCATCCGGCGGTAGCAGATGCCCAAGAAATTGAATGTGCGCGTATCGGACGGGTTGACCTCCGCCGCCTTCTCGAACAACCCCGCCGCCTCGCCGAACATCCGGTTCAGGAAATACATCTGTCCCGCGCGGACGAGCGTTATCTGGTTTTCGGGATCGTACTGGATGGCGCGCTGGAGCGAGAACTTGGCCTTTTGCACTTCCCCTTCGCCGAGGTAATGCGAAAAGAGGTCCAGCCACCCTTCGGCGTTGTCCGGGGCGATTGCCGCCGCCTTTGCCGCCGCGGCCTTGGCTTCCGCCTGCAGACCCAGCTTTTTATACGAGGCGATAAGGTTCAGGTAGGCGCTCACCAGCGTGGGATCGGTGGTCGCCGCCGCCGCGAATTCGTTTTTCGCCATTTCGTGTTTCGCCGGGTCGCTCAGTTCATCGCCCTCGGCCATGAACGCCTTGCCGAGTCCCACATGCGATTTCGCCTTCAGCCGCGCGGGGTCGCCCGGCTTGTGGTTGGCGATCGCTTTTTTGAAATAAAGCGCCGCTTCCTTGTAGTTCCCTTCGTGCAGGATGCTGTCCCCCAGCTTGGTCAGCAGGTCGGGCGAACTTGGGTTGGTGGCGAGCAGTTTTTTCAGTGTGGCGGATTCCTCCATCGCCTGCCCGTTCTTCTTGTAACAGGCGAGAAGTTGGCGATGGGTGTCCCGGTTGTTCGGGTTTATCTTTATCGCCAGCTTCAGCTTCGGGATGGCGAATGCGAAGTCGCCATGCTCGATGTGCATGGCCGCCAGCGCGGTATGCACTTCTTCGCTCCACGGCGCGTACATGGCGCACCGCTCGATGACATCAGTCCCCTTGCGGTGTATCTGTTCCAGTATTTCCGGGTTGGCGGTTTTGGCGGACGTGGCCTTGGCCTGCTCCATCGCATCGCTTATCTTCTTGCGCGCGCGCGAAAGAAGGATGGTCGCCAGGCGCATCAGGGCTGTCCGCATTTCGTCCATCACGAACGGCATGGTGAAAAAGCCGCTCACCCCCGCCCCCATCGCCTCGGTGACAAGCTCCTTGTTGAGGTTATCCACCACCAGCATCACCGGCGCGGAGGCGATCGTTTTGCGGGCCGTCACCGACCGGGCGAACCGTATGCCGGGCAGGGCCTTCATTTTTTGGGAAACGATGATGAGGTCGTACCCTATCCCGTCGGCGGCGTTCTTTTCCAGTTTTTCGAGGGCGGTCTTGGGGTTTTCCTCCTGGTAGAAGTCGAGCGTATTCCCCTTGCCGAAATCGCCGAACGGCAGGCGGCCCAGGAAATCGCGCACCTGCTTAATCTCGTAATTTTTTTCGCTAACAATGAATATCTTCAATTGCTCCCCTCAGACCTTCGCTTAAGATGGAATCATAATTGAAAACGGCTTGAAGGTCGAGGGAAGAATTGATACGGAGAAATGGCGGGGGAGCGCCGAGGGTTTTAAAACCGCCGAAATTGGGTTAAACTCCCCTTAATTACCTTTTGGCGGGAAAAGCGGCACCGCGAACCCCCGTTGAACGGCGGGCTGGCATTACACGGGAGGACACATGGGCGAGATCACGGCAATCGTTGGACGCGAGATTCTGGATTCACGGGGAAACCCCACTGTTGAGGTTGACGTTTACCTGGACGACGGCGCGTTCGGACGCGCGGCGGTGCCCAGCGGAGCCTCCACCGGCACGCGCGAGGCGCTGGAACTGCGCGACGGCGGCAAACGCTTTGGCGGCAAAGGGGTGCAAAAGGCCGTCAAGAACGTGAACACGCTCATCGGCCCCAAACTGATAGGGTACGACGCCGCGGAACAGGCGCTCATTGACGGCATCATGCTGGAACTGGACGGCACGGACACGAAATCAAAACTCGGCGCGAACGCCATACTAGGCGTGTCGCTGGCCTGCGCCAAGGCGGCGGCGACCGCCTGCGGTCTCCCGCTGTACCGCTACATTGGCGGAACCAACGCGCGGACATTGCCGGTGCCGATGATGAACGTGCTTAACGGCGGCTCGCACGCCGATAACAACGTGGACTTCCAGGAATTCATGATCATGCCCGCCGGGGCGCAGTCGTTCTCCGAAGCGTTGCGGATGGGCGCGGAGATATTCCACACCCTCAAGGGCGTTCTGAAAAAGCGCGGGCTTTCCACCGCGGTGGGGGACGAAGGCGGCTTCGCGCCGGACCTGAGATCGAACGCCGAGGCGGTGGACCTTTTGCTGGACGCGGTAAGCAAGGCCGGGTTCAAGCCGGGGCGCGACGTACTCATCGCGCTCGACCCCGCGGCGAGCGAGTTCTATGAGAACGGGAAATACAATGTCGAGGGAAAGGCGATCTCCAGCGACGCGATGGTGAAGCTGTGGGAAAGCTGGGCGAACCAGTACCCGATCATCTCCATCGAGGACGGCCTCGCCGAGCAGGACTGGAAAGGATGGAAGAACCTGACCGACGCCATCGGCCAAAAGGTGCAACTGGTTGGGGACGACCTTTTCGTGACCAACACGAAGATACTAAAAGAAGGAATAGACAAAGGGGTGGCGAACTCCATTTTGATAAAGCTGAACCAGATCGGCTCCCTCACCGAGACCATCGAGGCGGTGCAGATGGCGCACCGCGCGTCGTACACCACCATCATCTCGCACCGCTCCGGCGAAACCGAGGACGCGACCATTTCGGACTTGGCCGTTGCGCTGAACGCGGGACAGATAAAGACCGGTTCGCTGTGCAGAACCGACCGCGTGGCGAAGTACAACCAGCTCATGCGCATCGAAGAGGAACTGGGCGAAACGTCGCTGTTCCCCGGCAAGACCGCCTTCGGGAAGAAGGGAAAATAACATCGAAGCCGGACGGACGATAGTAAGGAAATTCCTCGCGGGCTGGGGCGGGGGACGCGCGAAGTCCCTTTTCCTGCTCAGCCTGGGGTTCGCGTTCATCGTGGCGCTGGCCTCGTATTTCAAGTCCGACGGCATCAAGAGCGTGATGGACGGCGACCGCAGACTGCAAACGCGGACGGAAGAGTTCAAGAGGATCGAGGCGGACAACGCCGCCCTGCGCCAGCAGATACGCTCGGTTGAGGAAAACTCCTACCTGATGGAAAAATTCGCGCGCGAAAAACTGTACCTGGCGAAAAGGAACGAGGTGGTGTTCCGCTTCAAGGACGAGCCGGAACGGTAACGAGGCTACCGGGAGCGCTCCCCCGTCATCACCGCCTTCTTGTACGCGGTGATGACATCCTTCCTTTTCAACATCCCCAACACTTTGCCTTCGCCGTCCACCACCGGGAGTTCCTCGAGGTCGGCGGCGGAGAACTTTTCCATCGCGTCGTTAAGGTTGTCGCCTGGATGCACCGTGATCACTTTATGAGTGGCAAGGTCTTTGGCCAGCACTATCTCCGCCAAATCCTCGTTGAGCATGAATTCCCTCACGTCCTGCACCGACAGTATCCCCGTAAGTCTCCCCTCCCCGTTGGTACACGGATAATAATAGGCTTTGGAGGAGGCGATCTTTTCCACCACTTCTTTGAAACGGGTCTCTTCCGGGATGGTCTCGAACTGGCGGTACATAACGCTTTCAACTTTTATCGAGGCCATGATGTTCGACTCCCGCCCCCGCCAAATGGTTATCCCCATCCGCCGGAGTTTCTCCGTATAGATTGAGGTGTTGTAAAAATAGGAATACGATGCGAGGGAGGATATGCAGGCTATCATGATGGGCAGGATGATCTGGTAATTGTTCGTCAGCTCGAACGTCATCAGGATATTGGTAAGGGGCATTTGCCCGACCACCGCCATCACCGCCCCCATTCCCACTATCGCATAGGATCCGATGGAGCCGGTATGTTCCGGCAATATCGCATGAAATGCGGTCCCAAGCGCCACGCCGAGCATGCTCCCGATAAACAATGAAGGCGCGTACATGCCACCGGAGCCGCCGGAACCCAGGGTGATGGCGGTGGTCAGTATCTTCACGAAAATGAGGGCCAGCGCCAGTTGCCATACTATCGTGCCATTCAACGCCTTTTCCATGGATTCGTACCCGTTGCTCAAAGCGTCCGGGAAGGCGATCCCGATGGCCCCAACCATTAGGCCGCCAACCATCGGCAAAAGTATCGGGTGTACCTTCTTTCCCTTAAAATAATCGTGGCAGATGAAATACATTTTATAGAACAGCGCCGCCACCAGTCCCCCGGCGATCCCCAGAACCATGAAGAACAACAATTCCAGATTCGACACAAGGGTGTAGGTGGGCAGGGTGAATGCGGGCATATTCCCCTCTAAATGGCGGACCGTAACGGTGGCGATAACGGAAGAAAAGATCAGCGGAGAAAATACGTTGATGTTGAAATCTCCTAAAATGACCTCAACAGCGAACATCAGCCCGGCCAACGGAGCGTTAAAGGCCGCCGCCATGCCCGCCGCGCTCCCGCATCCCAGCAGGAGCCTCCGCCGCTCAGAGGAGGCTTTCAGGATTCCGCCAACCAATGACCCCACGGCGGAACCAATGACCACGGAAGGTCCTTCCCGGCCCGCCGAACCGCCGCTCCCAATCGTTATAGCGGAAACTAGCGGCCTGAACCATATCTCACGGGCGGGGGCGCGTCCTTGGTCCACCGCGGCCCATTTCATCGCGTCCGATACGGAACCGGTGTTCTTCTCAGGGTTCAAGAAGTGGTTGAGAAGCCCCACGATAAGTCCGCCCAGCCCAACCACCAACGGTATCCAAAGCGCTTGCAGGGTAAGCTCATACGGAACCTTGTCAATAAATTCACCAAAAGAAAATTCCCGGAAAACCCGGATCATCCATTTGAAGACGAATATCACCAGACCCACCGCGTAGCCCGTGGCGCACGCAATGAGGATGATGAATATATGTTCTTGTTGCAGGAAGCGTTTCGCGGCCTGAGCCACGTTTGTGACTGGTTTAAGCATTATCACCATTTGCGTTCTTTGGGGACATTGCTTCACCATTTCCAATCCTGCCCGACATCATGCGCATGGCAAGGGGCGCGATGAACGTGGTGAGGGCCACCACAAACACGATAATGGCGTACACAGTCTCGTCCAAAATGCCATTCTTCCTGCCCACCTCCGCGAAGATCAGCCCCACTTCGCCTCGCGGCACCATCGCCATTCCGCAGAACAGTTTTTGCCATCCGTCCCCCTCGGCCCAGATGCCGCTCACCACTTTCCCCGCCACGGCGACAACGGTCAGCGTTCCGGCAATGATCCAGAATTGCGCGGAAGAGAAATCAATAGCTCCCAGGTTTATCGAGGCCCCCACCACAAAAAAGAAGATCGGCACAAAAAGGTCAATGATCGGCTTCATCTGTTTTTCGATGTCCATCGCCAGCGACTGCTTCGGCAGACGATGGTGGATTGCGGGGATATAGAAATGCCGTGAAAGGGCGATCCCCGCCGCGAACGCGCCCAGTATGGCAGGCGCTCCCAAGCTGTGGGAAATGACGGCAAGCCCCAGGATGAGTGAAACGGCCAGCGTGGGGACAAGCCCCTGCGTTCTGCTGACGGTGTTTGCCCGCGCCATAACTGGCACCAGCAGATTGGCGAGGATGGGGGCCAGAAACAGGAACGCGAGGATGTAGCCGAACACCACGGCGGTGTGCAAAGGAGCCACATCCTGCTTCACGGCAAAATCAAAAAGGAGGGTGAGGATAAGCACCCCGGCGATGTCGTCCAGCACCGCCGCGCCGAGAACGATCTTCGCCGTGTTGGTTTCCTGCCGGTTCAATTCCATCAGAACCCGTAGCGAAATCCCGATGCTCGTGGCCACCAGCGTCCCGCCGATGAACAGGGAAACGGTGAACGGATAGCCGAGAAGGTGGATGCTGACGAAGTAGGCCAACAGCGCCGGAACCACTATGCCGGTGGCGGCGACCGCCACGCTTTTCTTCCCCACGCTTAAAAGCTGTGCCACGTCGGTTTCCAATCCCACTTGGAACAGCAAAAGCAAAATGCCAATCTCGGCAAGGACCAAAAGGGTGCCGTCCACCTGCACCAGCCCCAGCACGCTTGGCCCGATAAGCACCCCGGCCAGCAGTTCCCCCAGCACTGCGGGAAATTTCAGCCAGGAAAAAATCTCCGCCAGCAGTTTCGCCGAAAGGATGATGAAAATGAGGTTCAAGAAGAACTGTATCGTATCCACTATTTCTCCCCGTGCTCGCTCGTTACGCCGCCATCACGGCACCAAGAGTTTTGATTTTATCAATGCGGTGAAGGAAGAGCTACGGTATTCCGCATTGGTCGTCCCTTTTTTACCGATGCGAACCGTTGCGCCATGCGGCCTCAATGCCCGGAAGGCATCCTCATCGGTCTCATCGTCACCGACATAAACCGGCGAATGATGGGAGGCCAATCTCTTCCATATCCACAACACGGCTTTCCCTTTATCCCAGGCGGCTGGCCTTACTTCCAACACCATCTTGCCGCCGGTCACCCGGAGCCGATATCCGCTCAACCACGGGTTGGCGAGTAACATGAACCGCTTTTTCACCGCCGCATGATACTTTCGCGCCACGCGCCTGAAATGAACGGCAACCGAAAGCCCCTTATTCTCAATATACACATTCGGTATCGCCACCAGGCCACAAGCCAGATCATTCGCAATGCGGTTAAACAGCCCGCGATACCTCCTTCCCTTCTCCAATACCCGCCGCCCCCTGTAAAACACTTCCATGCCGTGATTGCCGGCATAGATGAGATTGGGGATACCAACCCTTTTCCTTATATCCGCCAGGGACCGGCCAGTGACGATGGCAACTTTCACGCCTTTTTCCCGGGAAATCCGCTTGAGCCATTCCTTTACGTTCCGCGTCAAACGCGCCTTGTCCGGGTCTTTCGCAATCGGCGAAAGGGTTCCGTCGAAATCGAGAAAAAGTATCCGCTTCCTCATTCGTGCCGTATCTGAGTGAGTTCCGTGATGATATCGGCGGCCCATTTGAAAATATTGTTTTCCCGAACCACCGCGCGCATCCGCTTCATCCTGATCTCTTTTTCCTCCGGCGACATTTCGAGGGCCGCTTTTATCGCGTCCGCCGCCTGCTCTATGTCGTAAGGGTTGATCAGGAGGGAATCCCGCAATTCCCTCGATGCCCCCGTGAACGTGCTAAGGATCAACGCCCCGTTGCTATCGGCTTGCGAGACGATAAACTCCTTCGCGACGAGGTTCATGCCGTCATGGAGCGAGGTCACCATGCACAGGTCGGCGAAGCGGTAGTACGGCTCTATCTCCGCATGGGAAAAGTGCCTTCGCAAAAATACGATTGGCCGCCAGTTGCCGGACTGGAACTTCCAGTTGATGCGGTCCGCCTCGGCGCTCACCTCCCCGATGAAATCATGGTAGCGCTTGATATGTTCGCGGCTGGGCGCGCCGATCTGCACGAAGGTGAAGAGTCCCCGGTATTCGGGATTTTTTTCAAGGAATCGCTCCACCGCACGGAACCGCTCCAATATCCCCTTGGTGTAATCGAGGCGGTCCACCCCCAATCCCAGCAACGTCCCCTTCACGCCGTTTTCCTTGAACAGCTCTTCCTTGCCCTTGACCGCCATATCGTACGGCGGCGGCGTAAAATCCACGCTTATCGGGAATGGTTTCACATAGGTCGTATGCCCCGAGCGGGTAATGGAAAACCGTTCCCAATTGATCCGGCATTCCAGATTCCGGTCCACCGTCTCAAGGAAATTGTTGCAATGAAACTGGGTGTGAAAGCCCAAAATGTCCGCCCCCAGCATCCCGTGCAGTATCTCGCGCCGCCACGGGCAGATGCCGAACGCTTCGGGATTGGGCCACGGTATGTGCCAAAAGACCGCCAGCTTCGCCTTCGGGTGCTTATCCCTTATCACACGCGGGAGCAGGGCAAAGTGGTAGTCCTGGACGAAAATATGCGTGTCGTCGTCAATCGTATCCTCCAACGCCTTGGCGAATTTGAAATTCACTTCCTGGTATCGCGCCCAGTCGCTCGCGCGGAATACGGGCCGCGTGTGGGCGATGTGGCACAAAGGCCAAAGCCCCTCGTTTGAGAATCCGTAATAGTACCCTTCTTCCTCTTCCTGGGTGAGCCACACCCTCTTCAGATCGTACAGGGGATTATCCGGCGGAACCCGCACCATGTTGTTCTTGTCCACCGTCTCCCTGTCGGCATTTCCCGACCCGTGGGCCACCCACACTCCGCCACACGCCTTCAGGATGGGATCCAGGGCGGTCACAAGACCGCTGGCGGGACTGATGCACTGCACCTGCCTTCCCTGCCTGATGTGCATGAACGGCTCGCGGTTTGAAACCACGATCAGTTTTCTTTCCCCCAACTTGGCGCGCACATGCCCCTTCAGCCGTTCCGCCGTCCATATCGCCTCGGCGTGTTGGCGCAACTGGGCTTCTTCTTCCGCCCGCGCCCGCGCCACGGCAAGGCTTTTGGCGAGGGAAGACACCTCTTTGGATATTGGGGAAAAAAGTTCGTCCGCCGGCACCTTGAAGGTTTCGTCCACTTTGCCCCGGCTCATGTGCTTGATCCACTCCGCCATGTGGGCAATGGGGCCTACTATGCTCCATCGCACCACCACCAGCGTAATGATGGAAATGAGAAAGACGTTCACAAGGGTCCGCAGGAAGTTCCGGCGCCATATATCGAACAGGTATTCATCAATGTACGAGGCATCGCTGAATACCACCACCGTTCCGGTGCGGGAATCTTCATCGTCAAACGTTGGAACCGCGAAAAGGTACGCCTGTTTTTCGGCAACCACTTCGTAAGCGCCTATTCCCCCATCACCTTCAATTTTTTCAAATAATATCTTTGGCTTAACTGGTAGCACCTTGGAAAGCTCTTTTGTGACCGCAATGGCCTCTCCCCCCAGGCCATAGACCGCAACACCTATCACTTGTTTGCTGGTGGCGATCCTTTCGAGGATATTATCAAGCCTCCGGGACTTGCCCTTGGGAATAAGGGCGCCGATGGACTCCTTCAAACCCTCGGCCACCAACCATGCGCGGTGTTCCAGTTCCCCCGTAAGCCGCACTTTTTCGGACTGCACCGTGAAATAGGAAAACAGGCCGGAAACCGCCGTAATGGTCAGCACCAGGGCAAAAATGAGGCGCAACGTTATCTTCATAGGTAAATGATATCCTCCGCTTTATATAGGGAGAGGAATGCCAACAGGTAATCCCGCAGATGGCGAGTCACTAGGAAATTCCGGCGCACATGCTCCCTGCCGTTCCCGCCAAGCCAGTTCGCATATTCGGGGTTTTGAAGCACCTGCCGGATCGCCAACGCCGCCCCATCCACACTATGGCACAGAAGACCGTGATACTTGTGTTTTATCTGCACGGTGATGCCCCCCACCGCCGAAGCGACCACCGGCTTGCCTTTCCACAATGCCTCGGTAACGGTTAGCCCAAACCCCTCACGCAGGGATTTTTGGACGATTACAGCCGAAGCCCGCTGGAGCGCGTTTATGTGAATGTCGTTTTGTGGCATGAGCAGAATGTGAATATCCCGGTCGCCCTCGGAAAATTGCTTCACCTGCTCCAACACTTCCACCGATTCAGGGTCGTCCGAAGCGGAGCCTCCCGCCAACACCAATTGGCAATCCACATGACGCTTCACTTTCCGGAACGCTTCAATGACCCCCACCGGGTCTTTCAGCCGGTCAAAACGCGAGACTTGCGTAATGATCGGCTTTTCGCTCGTTATCCCGTATTTTCCCAAGACCTCTTCCACCTCATTTGCCCGAAGCTCCTTGTTCTTATCGCTTAACGGGTCTAATGAGGGGGCAATCAGGAATTGCCTCACGGGGATACGTTTAGCGAACGCGGGGGCTGAAAAAACCGCCGCATCGAACTGTTTTACGCGGTCAAGGAGCGGCTCAAATACCGCCGATTGTGAACGGGAAATGTCAACATGGCACCGCCAAAGCCATTTGTTGCGCCGGGCTTCCTTTTGGTTGACCAGCGCTATCGGTTGCGGGTCATGTATAAAGACGATGTCAGCGGCGCAAGGAAGCTCCTCGGAGTTTCTCTTTCCCGTTTCCCAAAAGATGTCCCACTGTTCCGGCGTAATATCCTCTTCCACCCCGTGAAGGGCGTTGTGTATTTTCTTCGTGACCTGGAAGAACTGCTCGCCCCCCTTGATCACATCCCACCGCGTGTCCACCCCTATTTCCCGCAACAAAGGGACCATCCGGTTCAGTATCTCCGCCACGCCTCCACCAACCGCGGTGGAATTGACGTGCTGGACAGACTTGCCTTGCAATCGTTCAGCAAGGAGCCGCAATTCATGAACAACGCCCTTTCCCACGATAGTTTCGTATTCTTCGATCTTCGCCACAGGTCATGCCTCCCGCACAAACCGGCCGTCAACGATCTTCAGCAATTCTTTGCGTATCCCTTCACCGCTTTGCGAATACGGATCCAACCGCGCGATGCGGACCGCAAGCGCCTCCTCGCCCAGCGCGTTGGCCACCCAGTTTGAAAAATCATTGGTGGGCCGCTCGAGCCGCAGACGCGCTTCGAAAAGGTGGAAGTAGATCGAATCAAGGCTCACCCGTCGCAGGCTATCCGCCAGTTCATCGAGGTCATGCGCCCGCAAATCCGTGGGAAATACGAAACTCACCGACTTCAGAAAATGGAACTCTTCCCCTTCGGGGGCGGACAAATGTTTTAATCGGGGACGAAGCGCCAAAGCACCCTCGACGCTGGAAACAAACGCCTCCCGCATTGCGCCGAGGCTTGAATAATCGGTAACGTCAATGGCGGATAGCGTCTCTCCCAAACGATCCTCGCCCAGCACCTCGGTCACCCAATAAGCGAAATCGTTGGGCGGCTCGGGGGTGAGGTACAAATGCTGTTTCACAAACTGGTGAGTGTGGAAATAGATGGAACCGCCGTCAATGGAACGAAGGTGTTCCGCAAGCTCCTGCAAGGTGGCCGCAGAGTGTCCGGTCAGCTCCACCAAGTGCAAAATCGAATAGAATACAAAAGGCTCTTCCGCTTTCTTTGTCATATTGGGTTTTCACTCCCGATATTGCGATGAAGGATTGTGACAGTGATATTTTATCGGGAGTGCCTCAAGAAGAAAAGTCCAAAAGGGAACAACGCCGATCTTCGCGCTGGTTACATCTTCGCCATTTCCCTACCGGTGAAACCGGCAGGATCAAATCGGAGATGGAATTGCGAAGCGACCATTCCGGCAAAGACGGAAGAAACCTTTTCGGCGGTGATACCCGGCAGAATATCCGTCAGGCCGATGGAGGCGTCCGGCTCGGCGTTCTTCACCAGCTCGCCCAAAAAGTCCGGCTGGCGCTTGAGCAGTATCGATCCGTGTTGCATGAACACCGTTTTCGATTTGCGACGCGCGCTCCCCGCGAATTTCTTGCCGCCGATGGTCGGCTCATCCTCCGCCGCGCAGGCGAAACAGGCGTTGCCTGAAAGACTGCCGATGGTTCGAGGGGAAGCGCCATCGGGCGCAACACCGAGTGTTTCAAGGAAGGTGGAGAAGATGTTCCGCCATGCCCCGACGCCGGGAAGCGGTATTTTGTCCAAACGGCAAACGAAGCAGTAGGTGATCTCCTCATTATGGTAAACGGCGGCCCCGCCGCCCGGACGCTTCACCACGTCTATCCCCATTTTCCGGCAGGCATCCACATTCACCGCGTCAAGCTTTTGCCTGCGTCCCAACGAAATGGCGTGTGGCGACCACGAGTACAGCCGCAACGTGGCGGCATAAGGGGAAGATAGGGCCTCAGTGAAAAGCGTCTCATCCAGTGCCATGTTCTCCCGCGCTGGCCGCGGCCCATCGAGTATCAGCCGCGCCGCAACCAACGACATACCTACCTACTTGTCATGACCGTGAAAACGGGCATCCAGAACCTGGATTCCCGCCTTCGCGGGAATGACAGCAATGGGCATATCACATTGGTAAAAAGAGACATGCAAATCCTTACTGCGGGAAGAGCGTTTTTTCGAACGATTCCCCGTGCGTTTTCACGATGTCCGCGATGTCCGCCGTGAGCGCCGCTTTGCCGTTCACTTTTACAGCGAACGCCTTTGCGGTCTTCCCGATTTCGGCGCACGGCACTTTGTGCGCGGCGATGACCGCCAACGCGGCCTTGAGGTTTTGCGGGGCAACGGAAAGCACCGCGCGGGACTGCGATTCGCTGAACAACGCAACATCCGGGCGGAGCGCCGTTTGAATATCCACTTCGCACCCCACCTTTTTATCCAGCGCGCATTCCGCCAGCGCGATGGCAAGGCCGCCTTCGGAGCAATCGTGCGCGCTCTTCACCAGCCTCTTACGCGCAAGTTCCATCAGCGCGTTTATAAGGTTGCGCTCTTTGGTCAAATCAAGCGCGGGAGGCTTGCCCGCATCGTGGCCGTGTATGGTTTTCAGGTATTCGCTTCCGCCGATCTCGTTGAGCGTATCGCCAAGCAATAGTACCGCATCCCCTTCCGACTGGAAGAATGAAGGCACCGCCAGCGTCGCGTCGTCCAGCAGTCCCACCACCCCGATCATCGGCGTGGGATAGATGGCTACTTCGCCGGTCTGGTTATACAGGCTCACGTTGCCGCCGACCACCGGCACGTCCAATTTCCGGCAGGCTTCAGCGATGCCGTCCACCGACTGGGAGAACTGCCACATGATCTCCGGGTTCATGGGCGAACCGAAGTTCAGGCAGTCGGTGGAGGCCAGCGGTTTCGCGCCGGTGCAGGCCACGTTGCGCGCGCATTCCGCCAGCGCGATCATGCCGCCAACGTACGGGTCCAAATAGCAGTACCGCTCGTTGCACCCGCTGGAGACCGCCAACGCGCTGTTCGTCCCCATCACGCGGATAACGGCGGCATCGTGCCCCGGCCCGAACACACTGCCGAGGCCGATCATCGTGTCGTACTGCTCGGTGATCCACCGCTTGCCGTTGAGGTTCAGCGACCCCACCAGCTTGAAGAACGCTTCGTTCAGGCTCGCGGGCGCGGGCACCGAAGCGGTATCGAACGCCGCCGTTTTTTCCAGATACGCCGGGCGTTGCATGGGCCGCTCGTATTTCGGCGCGGTATCCACGCAAGCATCCACCGGCATGTCCGCCGCCAGTTCGCCGTGGAAAAGCAGTTTCACATGGCCGTGGTCTTCCACCTGCCCTATCGTCGCGGCCTCCAGGTCCCACTTGCGCAGGATGTCCAAAATCTTCTGTTCGTTCTCCGGTTTCGCCACCAGCAACATCCGCTCTTGCGATTCGGAAAGCATGATCTCGTACGGGGTCATTCCCTCTTCGCGCATCGGCACCTTGTCCAAGTGCATGGTGATGCCGCTGTTGCCGCGCGAGGCCATCTCGAACGATGACGAGGTAAGTCCCGCCGCCCCCATGTCCTGTATCCCTTCCACGATGTTCTCGCGGAAAATTTCCAGACACGCCTCAAGCAACAGTTTTTCGGTGAACGGATCGCCCACCTGCACGGTGGGGCGCTTGGATTCCGATTCCTCGCCGAATGTGTCGGACGCCATCACCGCGCCGTGTATGCCGTCGCGCCCGGTCTTGGAGCCGATGTAGATGATCTTGTTGCCGAGGCCGCTGGCCTTGCCGAAAAACAGCGCGTCGCGCCGGGCGATGCCGACCGTCATCACGTTCACGAGGATGTTCCCGTTGTAGCACTCGTGGAACCGGGTGGAGCCGCCCACGGTGGGCACGCCGATGCAATTGCCGTACATGGAGATACCCTTCACCACGCCGCCGACGAGGAAGCGGGTTTTCTCGTGGTCTTGGTGGCCGAAGCGCAGGCAGTCGAAGCTGGCGATGGGGCGCGCCCCCATGGTGAATACGTCGCGCAAAATGCCGCCCACCCCGGTGGCCGCGCCTTGCACCGGCTCGATGAAGGAGGGATGGTTGTGCGATTCCATTTTGAACACGGCGGTCAGTCCGTTGCCGATGTCCACCACGCCCGCGTTTTCGCCCGGCCCCTGCACCACTTGCGGCCCCTCGGTGGGGAACCGCCGCAGGTGGACGCGCGAACTTTTGTACGAACAGTGCTCGCTCCACATGGCGGAAAAAATGCCGAGTTCCACAAGGTTCGGAACCCTGCCGAGATGTTTTTTGATGGATTCAAATTCGGCGGCGTTCAGGCCGTGGTCGAGCGCGGTTTTAACGGTCACTTCTTTTTGCATAGACCGGCATTATACCCGACGGGTACGGGTGGAAAAGCGGGATTTCTCCTTATTCCGTCCTCGCGGAAACGCCGGGGGAAGGCCTCATCAGGAGGAACGATGCAAATAGCGGAAGCCACAGGAAAGTCACATGGCGCGGCTCATAGTGCAAAAGGGACACAAGCGCGATAGTGGCGAAGATAAAGGCAATAGTCAAAGAGACCATGGGCGGGAGCGGGGCGCCATTCATGGCCCTTTGAACGGCGACAATCATGACGGCACACAGTAGTAATAGCCACCCGGCCCTGAAAATATAATCAACGCCAAGGTAAAGGGTCATCGGCATAACAATGGAGCGGGGCATTTCCGTGAGGAACCAGGAATAACCCATGGCCTTGAGCTTTTCATGGTTCTCCCAGTATGCGGCCTCGGTCATCGCAAGAGTAAAGAATTGACCGGTGAAAACACCATGGCGGAAAACACTCGAAAAATTATAAAAAACTTTTCCGGCAAAGGCCATCGGGTCTTCCGAGATGCGCCGGAAAAATTCCCGCCGCATAACCACGTCGGCGGAGGGCGAATAAGGGGATCCCAAATTCCGTTCCGCGGCAAACCTGTGGCCGAAAGAATCCTTGCATTCTATCCCCCAAGGATTATCAGGAAATTGTCCCAACGAGAGAAGCGCCATATCCCCCCCATGAGACGGGGTCAGCCGGAAGGTTCCCAGCTGGGCATACGCCCTGATGGTCCACGGGCTGATGCATAGCAATTGGATGACGACCACCGCGGCTCCGAACCGCGCCCCTCGCGCCCTTAGGCCCGGCCCCGTGGAAAAAATCAGGGAGAAGAAGATCACCGGCCCCCATATCCAGGATTCGCCCCGCATGTTAACCGCCAAGCCCGCGGCAAAACCGCCGATAAGCAGTAGCTTGAGCGACGGCTTTTCCATGTAGCGTTTGTAGGAACAAAGGAGAATGACCAGCAGGGTTGCCGTTATCGCCTGGGGCCATTTGATGGAGCACAGGGCAATAAACGGAACCAGAATCGGCAGGTGCCAATAAGACGGCCTAATACGGAGCGTGGCATAGAGATAGGCAACCGCCGAAAAGCATAGAGCGCCCTGCACAGCCAGCAGAATGATCGGCGAAAAACCGCACAGCAACACCAGTAGGGGATAGCCCCATAAGGGATAAAAGGCGGGTGCTCCATCCAATATATAACTGCCGGCCTCCCACAGGCTTCGGGCAGTCTGGCTGAACGGACCGTTGTATACATCCTGCTCGGCTTCGTGGCGATAATCCAGAATAAAGACGGCGAGGATCTCAAAAGCGACCAGCATCCAAAATATGGGGTGATCCCCCATAAAAGACCGCGGGGATGATAACTGTTTCTTCATCGAATCCATGAAAAGGGAAACAACCCGGCTTCTATTCCTTCGGCTCCGGTTTCGGCAGATTGCTCTCCGTCTGCTTGGGGCGCGGCACCGGGACCTTCAGCATTTTTCCCGCGGGAATCGCGTCGTTTTCCCGCATGGCGTTCATCACCGCTATCTCGAACCCCAGCCGCTCGTCCCCGGAAACCGCTTTGCCGATGCCCCGGAACGTGTCGCCCGCTTTCGCCGTGTAGATCGTCAACACATACGGCGGCGGGGTTTTCGTCTCGCGGTCCCCTTTGCCGTAGGTCAGGCCGGCCATCACCTTCATATATTCGTCCCGCTTCACCGTCGTCGAATTGCCGCGGTTGCGCAAAATGTCCGCCTTTTCCCCCACCTTCACGATGCGCTCCAGCGTGTCCGGGTGGGTGGCCACGAACCCGTGGTACTGCACGCCGGAAACCCGCTCCTTGAACTGCATCATCCGGAAGAACTTCGCCTGTTCCCCGGGATCGTATCCCGCGTCGTAGGCGTATATCAGGCCAAACTCGTCCGCGTTCAGTTCCAGTTCGCGCCCGTACCCCAGCCGGTTCTGCTGGGATAGGGTGCTGGTGGCCGTTACCCACGCCACGGCCTGCGTTCCCCCGCCGCCGGATGCCACGCTGGCCCCCAGCCCCGCGATGATAAGCAGGGTATCCCCCATGCTCTTTTGCATCTGCTTGTACGAATGGTGCCCCACCACATGCCCTATCTCGTGCCCCATGATGCCCGCCAACGCCGCCTCGCTATCCATGTACGCCAGCATCCCCCGCGTGACGTACACATAGCCGCCCGGCACCGCGAAGGCGTTTATCATCGGGTCGTCCAGCACCGTGAACTTGAACTCGAAGTCCGGCGTTTCCACCGACTGCAGAAGCTTTTTCCCGATGGAGGTAACGTAGTTCTGCACCTTCTCGTCCGGATAGACCCCGAATATCTTGCGGATGATCTTGTCCGATTGCTCGCCGACCTTCGCCTCTTCCTGGCTGTTCTCGGCGGCCCAAGCGGGCAGGAAGAACAACGCCAGAAACAGGATAAAAACTGCTCTCTTCATTCGGTCAATAGTACCATTCTTTCCGCACCGAAATGCCGTATGATGGAGCGATGCCGCAAATGGAAATTGATTTTTTCAAAAAGCCGGGGGAGAACGCCGCGCCCAAAAAACGGGTGGTGGTGTTCGACATCGAAACGCGCCTGGGCGCGGACGAAGTGGGCGGCTGGGGCAACAAGCACCTGATGCGGGTGGCCGTGGCCGTGGCGCACGATTCGCTGGACGGCTCGTTCAAGGTGTTCTACGAGGAGCAGGCGAAAGAACTGATCGCCCTGCTGAAATGCGCCGACCTGGTGGTGGGGTACAACATCCGCAATTTCGATTACGCCGTCCTGCGCCCCTATACGGATGAACAGTTGGAAAAGACGCTTCCCACGTTTGACCTGTGCGAAGAAGTGGAAAAGATATTGCGCTTCAGGTTGAAGCTGGACAGCATCGCGCAATCCACGCTGGGGGTGGGGAAAAGCGCCGACGGCCTGCAATCATTGAAGTGGGTGAAGGAAGGAAAGCTGGACCTGGTGCGCGACTACTGCATACAGGACGTGAAGGTGACGCTGGACGTGTTCAACTATGCGCTGGAAAACAAAAAACTGTTTTACGCCGATAAATCGGGAAAGAAAAAGGAGATCCCCGCCGCCTGGGACCTCGCCCCCCGCTACCGGCGGGGGTGAGGTGGTTTGCGCACTGGCGCGAGGCATCGCCGTGGGGTGAGCGCGAACCATTTCTACTCAATAGCGATTCATTTCAGTACCTTTCTGCGTGGTAAAAAAACAATCGCCCCTTTGATGCCTGTTGTTAGTAGAATAATTCCTGATGAAATTTCAGGAGACATTCGTGAAATGAATGGCCAATGGGTAGGGCGGTATTCAGGAACAAGCAATGGTCTGGCCCTCGTGGATATCGAAGACTTGGGTGAAGATTACCTAGTTCAAGCCTACCTTATTGACGACGACACAAAAATGCCATTGGCAATGGTGGCCTTTCGGGTTAGCAACAAAAGTAAAACCTTTTCACAAAAACAAGTGTATATACAACCTATTAACCCTCACACCTCCGAACCAACTGATTGGGACAGGATAAAAGAAGCATATCCAGGTGCCAATTTTCCAAAATCAGCGGAAGTGGAGGGTAGTTGGGACGAAAATAACCTAACGTTTAAATGGAATACAGACATTCAAACGAAAGGGGAATGCATACTCCCCCGGAGCAAAGCTGAATCGCCCTCCGAGTATAAGGCCATTCCATCCATTAACAATTGGGATGATTTCAAAAAAGAAATTGCGTGTAATTTAGTTCCCATTGGCACTGGCAGAAGGTTTTTGTTTCGAGGACAAAATGATGGATGGCGACTTAGGACTAAATTTCACAGGCTAGGCAGAACCAATCTGTACAAATTCTTGTTCGAAGATAAAAAAAGCCTCCATGCGCATTTAAGCTTTAGAACACGTCACATATTCGACTTAAACAAGGGCGAAGAAAACGGTGCTTTCTTAAATTTGATTCAACACCACGGCTATCCGACCCCTTTGCTAGATTGGACATTTTCTCCTTTTGTTGCGGCGTTTTTTGCTTATCGCGGCATCAAGAAACAGGAAGCATCCGAAGCAAAGGAGGACAGGAAGGTGCGAATCTTTGTCTTTGACCAGCAGGAATGGAAAAAGGATACCCAGCCAGTATTAAGCCTAACATGGCCTTTACCGTACTTATCAATCATGGAATTCATTGCAATTGACAATGAGAGGATGATTCCACAGCAAGCTGTATCAATAGTTTCCAACATTGATGACATAGAGAGCCACATTCGCACCAAGGAAGCGGACAAGAAGAAGGAGTACCTTCGCATTATAGAATTGCCTTGGAGTGAACGAAAAAGAGTTATGCACGAATTAAGCATTATGGGCATAACCGCTGGTTCATTATTTCCGGGAATAGATGGAGTGTGCGAGGAAATGAGGGAACGTCTTTTTGAAAAATAATTGAGGCAAATCCATGTTGACTGTTTGCACCCAGCGCCCGCATTTGCCTTTACTGGTGGGCCACGGTGAGAATAAATCCTTGCGCAGAAATGAAGGCGCTATTCACTTTTCGGACTGCTGGGGAAAGCGAATATAATGGAAAAGGAGAATTGAAATGCGCAACCAAGGTTGCAATTAAGGAGGCGATCGATGTCCACAAAGACTTTAAAACCGGAGATACCGTTCCAAAAGCTTATCTCCATGGTGGATCAGCTCGACCAGGATGAAAAACTCATCCTCAAGAAGAAGCTCGAGAAACAGAAGGTTTCAACCTGGCAGGCGCGCTTCGGAAATGCCTTGAGTAAACTCGGGAAAAAGAATGTCCGTTTTCCTGAGAAAGAGGTCATCGGGGATATAAAGAAGGCTGTCGCCCAGGTGCGTGCCGGTGGCAAAAATTAGGGCCGTTGTTGACACCAATTTATTCGTAAGCGGCCTTATTTCCCCAAAAGGCGCCCCTCGTAAAATTCTCGACCTGGCCCGGAAAGAACGCTTCACGGTTGTAACCTCCATTGCGATCAATCACGAGATTCTCGAGGTTTTACACAGAAATCATATCTACGCCAAATACAACCTTACCGAAGATATTATTGACGATATTTCGGCGTTCCTGTACGAGGGGACGATTTTAACGGAAGGCCATTACACCATTTCAAAGATCAAGAATGACCCCGAAGACGACAAGTTTATCGCCTGCGCGATTGAGGGAGAGGCCGACTTTATTGTTTCGGGTGACGAGCATTTGCTTGGCCTGAAACATTATCGGACTGTGCAGATAGTGGAAGCGCAAACCTTTCTAAAGGTTTTGGCTAGAAAATGAAGTATCGGAGTCATTAAGCATTTCCCACCATCCTCCCCACCGTACCCGTAATTGCTCGGCCACACGCGCCGTCGCATCACGCTCCGGCTTGCGCGGCCCGCCTCCCTCACTATGCCGGACATCCGGTCCGGCATGTCCTCCCTCATCGGTCGGACACGTTCGCTCGCTTCGATCCCTGTTTATTACCCACCATAAACACAAAACTCCATCGGAGATGGGGTTTTGTGTTTATGGTGGGCGAAACAGGGCTCGAACCTGTGACATCCAGCTTGTAAGGCTGGCGCTCTACCAACTGAGCTATTCGCCCCGGAAAAAGCAGGACAGATTATACCCCTTCAAATGGGCAGGGCAATATCAGATATAAAAAAGAACCTCCGCGCTGGTCCGCGTTCCGGCTATGCCGACATTCGCCACGGGCCGCAGTCGTCCTCCGCCCGCAACCCTCGTCCTGTTCGCATCTTGGCGAACAGGGCCGCGCCCGTTAGAATTTGCGGATGATGCCGGTCACTATCCCCTGGATGCGCACGCGGCCCGGCTCGAAATACATCGGTGCCATCTGCTGGTTCGCCGGTTGTAACCGCACCTTCGCGCCTTCCACATAAAAACGCTTGAGGGTCGCTTCCCGCCCGTCCACCAGCGCCACCACCGTTTGCCCCGGACGCGCCACCGCGCTCTTCCGCACCAGCACCATGTCGCCATCCAGTATGTGGTCGTCTATCATCGAATCGCCCCGCACCCGCAAGAGATAGCTGTTGTCGTCCGCCCCCATTTCCTCCGGGAGCGCCATCGTATCGGTATCCGGGTAGCTTTCGATCGGCAGGCCCGCCGCTATCGCCCCAAGAATAGGCACACGCACGCCGGTCGGCGCGGCCCCTTCGGAAGGGATGATCTCTATGGAGCGGTGCCGGTTCGGCTCCCGCTTTATCAGCCCTTTTTCCTGCAGGTTTTTCAGGTGCTGATGCACCGTGGCGGGGGAACTGATGCCGAATTTTTGCCGAATGTCCGCGATGCTGGGCGCGTAGCCGTGCTTTGCGATGAACGCTTCCGAGAAATTCAGGATCTCTTTTTGCCGTTTTGTTACCAACATGGAAAGAATATTAACCGAAAGATGGACGAAAAACAACCAAAATTTTTAGTTTGGTGAAGTTTTCCGTTGGAGGGGATATTATGGGCGTATGCGCCCGTAGCTCAACTGGATAGAGTGGCTGACTTCGGATCAGCAGGTTGGGGGTTCGAACCCCTCCGGGCGCACCACCCACTTTTAAAGTGGGCAACAACGTCGCTGACGCATAACCCTTGATTCCACCCCAATTCCGAGGGGTTCAAAAAACCGGACAGCCGCCATTTGGCGGGTGTTCCGCGTTTTTCACACAAGCCGCTTCGGCGGCGAAGTGTAAAATCGAACGAACGGCCCGACCGATAAGGGAGGGCATTCCGAACAGGACGTTCGGAATAGTGAGTGAGGCGGGCCTACGCAGTCGAAAACAGGATGTTTTCGATGTAGTAGGCGAACCCATTTCCATCCTCCGGGCGCACCAAAAATGCGGACAGCCGCCATTTGGCGGGTGTTCCGTCATTTTCACATCTCGCATTTCGAGGAAATGCGAGTGTACCCACTTTAACAGTGGACAGCAACTCGCTGACGCATAACCCTTGATTCCACCCCAATTCCGAAGGGGCTCGAAACCGAGCTTACGGGCGCGACCGACAACAGACGTGCAAAACATTCTTAAAACCGGGAGCGGGATTCGTACTCCACCACGGACTCCATGAACACCCGGTACGAGCGGCGGATCTTCATTCCCTTCAATTCCCCCTCCTCGATGAGCCGCTTGATGGTGGTATCGGACACGCTCCACCGGCGGGACAGCGCGGCGATGGAAAGCAATTTCCGCCCGGCGCCCGCGGGCGGTTCGGCCTTTGTTTCAGGGACATTGGCGTTTTTCATCAGGACCTCCTCTCGAACACGGGTACAGCATAATGTGCGAATACGCACATTGTCAAGTAATATTTTAATTACTATTATTTAGTCATTATTGATGAAGGGGGTCTACTTCTTTTCGGAGAGGACTTTCGCCAGCTTGGTCAACTGGCGGAGCATCGTGTCGTACCGCAGTTCGATCTTCTTGTGGTCGTCTATGATGGCCGCCACGTTCTTGCGTATGTCGTTCACCAGTTCCACCGCTTCCGTTCCGCCGCCCAGCGATTCGGCGGAAAGTTTCCCCAGTTCTTCCACCGTCCGCTTGGCCCCTTCCACGCCGTGCTTTTCCAGCGAGAGTTCCGCCGCCACCCTGTCTTGCCCCACGGCGGAGGGGGCGAATGTCTTTTCGGTGGTGACTTTCAGCGGGGCCGAATCGGCGCGCTCGATCTTCTTTTCTTTCGCGGCGGGCGCCACCCCCTGCCCGATCTTGGCCGAGAGCGCGGTCATGACCTCTTTCGAGATCAGCTTGAAAGTCTCCAGCACGCCGTCCCCCTTCACCGCCACCGATTTGATGGTGGGCACTTTGCGCACGTTCACCTTCTGCTCCAATTCGTCGAGCGGCGCGAGGTTCGCCATATCCTGCTTGTTCCACTGGATGACGAGCGGGATGGTGGTGATGTCCAGCCCGTTGGCTTTCAGGTTTTCCGCGAGGTTGTTGTAGCTTTCGACGTTCGCCGCCATCTGGGTCGCCTGCGAATCGGCCACGAACACAACGCCGTCCGCCCCTTTCAGCACCAGCTTGCGCGTGTTGTTGTAGTAGGTCTGGCCGGGAACGGTGAACAACTGCATCTTGGTGCGGTAGCCGCCGATGGTTCCCAGGTCCACCGGCAGAAGGTCGAAGAACAGGGTGCGGTCCGTGTCGGTGGCGAGCGACACCATTTTCCCCCTTTTGTCCGGGGCCATTTTTTTGTGGAGTTCTTCGAGGTTGGTGGTTTTGCCGCACAGGCCGGGGCCGTAATAGACGATCTTGGCGATCACTTCACGCGCGGCGTAGTTGAAAGCGACCATGCTATTTCTGCCCGGCTTTCAGCGCGTTGTTCACTTCCACCAGGCGTTTGGTCACGTCGCGGTAGGTTTTGTCGGCCTTGTACACCGCGCCGAGGTAATTGAAGGCGTCCTTCAGGCGTCCCATTTCCTGCAATGTTACACCAATTTCGTACCGGAAGCCCATGATCTCCACCGGGTCGGTGGTGGTCTTGCTCCCCTCCTGGAATTTCGCGACCGCCTCGGCGTATTTTTTCAGGTTCCGCAGGCAGATGCCGGACATGCTGATGGCCTCCAGCTTGAACTGCGGATCTTTGGCCGCCTCCTCGAACTCCTTGGCGGCTTCCTGCATCAGCCCCATTTCCATGTAGCTCACGCCGAGGTTGTAAAAGGTCTCGCCGCCCCCGCCTTCCGCTTCCAGATTTTTATGCACCTTTTCGGTGAATTCGTCGAACATCTCCTCGAACGTCTCTTTCGGGGCGGGTGCCGCGGGCCGCGCGGCGGGCGCGCCCCTTTCCCCCACGTCGTCAAACTCGGCGTAGTAGTCAATCGCGGTCTCTTCTTTCACAAAATACTGTTTCGCGGAACCCACCAACGAATCAACGTGCGCCTCGTCCTTGGTGAAATAGCTGGAGAGTTTCAACTTGCGGAGCTTCACTTCCAGGCTCACATCGAGGTTGCCGGTGTACACGAAGATCTCCACCCCTTTTAGTTCCGGCATGTTCTTCATCTTTTCGATGGTGTCGGTGGGCGAGGCGTTCGGGTCCGTGTCTATGTCGGTGACGATAATGTCCGGCTTGGCGGCGACGATCTGCGGGATGGGGTCGGGTCCTTTGCCGGAAACCACCTCCAGCCCCTCTTTTTGCAAAAGCCCCGCAAGGCCTATCTTGGAGGTGAAATCGTCCTCCACAATAAAGACCTTGCCCTTTTCTCCGCTCATCCGGCCACTCCATTGTTCGCCGCGCCCGCCGTGGAACACGCTCCCGGCAAGGTTTGGGCAAAATATCCCTATATTGTACTTTGATAGCCGCCCGCATGTAAATCACGCCTTGACCGCGCCGCGTAAATTATGGTCTGCTATCGCAGTTATTCCCCGGGGGGCAAGGAAATTCGGGGATGCAAGGGATAATAAACACTTTTGGAGTAGGGTGAATTGATATGTCCATAACAGGTATTTTGTTCCAAAACGCTATAACCACTTCGGCGCTCATCGCCAGCGTCCTCACGATACTGAGCGCCGTCTACCTCATCTTCAGCATTATGAGGATAAAGGACGGCGACGACAAAATGCGCGAGATCGCCGCGGCCATCAAGGCGGGCGCCATGGCTTACCTCAACCGCCAGACCAAAACCATTTTCGTCATCGCCGTGCCGGTGTTCGTCCTTATCTACTTCGTCATCGGCATGAAGATCGCCCTCGGCTTCATCTTCGGCGCGGTGCTTTCCGCGTTTGCGGGCTACATCGGCATGACGGTATCGGTCAACGCGAACGTGCGCACCGCCGAGGCGGCGAAGACCGGCATGGCGGAAGCGCTGGGCGTTGCCTACAAGGGGGGCGCGGTCACCGGCCTGATGGTCGTGGGGCTTTCGCTGATGGGCGTCACGCTCACCTACCTCTTCACCGGCGACCCGGAGGCCACCATCGGCTTCGGCTTCGGCGCCAGCCTTATCTCGCTCTTCGCGCGCGTGGGCGGCGGCATCTACACCAAGGCGGCGGACGTGGGCGCCGACTTGGTGGGCAAAGTGGAACATGGCATCCCGGAAGACGATCCCCGCAACCCGGCGGTTATCGCCGACAACGTGGGAGACAACGTGGGCGACTGCGCCGGCATGGGCGCGGACCTTTTCGAGACTTACGCGGTGACGCTCATCGCCGCGATGATACTTACCGTCACATCCCCGTCCATCATCGACAAATACGGCCAGTCGGCGATTTTGTACCCCATCGCGCTTGGCGCGGTGGCGGTGCTGGCCACTATCATCGGCATGTTCTTCGCCAAGCTGGGCAAGAACGGATCCATCACCGGCGCGCTGTACAAATCACAGCTCGTCACGATGGGTCTTTCCGCCGTCGGCTTTTGGCTCGTCACCAAACACACCATGAACGGCGACACCGGCCTGATGGCTTCCGCCATGGTCGGCCTCGTCGTCACGTTCCTTATGACGGTCGTCACCGAGTACTACACCTCCACCAGCTTCAGCCCGGTGCGCAAGGTTGCAAAGGCGTCCGAGACCGGCTCCGCCACGAACATCATCATGGGGCTGGCCATCGGCATGAAGTCCACCACCATCCCGGTGTTCGTCATCGTGGGCGCCATTTTGGCGTCTGGCTACTTCGCGGGGATATTCGGCATCGCGGTGGCCGCGGTGGCCATGCTCTCCTCCACCGGCATGGTGATAGCGATGGACACCTACGGCCCGATAACCGACAACGCGGGCGGCATAGCCGAAATGGCCGGCCTCCCGAAAGAGGTGCGGAAGATAACAGACAAGCTGGACGCGGTGGGCAACACCACCAAGGCGGTGACAAAAGGGTACGCCATCGGCTCCGCAGCGCTGGCCGCCGTGGTGCTCTTCCAGGCGTATTCCGACACCATCGCGGCGAAATCCGGAAAGATCATCCCGTTCCTCATCACCGACCCGCGGCTGATCGTGGGGCTGTTCATCGGGGCAACCCTGCCGTTCCTGTTCTCGGCGTTTTGCATGGAGGCGGTGGGCCGCGCCGCGCACGAAGTGGTGAACGAGGTGCGCAAACAGTTCCAGGAGATCAAGGGGATCATGGAAGGCACGGCGAAGCCGGACTACGCGCGGTGCGTGGACATCGT
>JACRGR010000021.1 GCA_016212275.1 Nitrospinota bacterium | reverse complement strand
GTTGTTGATCTCTTCCAGCACCGTTTCGGTTTTCATGCCGTGCATGCCCGCCGTTTGCGCGATGGTCTCAAACGACTGGCCGGGGCACGAAAAACAGCCTTCGCCGTAATGCTTCTCGAACACCGGGCGCGTTTCCGGATATGTTTCCAGCAACGAGCCGATGAGCGTATCGGCGGTGGGCGTTTCGCCGCGCTTGATGGCCTTTCCTTTCGCCATCGCCTCGGTGGCGGTCTTTTCCGGCGCGGGGGCGGCCTTCAAGGCGGACACCTTTTCGCCGCGCAACACGGCGTTCAACTTCGCCACCAGTTCGTCGGCATTCACCCGGTGGATGCCGCACGCCTGCGCGATGGTGGTGGCACGGGCGAACGTGGCGCGCGCCGACGGATTGGCGAGTGTTTTGAACCCGCTGGCCACCAGCAGGTCTATCAGGTGCGGCCATTTCTCGATGACTTCCGCCACTTTTGAAGCGGGCGTTATGGCCGGAGGTTCCGGCGCTTTCTTTTGCGGGGGCGGGAACGCGGCGGACATCGCCTGCCCTCCGCCCAGCAACACCGGGACGATGTTGTACGCGAACAGGAGAATGCCCGCCGTTTCCAACATGGCGGAAAGGCCGAACACCGTATGCGCCGCGCCGCCGCCGTACACGCCATCGGCGAGCGCCGCGCCGGTCATTCCCAAAAGCCCGGCGTTCACGAGATAAAAATGCGCCCCCACCAGCCCCGGATGTTGCAGGGGAGCGGCGTTGAACCGCGGCAGGATATGGTAGGCCACGCCGTAAATGAACATCGCCATGAACCCGGCGAGGTTCAGGTGCGCGTGGGCGAATCGGCCGTTGACCGGGTCCATGCCGCCCAGCGAAACGCCGAGGCCGACGCCCACCCCAAGAAGAAGATAGCCGATGGCGGCCAGAATGAATAATCGCGGGAATCGTTCCATTATGGATCCTTGCTCCTTAAATCTTTCGTGCTAATATCCTTGTGCAGTAGTGTACGTTATCCCGCCGTGGCGTGAAAAGCGTATGACTTTTGTCAGCACCTTGCCGGTATTCCCCTATTATAGTGTGTGGACTTTTGGGAAAGGAACCATGGATCTATCAGTCATCCAGATTTTTAAGGACCTGCCCCCCGCCGACCTGAAGGCGTTGGAAAAGATCGCCACCGAGCGGAAATTCGAGAAAGGGGAAACGCTTTTCCACGAAGGGGACACCCCGGACAACCTGTGGTTCATCCTCGACGGGGAAGTGAAGGTCTTTAAGGAATACCCGTCCGGCAAATCCGCCATCATGGGCATCTACGGCAAAGGGGACTCGGTAGCCAGCGTGGCGGTGATTGACGGCAAGCCGTACCCCGCGACCTGCCAGGCGGTGGTGGGCGGCACGGCGGTGCTGATGAAGCGGCCCGACGCGCTGAAGGCGATCACCACCAATCCGAAGATCGCGCTGGAAGTGATGATGGACCTGTGCGGGCGGTTGCGCTCGCTCACCGCGCACCTGGGAAGCATGTCGGTGCAGTCGGTCATCCGGCGGCTTTCCCGCTTTCTGTTGCGGATGGCGGATCAGATGGGGACGGAGAAGAAAGGGGCCATCCATGTGGAGCTGTTCCTCACGCGCAAGGAACTGGCGGAGTGCATCGGCACGTCGTTCGAGGTCGCGGTGCGGTGCATGGGCAAACTGAAAGAGGAAGGGGTGCTGGAGATCGAGGGGAAAAAGCTGACGATCTACAGCCGCGCCAAGCTGGAGAAGATCGCGAATAGCGATTGATCCAAGGCGCTACCCTATTGGCAGATGCCGGACACGGTAACGCGATTCTTCCACCAAAACAATCGCTCCCGTTTCCAGAGCGCTTCGGGAATGAACCAGCACATCTTCAAGTCGGCCAATAACATTCTCGGCCGACGTATTGTGCAACCGGAAAACCACCACACTCCCCCGCGCCCCTGAAAGCGCGGCGATTTCGCCAAAGTCCAGGTCAAAGGTTAAAACCATTCTGTCTTCCCTGATGGCTTTGTGGAATATGTCGCCGTTCGGAAGACGCTGAAGCCCTTCGTCGCGCAAATGCACGGCATCGTGGCCGCATGACCTGAGCCATGCCACCACCTTTAGGCTAACCCCCATATCGGCTAAAAAGCGCATGGGTGGCGATTATCGGGAATGGACTTCTTCTTGGGCGAGCCACGCGGCATATTCGATGGCCTGCTGGATATCATCCTTTTCAAGGTCGGGGTATTCTTTCAAAATCTCATCGAAAGCGACCCCATGCGCCACTTGGCCAACGAGGACGGAAACCGGTATCCGCATTCCGCGGATGCAGGCCCGCCCGCCCATGATCTTCGAGTCAAACGTTATCCGGTCAAACATATAATGGCGCCTCCATCTCAAAGGTTCGCATGGGGCGGCAAGATTTGTCAAATTACTCTCCCCAAACACCGCTTGACTAATATACAAATACTTATGTTATCCCCCTTTAAAGATGAGGAAGGAAATATGAAAACGATAAAATCATCGGGAAACGTATTTACGGACATCGGGTTTGAAAAAGAAGAGGCGGAGAACCTGCTTATCCGGGCGAAACTGATGGCCGAAATATCGAAATACGTCAAAGACCGCCAACTCACCCAATCGGCGGCGGCGCGCTATTTCGGGGTGAGCCAACCGCGTATCAGCGACCTTCAGCGCGGCAAGATCGGCCTGTTTACCGTGGACACGCTCATAACCATGCTCTCGAAAGCGGGCATGAACGTGAATGTGCGCATCACGAAAAAGTAGGCCGCTTAACCTCTTCCCTTCGCATACCCCCGCCACTTGGGGTGATCTTCTGCCGTAGCCGCGGGGCGGGGAAGCGCTATGCGACGTATTTTTTTACGCGGGAAATAAGGTCGTGCACCTTGAACGGTTTTGCCAGCACGTCGCGCACCCCCAGCGGCATGAGGGATTCGCCCGAAATGCCGCTGTTCTCCGGCGTGATGACGATGAGCGGAACGGTGGCGCGCGGGTTGTCCTCTTTCAGGCGTTGCACCAGCGAAAGCGCATCGGCTCCCGTAAGGTGGGAATTGGCTATCACCAGGTGCGGCTTGCGCGTTTCAATTATCCTCACCGCTTCGTCTTCACTGGAGGCTTTTATCACCTCCAGCTTGTCCTGCGCCATTAGCAACGCGATGTCTTCCAGCAAACGCTCGTCGTCGTCCACCACCAGCACGACGGGACGCACCAGCGGCAGGCGCGCGCGGAAAAGCGCCCCCTCGCCCGGTTTCGGCGCATCGGCGGAGAGGTCGCCCCCGTGGGCCAACATGATGTCGCGGCTGTAAGGAAGCCCCAGCCCCGTTCCCCTTTCCTCGCCGGTGCCGGACGAAGTGGTCTTTACCTCGTGCCTGAAAAGATCGGGGTAAAACGCCGGGTTTATTCCCACGCCGGTATCGCGCACGGCGATGGTGGATGGCTCCCCCTCCGGCACGAAAACGGTTACGGTGTCTCCCGCGCGGCAGAATTTGATGGAGTTGGAAATAAGGTTTTTCAGCACCTCGCCGAACATGGTGAAATCGGCGTACAGGCGGGTGCCGGGGACGACGCCGTTCACCACCTTCACCCCCTTGCCGTCCGCGGTGAATTCCATGGCGTTGATGCACGATTCCACGACGCGCGCCCCGTCGAAAAAGGCGGGCACCGGCTGTATCTTGCCGGTTTGCAGGAGGCTGATGTTCAGCAGGTCCTCGATCACCGTAATCATGTTGTGCGCGCTGTGAATGACCTTGGCGATCACGTCCGCGCGCTTCTCCTCGCTGATCTGATGGCGGCCCGATTGCAACAACCTCAGCATGCCCATGATGGTGGATAGCGGCGAGCGCAGGTCGTGCGCCACCAGCGAAACGAAGTGGTCTTTCAGCTTGGTGGCGTCCTCGGCGGTTTCCTTGGCTTCGCGCAATTCCCCCTGCAGTTTTTCCAGGTCGGACAGCATCAGGTTCACCGCTGTCGAAAGTTCGCCTATCTCATCGTTGCCAGCCACCGTAAGGCG
>JACRGR010000020.1 GCA_016212275.1 Nitrospinota bacterium | reverse complement strand
GTACGGGATGTATTCCGCGTACCCCTTCTTCGACAGCACCTCGGTGATCGCCGCGGTCAATGTCGTCTTGCCGTGGTCAACGTGGCCTATCGTCCCCACGTTCACGTGCGGCTTGCTACGATCAAATTTCTCTTTCGCCATAACCTCGATACTCCTCTTTGAACTTTATACGTTCGCCGCTTTTTCCGTGCCGCTGTACTTGGCGATGATCTCTTCGCTGACCTGTTTCGGCACTTCCAAATATTTTTTGAACTGCATTGTATAGGTGGCGCGCCCCTGCGACATCGAGCGCAGGTCGGTGGCGTAGCCGAACATTTCGGCCAGCGGCACTTCGGCGCGGATGATGCGGGCATTGGCGCGGTTGGACATTTCCATGATCTTGCCGCGGCGGGACGAAAGGTTGCCCATCACGTCCCCCATGAACTGCTCCGGCACCACCACTTCCACGTCCATGATCGGCTCCAACAGGACCGGTTTGGCCTTCTTGGCCGCTTCCTTCACGGCCATGGATCCCGCGATCTTGAACGCCATTTCGGACGAGTCCACTTCGTGGAACGAACCGTCGAACAGCGTCACTTGCACATCTATCATCGGGAAGCCGGCGATAACGCCGCCGTCCAGCGCCTCGGAGATACCCTTATCCACCGGATTGATGTATTCCTTCGGGATAACGCCGCCCACGACTTTATTGATGAACTTGTAGCCCGTGCCGGGAGGCAACGGCTCGACCTCTATCCAGACGTGGCCGTATTGGCCGCGTCCGCCGGTCTGCCGCACGAACTTGCCTTCCTGCTCCACTTTCCCCTTAATGGTCTCGCGGTAGGCGACCTGGGGCTTGGATACGTTCGCCTGAATGCCGAACTCCCTGCGGAGGCGGTCAACGATAATATCCAAGTGCAGTTCGCCCATGCCGGAGATGATGGTCTGGCCGGTCTCGTGATCCACCTTCACATGGAACGTGGGGTCTTCCTGCGCCAGCTTGTTCAGCCCTTCGCCCAGCTTGTCGTGCTCGGCCTTGCTCTTGGGTTCGATGGCGATGGAGATAACCGGTTCGGGGAAAATCATCCGTTCCAGTATCACCTGGCGCTTTTCGTCGCACAGCGTGTCGCCGGTTAGCGTGGCCTTCAAGCCGACCACCGCCGCGATGTCGCCCGCGCGAACCTCTTTTATTTCCTCGCGCTTATTGGCGTGCATTTGCAGAAGGCGGCCAATGCGCTCCTTCTGCCCGCGCCGGGTGGGGTTGATGACGTATGAACCCGAGTTCAACACCCCGGAATAAACGCGGATAAAGGTGAGCGTGCCGACGAACGGGTCGGTCATGATCTTGAACGCCAGCGCGGCGAACGGTTCGTCGTCCGACGCGGTACAAAGCACTTCCTTGTCTTCGGTGTCCACGTCATGCCCCTTTACCGGCGGAATGTCCAGCGGCGAGGGAAGGTAATCCACCACGCAGTCGAGCAATGCCTGCACCCCTTTGTTCTTGAAGGAGGCGCCGCAGATGACCGGCACGAACTTGAAATTGATGACCCCCTTGCGGATGGCCTTCCGTATCTCTTCCTCGGTGAAGTTGGTGTCGCCGCCCAGGTAGCGCTCCATCAGCGCGTCGTCGGCCTCGGCCACCGCTTCCAGCAGTTTTTCGCGGTACTCGTCGGCCTGCGCCTTGAGGTCCGCGGGAATGTCTATCAGCTCAAACGTGGAACCCAGAACATCGTTTGCGGTATAGATGACGCCCTTCATCCGAACCAGGTCCACGTTGCCGGCGAACGCGTCTTCCGCGCCGATGGGCAATTGAAGCACCAGCGGGTTCGCGCCAAGCTTTTCCTTGATCTCGGCAACGACGTTGAAGAAGTCCGCGCCGATGCGGTCCATCTTGTTCACGAAGGCCACGCGGGGAACGCGGTACTTGTCCCCCTGCCGCCACACGGTCTCCGACTGCGGCTCCACGCCGCCCACGGCGCAGAACACGCCCACGGCGCCATCCAGCACGCGCAGGGAACGCTCCACCTCGACGGTGAAATCCACGTGCCCGGGAGTGTCTATGATGTTTACGCGGTGCTGGCGCCAGAAACAGGTGGTGGCGGCGGACGTGATCGTGATGCCGCGCTCCTGCTCCTGCTCCATCCAGTCCATCGTGGCGGTGCCGTCGTGCACTTCGCCCAGCTTGTGGGTCACGCCCGTGTAAAAGAGCACACGCTCCGTGGTGGTCGTCTTCCCCGCGTCAATGTGCGCGACGATGCCGATATTGCGGGTTTTTTCGAGGGATATTGTCCTAGCCATTTGTCACCTACTACCAGCGGTAATGCGAGAAAGCCTTGTTGGCCTCCGCCATCTTGTGCGTATCTTCTTTTTTCTTCACGGCGCCGCCGCCGTTGTTCGCGGCATCCATGATCTCGGCGGCCAACTGGTTCATCAGTCCGCGCTCGTTGCGCGCCCGCGCCATGGAAACGATCCAGCGGACAGCAAGGCTTGTCTGCCGCACGGCCGGCACTTCCACCGGCACCTGGTAGGTGGCGCCGCCCACACGGCGGGATTTCACTTCCAGCATCGGCCGGACGTTCGCCACGGCCTTCTTAAAGGTCACTATCGGGTCTTTGCCTGATTTTTCCTTCACGATGTCGAGCGCGCCGTAGAACATGCGCTCCGCGATGCTTTTCCTGCCCTGATGCATGATGGCGTTCACGGTGCGCGTCACCAGCACGTCGTTATAGATCGGATCCGGGAGAAGCTCCCGTTTTACTATCTGTCTTCTGCGTGGCATATCCTCACCTTACTGTTTCTTGGGGCGCTTGGCGCCGTATTTTGAGCGGCTCTGGCGGCGGCCTTCCACCCCTTGCGTATCGAGGGTGCCGCGGACCACGTGATACCGGACGCCGGGGAGATCCTTCACCCTGCCGCCGCGTATGAGCACGATGGCATGTTCCTGAAGGTTGTGCCCCACGCCGGGGATGTACGTTGAAACTTCGTAGGAGTTCGTCAGCCGCACGCGCGCCACCTTGCGGAGCGCCGAGTTCGGCTTTTTGGGGGCCACCGTGTACACGCGCACGCACACGCCGCGCCGTTGCGGGCACTCGGTGAGCGCCGGACTTTTCGTCTTAAAGTTCAGTTTGCTCCGTCCGTGGCGGACGAGCTGATTTATCGTAGGCACCAAATTCCTCCTAATACGCCTTTTCTTACATTCACTCGCTCTTCCCGTGTTGCTCCAACACGGTGCCCGCGAAAATGAAAAGGTGATGATATATATGTCCACGCCCCGTGTCAACCGCTTTTTGCATATTTTTTTTCACCGCGGTCCGGCGGGAACGGACGCCACCTCCCAAACGGCGGAATATTTCCATCATTCGCCGCATAAAGGGCTTGCCGGACGCAAAACCAATCCTATAATTGTCGCATATGAAACGTTTGGTTGGCGCCCTGATCTCGCTCCTGTTGTTCTCCGCCGCCGCACTGGCCGCCGAGACGCCGAAAGTGGCCATAGAGGCCGAAGCGCCCAAGGCGGGGCTGGACGAAACCATGAACATCACCGTTTCCATTTCCGGGGGAAGGCCGGAAGGAGAACCGCGGATAGAGGGAATCGAGCATTTCGAAATACTGGGGACCAGCGCCGGAGAGCAGGTATCCATCGTGAACATGAACATCAGTTCCACCAAAACGTACAGCTACACCGTGCGGCCCAAAAAAGCGGGCGAAAAGATCCAATTGCGGGCGCGGGTGGCCGTAAATGGTGAAAAATACCTTTCCAATACTTTCGAGGTGGAAACCGTGCAGTCGGGCGGCGGACATGCACGGCGGCAACAGCCTCCCGGATTCTTCAATCAACCGCTTTTCCCGCCGCAAATGTTCGGCGGCGGAAGGAAACCCCAAAAAGGAGACTTCATCCTGAACGCGCGCATTTCCCAAGCGAGGGTGTACGCTGGGCAGGAAGTGGTTTACACGCTGGCTTTTTACCGGGGGGCGGAACTGTTCGCCAACATCAATTTCCAGCCGCCGGAGACCAAGGGGTTCTGGACCGAGGTGCCGCCGGAAGACCAGCGGTATTCTTCCTCCGCCGCCAAGTTGGCGGGAAGGCAGTATGAACTTACGGAAAGCCGGATCATGCTCTACCCCCTTACCCCCGGCACGGTGAATATCCCGCCGGGCGCGGTGCGGTTCCAGCCGAACCCGATGGAACCGCCGATAACGATCCGCTCCAACGAACTGACGCTCACCGTATTGCCCCTGCCGGAAAACGGAAAACCGCAAAATTATTCCGGCCTCGTTGGTCAATTCTCCATCAAGGCCGAGGCGCCTAAAACGGCGATGTCCGGAAAACCGCTCACGCTCACCGTGAGCGTGACGGGGATCGGGAACCTGTACGCGATCCCCAAGCCACTGGAACCGTCGCTGGAGGGGTTCGAGCGGTACGAGCCGGAATCGAAGGACAACTTCGTCCGCACCGCCAAGGGGAGCCAGGGAAACCGCACGTTCAGCTATGTGCTGGTGCCGCAAAAGGAGGGAAAGCTCACCATCGGGCCGTTTTCACTAAACGCCTTTAACCCGCAAACGGGCAAATACGAAACGTTTTCCTCCGCTCCGGTGGAAGTGGAAGTGGCGGCGGGAGGATTGCCGTCCGCCCCCGCGCCATCAGCCCCGCCAGCGCAGCCATCCGCCACGGATCAAACGCCGATCTATGAACACCCGGCGTTTCTTGCCGTCGGCAT
Source organism: Nitrospinota bacterium (assembly GCA_016212275.1). Lineage (GTDB taxonomy): Bacteria > Nitrospinota_A > UBA7883 > JACRGQ01 > JACRGQ01 > JACRGR01. The sequence continues at coordinate 69,762 of JACRGR010000020.1, read as the reverse complement.
TGCCATCGTTATCGCGTTGATGGCGGCGGGCGTTTACCTGCAACGGCGAAACCAGATTCAGCGCGATCAACAACGCCGCAAACCCGCGCGGGAAGAGGCGGAAGAGCGATTGAAAAAGGCAAAGGACTCCTTGGCGGCGGGAGATCCGGGTGCGTTTTACGCCGAACTTGAGCAGGCCATCCGGCAATATATCGCGCAAAGGTTCGACCTTGCCGCCGTGTCGGTCACGCAGGAAGAATTGGCGAAAAAACCGGGAACGGAAAAAGCGGTGGCGGTACTGCGTACATGCGTTTCAGCCCGCTACGCTCCAGCGGACACTCCGCCGAACGCTGAACAGATGCGGATCGCGCTGGATGAAGCCATAGCCGCGATAGCGGAAATGGAAAAGTAGGAAACAATCTATCCGCCTTAAGCGCTTTGCCGCGTGGCGGCAAACAACAGCCTAAAGAACGTTGCTACCGTTGAGAAAAAACCCCGGCCCCTTCGCGGGGCCGGGTGCTTCATTGTTTTTCTACGCGCGTCTCTTTGGCGGCGGGAGCTTCTTCGCCGGGCCTTTCGCCGGGGGCGGCAGTTGGGGATGTTGCCCCTCGCCTTCCCCGCCGGAGATCACGGCGTTCAGCCGCCCGATGGTGCCCTGGAGCATCTCCGCCTGCGCCGAGAGTTCTTCACTGGCGGAAGCCGACTCCTCGGCCACCGAGGCGTTGTGCTGTGTCACGGAATCCATCTGCGTCACCGCCTTGGTGATCTGCGATACACCGTCCGCCTGCTCCTGCGAGGCGGAGGCAATCTCGTCCACCAACGTGCTCACCTTCCGCGTTTTATCCAGTATGTCTTTCAGCGCCGCGCCAGCGCGCACAGCTATCTCCGCGCCGTTCCGGGTCTTGTTCACGGTGGTTTCAATGATGGACGCGGTGTCCTTCGAAGCCGCCGCGCTCCGCTGAGCCAGATTGCGCACCTCTTCGGCAACTACGGCAAACCCCTTGCCCGCTTCACCCGCGCGCGCCGCCTCCACCGCCGCGTTGAGCGCCAGCAGGTTCGTCTGGAACGCGATCTCCTCGATGGTCTTGATGATCTTCCCCATCTCCTCGGCGGATTTCGATATGTCACCCATCGCGCGCGACATCTCGTCCATCTCCTTCGCGCCGTGGTCCGCGCTGGCCTGCGCGTCCTTTGCCAGGCCGTCCGCCGCGCGCGCGTTCTCCGCGCTCTTGTTCGTCATGGAGGAGATTTGTTCCAGCGACGACGAGGTCTGCTCCAGCGAGGCCGCCTGCGCGCTCGCCCCTTCAGCCAGGTTCTGGCTCGCGCTGGATACCTGCGCCGACGCGCTGGACACCTGGTGCGCCCCTTCCGTCATCTCGCGCGAGAGGCCTTGCACCGGCCCGATGACCGTGGAACGGATGACGAATATGACCGCCGCAAGCGAAAGCGCCACGATAAGCACCGTGATGCCGAATACTTTATATTCGATGGCGCGCACCTCGGACTGCATTGGTCCGAGTTCCATGATCACCTGGAAAGCGCCATGTTTGTCGCCGTCCTTTTTGCCGTCCTTTTTAAAGCCCACCGGATCGGTGTCGCTGGGGGCCATGCCGGGCGGCACGTCGCTTGCCACGCCGTGGCAAACCATGCAGTCCTTCGACAAATGCACCGCCACCATGTAGCGGAACACGTTCTTTTCATCATCCACCCCGCTCACTTCTTCGGTGCCGGATTCCTGCACGGCGCGCAGAAGTTCTTTTTCCTTGTCGGTCTCCGGGGCGTAATGCTTGTTGCGCGGATCGAACCGGGTGGGCTTGAAAACAAAGTGGCTCTTTTCCGAGCCTTCCACCGCCGCCTTGAACGACCAGACCACCGGGATGGCGGTGTTGTAGAAACGGCTTTCCTGAAGCTTCCTGAACCACTCGTCGGAACCGACGGTCAGCCCTTTCAGGTCAGCCATCACTTCGTGGAGCATTTCCTCCGTCTTCAGCGCGTTGTACTGCCCGTTCATCTTGGCCGCGGTATTGCGCGCGTTGGACGCCATCTGCCCGATGGCCCGTGCCTTGAGTTCCATTTCCTGGAACTTCCCTTTCTCGTATTGGCGCACGAACACGATCGAAAGGACGACCGTGCTGACCACGAGAGTGAGGACGATAGAGGCGACCATTTTCCCAAGCAGACTGAGATTGCGAACCATTCCCATTATTTGCGCTCCCGGCAAAATTGTTCCTCCCCGGATTCTTCGCGAACCGGGGATGCGCCCTTGCCCGGCCCTAACGGACAACGGCGCCCTAACCGCGTAACAGTGTACTACAGAATTTCAGAATTTGGCGAAAGGAGAAAATCCATGAATTGGTCAGTTCGGGACTTTTGCCACGGGAGAACCGGATATCTTCCGGAACGCCTCTTCCGCCCGCGTGGCCACCTCTTCCGGCGGGAACGGTTTTACCAAATACCCTTGGATGCCAAGCTTCAGGCAATCGGTGATGCTGGCCTTGTCGGCCAATGCCGTGATCATCACGACGGCGGTCTTTTTCGCGTTCAGGTCGTTCTTTTCGGTGTCGCGGATTTCCTTGAGCACCGCGAAGCCGGAGACGATGGGCATCATGATGTCCAGAAAAATGATGTCCGGTTTCCAATTGCGGTACGATTCCAGCGCCTCTTCACCGTTGACCGCCGTCCGTTTTTCATATATTTCGCCGTTCAGGGCCTCGTGAATCACCTTCACGGCGACCTTTGAATCGTCCACTATCAGCACTTTCAGCTTCATCCCGTCTTCTCCGCTTTACAGCCGGATCAGGGCGGAGCCCCAGGTGAACCCGCCGCCGAACGTGACCATCAGGATGAGGTCCCCTTTTACCGCCTTCCCCTCGCGCACCACTTCGTCCAGCGCGATCGGGATGGAGGCGGCGGCGGTATTGCCGTACCGTTCGAGGTTTGAATAGAAAAGAGATTCGTCCAGCCCCAATTGCTTGGCGACCGCTGATATGATCCGCTGGTTCGCCTGATGCGGGACGACCATCTTCAGGTCGCTGGCGGAAACGCCGTTCTTCTCCAGCGCGATGCGCGCCGCGTCGGCCATGGATTTCACCGCCACCTTGAACGTGGAGTTCCCCTTCATCGTCAATGCGTATTTCTTCATCGTCACCAGTTCCGGCGTAAAGCGGTTCACGCTCCCGCCGCCGGGGGTGTACAGGTCGCCCGCTTTCGTTCCGTCGGAAAAAATGTGGGTGGAAAGGATGCCCGGCGTCCCCTCGCCCGCCCGCAGGACCACCGCGCCCGCACCATCGCCGAACAATACGCAGGTGGTGCGGTCTTCCCAATTGATGATGCTTGAATAGACTTCAGCGCCGATGACCAGCGCGGTCTTGAACTTGCCCCCCTTCAGGAAGTTTTCCGCCATCGAAAGGCCGTATATAAATCCCGAACAGGCCGCCAACACGTCGAACGCGACGGCATTAACCGCGCCGATCTTCGCCTGCACGAAGCAGGCGGTGGAGGGAAAGTACATATCCGGCGTGGAGGTTCCCACAATGATAAGGTCAACCTCTTCCGGCTTGATTCCCGCGGCGGCCAGCGCCTGTTGCGCGGCGGGCGCGGCGAGGTCGGACGCGCACACCCCTTTGCCGGCGATGCGCCGCTCGTGTATGCCGGTGCGCTCCACGATCCACTGGTTGGAGGTGGCGACCATTTTTTCCAGATCGGCGTTGGTAAGCACGTCCTCCGGCAGGTGGCGTCCGGTTCCCGCTATCTGTATGTTCACGGGAATATCACTCCGCGCCCGACGCCGCGGGGGATCTTTCGAATTCCCCCTCGATGGCCGCGTTCTTTTCCATGCTCTGGCGGATCTTGCCGATGATGTCCATTTTCGCGCACCGCTCGGCCTGGAATATGGCGTTCTTGATGGATTTAGGTTTGGACGAGCCGTGCGAGATGATCACCGTCCCGTTGACCCCCAATAGCGGCGCGCCGCCGTATTCGCTATGGTCCACCCGTTTCTTGAATCCTTCGAAATACGGTTTCACCAGCAGGTAGGCCAGCTTGCTCCGCCAATTGGTCATGAACACGCCGCGCAGAGCCTTTTCCATCATTTCCGCCAGGCTTTCGCTCACCTTCAGCGTGATGTTCCCCACGAAGCCGTCGCACACTATCACGTCGGCGTTGCCGCGGTACACCTCTTTTGCCTCGATATTGCCGGTGAAGTTGAGCGACGCGCTTTTCTTGAGCATCGCCGCCGCTTCGCGCACCACGTCGTTCCCTTTCCCCTCTTCCTCGCCGATGGACAGCGTGGCCACCACCGGGTTTTCCTTGCCGAGGATGAACGAGGCATAGATCGAGCCCATGATGCCGAACTCGAAGAGGTTGGCCGGTTTGCAGTCCACGTTCGCCCCCGCGTCCAAAAGCACGCTCCACCCTTTTGAAGTGGGGAGCATCACCGCTATCGGCGCGCGGCTGATGCCGGGGATGGTGCGGAGCTTCAGCAGGCTGGCGGCCATCACCGCGCCGGTGTTCCCCGCGCTCACGAAGGCGTCCGCCTGCCCGTTCTTCAAGAGGTCCACCCCCACCATGATGGAGGAATCCTTCTTCTTGCGGAAAGCGACCGCGGGGGACTCGTCCATACCCACCGCTTCGGAGGCGTGGACGACGTCAATCGGCAGGCCGGAGGCACCCAAGCGGTTCAGTTCGGCCTTTACCACATCCTCCATGCCCACAAGGACGACGCGGCTATCGGTCAGTTCCTTCGCCGCCTGCACCGCCCCTTCAACGATGGCGCCGGGAGCGTAGTCGCCCCCCATCGCGTCAACGGCGATCTTCATTTACTTCGTTTTCACCCGGATGACTTCCACGTCGCCGTAGTTGCCGCAGGAGGGGCACACCTGGTGCGGGAGTTTCGGCTCCTGGCAGGAGGGGCAGGTCACGAAGCCGGTCGCCTTCAGCGCGTCGTGCGAGCGGCGGAACCCTTTTTTCCTGGCGGTGGTTTTTTTCTTTGGTTGCATTGCAGATTTCCTTTCTTAGATTAGAGTTTACCTTTCAGTTTTTGCAAAACGGCCAACCGCGAGTCGTGCGACTCCACGGTACAGCCGCAGGTGGTTACGTTCCGGTCCGCCCCGCATTTCGGGCACAGCCCCTTGCAGTCTTCGCGGCACAACGGCTTTATCGGCAGGGCCAGGTAAAGCTGATCGCGGATCACGGGGTACAGGTCGAGGTGTTTCCCCTCGTAGATGTTTACGTCCCCTTCGTCCATTTCTTCCTCTTCCGCCTCTTCGCCCGCCATTTCCTCCGCGCTCCCTTTCGGGAAGAACGGCGCCTCGATGACGGCGTTCAGCTCGCTGTCGAATTCCGCCAGGCACCGCGCGCACTGCAGGCGCACCGTGCCGGAAGCCACCCCGGCGGCGAACACCTCGTCGCCGCTCTTGGTGAGCGACACCGTGATATCCACCTCCGTTACGGGGATCACCTCTCCCTCTTCCGCGAAGAAAAAGCCGAACGGCTTTTTCAGCGTGAGGGTAAGCCCCTCCTCCGGGCCGATGGAGTCCAATTCCACCGGGAGGGTCGCTTTTACCTTTTCTTCCGTCATATTCATTCCCGCAAGTCTAATGGCACCGCGTCAGATTAGCAATGGGGCCGCCACCAGCGAGACGATGGACATCAGTTTGATGAGGATGTTCATCGCCGGGCCGGAGGTGTCCTTGAACGGGTCGCCCACGGTATCGCCGACGACCGCCGCCTTGTGCGCATCCGACCCCTTTCCGCCCAAATTCCCGTGTTCTATGTACTTTTTCGCATTATCCCACGCGCCGCCGCCGTTTGCCATCATCAGCGCCAAAAACACGCCGGTCACGGTGGCCCCCGCCAAGGCGCCTCCCAGCGCTTCCTTGCCCAGCAACAGCCCCACGGCGATAGGGGTAACGACCGCCAGCACACCCGGCGCCACCATCTCCTTCAACGCGGCGCGGGCGCTTATCTCCACGCATTTTGCTGAATCCGGCTTTCCCGTGCCCGCCATCAGCCCAGGTATCTCGCGGAACTGGCGGCGAATTTCCTCCACCATCGCCATCGCCGCGCGCCCCACCGAGGTCATGGTCCACGCCGCGATGATGAACGGCGTCATGCCGCCGATGAACATGCCCACCACCACGGTGGGGTTGACCAGGTTGATGGACTCCAAATGGACCGCCTGCGCATAGGCGCTGTACAGCGCCAGCGCGGTGAGCGCCGCCGAGCCGATGGCGAACCCTTTGCCCATCGCCGCCGTGGTGTTGCCCAGCGAGTCCAGCGAATCGGTGATCTTCCGCGCATCTTTGCCCAGTCCGCTCATCTCCGAGATGCCCCCCGCGTTGTCCGCTATCGGGCCGTAGCCGTCCACGCTCATGGTTATCCCCACGGTGGCAAGCATCCCCACCGCCGAGATGGCGATGCCGTAGATGCCGGCGAACTGCGCCGCCGAATATGTTGCGGCGCACAGCACCATGACGGGTAACGCGGTGCTCGCCATCCCGCCCGCCATGCCGGTGATGATAGTGGTGGCCGGGCCGGTCTTGCACGCTTCGGCTATCCGTTTCACCGGGCCGTACATGCCGGTGTAGTACTCCGTGAGAAGCCCGATAAGCACCCCCGCAAGGGTGCCGGAGAAAATGGCCCAGAACACGCCGGCATTCAGCCCGATGGCCCCGGTGATGAAGTACGCGCCGATGAGCATGAGTACCGCCGCCATGATGCTGGTGTAGCGAAGCACCTGCGCCGCCCCCAGGTTTTCAAATACCTTCATGCTGGCGATGCCCGCAAGCGAGGCCACCAAACCCACCATCACCACGAACAGCGGCAATGCCATGTATGCCATCGGCTCCCCCATCGTGGCCCCGATGGTCACGGTGGCCACGATTGAGCCGACGTATGATTCAAAAATGTCCGCCCCCATCCCGGCGGTATCCCCCACGCAGTCCCCCACGTTGTCCGCTATCACGCCGGGATTGCGCGGGTCGTCTTCGGGTATTCCCGCTTCCAATTTTCCCACGAGGTCGCTCCCCACGTCCGCCGCCTTGGTGAAGATGCCGCCCCCCACGCGCGCGAACAGCGCGATGGAACTGGCCCCCATGGCGTAACCGCCAACGTATTGGATACTGTCCGGCGCGCCGAACACGAACATAAGCGCGCCCACCCCCGCCAGCCCAATGCTGGCGACGGTGATCCCCATCACGGAGCCGCCGGAAAACGCGATCCGCAACGCAAGCTCCGCGTTGCCGCCGCGGGCCGCCTCGGCGGTGCGCACGTTGGCGCGGGTGGCCGCCGCCATGCCGATAAGCCCGGCAAGCATGGAGGAAAGCCCGCCGCACACGAACGCAAACGCCGTCTGCGGCGCGATGAAGAGGTACAAAAGCGTAAAGACAATAACAATGAACACCGCGATGCGGGCATACTCGTTTTTCAAAAAAACCATCGCGCCTTCACGGATGGCCGTGGAGATTTCCACCATTTTTTCGGTTCCGGCGGGCAGGCGATTTATCCATGCCAATAGAATTCCGGCCACCGCCATGCCGGCCAAGCCAAAGACAGGGGCGAGGTTCAACCAGGTTTGCATAATATTCCCGGCCTTATCCGGCTTGCACCGTCCGGCGAAGGCAATCCTGCAACGCTTCCGCGATAAGGGGCTTTTCGTCCGCTTCGAACGGAGAGAGAACATATTCGGCGGCGTCCATCCCGGCGGATGGCCTTCCGACACCGATGCGTATGCGGCGGAATTCCGGGGTTCCCAACCGTTCGGCTATCGAGCTCACGCCGTTGTGGCCACCCGATCCGCCGCCGGTCTTTTCCTTGACCTTGCCGGGGGGTATGTCGATATCGTCATGTATCACGGTAATGTCTTCCGGACGAAGTGAGAATTTCCGCATAAGGGCGGCAACGGCCCCGCCGCTCAAATTCATGTAGGTCTGGGGTTTGGCAAGCACGATATCCTCGTTTCCGGCGGTTCCGCGCGCGATGAGCGAGGAACACATGTCCCGGTCGAACGCCGCGTTGAGGGACTGGGCGATCAGGTCCACCGCCATGAACCCGGCGTTATGCCGCGTTTTGGCGTATTTGGGGCCCGGATTGCCCAGGCCCACCAACAGCTTCACGTCCCCGGCGGGTTATTTCTTTCCCGCTTCCTTGCCGGCAGGGGCCTTGGCCGCGGGCGCGCCACCCTTGGCGGCGGCTCCAGCGGCGGGGGCCGCGCCTTCCGCACCGGCGGCCGGAGCGGCCTCGGCTGCGGGGGCCGCAACCTCTTCCTTCACTTCCTTGATGGTCACGCAGGAAACGACCGGCATCGCCGCCGCATCCTTTTTCGCGATCCCTTCGGGAAGCGCGATATCCGAAACGTGCCACACCTTGTTCAGGTCAAGGTCGGTAATATCGATTTTCAGCGTGGCGGGCATAACGGCGGGCATGCACTCCACGGTCATCTCGCGCATGTGGACGCGGAAATCGCCCCCCTTCACCTTCACGCCCACCGCTTCGCCGGTGAATTCCAGCGGCAGTTTCACCTTGATCGGCTTGTTCAGGTCTATCTCCAACAGGTCCGCGTGAACCAGCTTGTCCGTGATCGGGTGGTACTGAAGTTCCTTGAGCATCACGTTGTGAACGCCCTTGCCGTCCCCCAGCTCAAGCTGGAGGATGACGTGCGTGCCGGAAGAACCGGCAAGCGCCTTCCCCAGGGCCAGCGAGTTCACCGCCAGCTTTACGGACTTTTCGCCGCCATAGATCACGCAGGGGATGTTCCCCGCCCGGCGGAGCGCGGCGGACGCCCTTTTGCCGGATTCGTTTCTTGCATCAACCTTGATCGTCACTGTTTCCATTTCGTTTCTCCCGTTCAATACTCAAACAGACTGCTTACCGACCGTTCCAAATGAATGCGCTCGATCGCTTCCGCGAACAGCGGGGCGATGTCCAGCACTTCCAGTTTTTTGCACTTTTCCACCCGCTCCGTCTGGTCAATGGAATTGGTGCACAACAATTTCACCAGCGGCGAGGCGTTCAGGCGCTCCACCCCTTTGCCGCTGAGCACGGCGTGGGAGCAACAGGCATGGACCGTTTTCGCGCCAGCTTCCATCAGGGCGTTCACCGCCTCGGTAAGCGTGCCCGCGGTGTCCACCATGTCGTCCACTATCATCACGTCCTTGTCCTTCACGTCGCCGATGATGTTCATCGCCTTGGCGATGTTTTTCCCCTCGCGCCGCTTGTCTATGATGCCCAGCCCGCAATTGAGGCTCTTGGCGTACACACGCGCGCGTTCCACGCCGCCCGCGTCCGGCGATACCATCACCAGGTCGTCCAAGCCCATCTTTTTGATATGTTCCACGATGAGCGGAGTGCCGTACAGGTGATCCACCGGCTTGTCGAAAAAGCCCTGTATCTGCCCCGCGTGAAGGTCCATGAACAGCACGCGGTGGACGCCCGCGTTGCTGATGAGGTCGGACACCAGCCGCGCCGTGATCGGCGTGCGGCTTTGCACTTTGCGGTCCTGCCGCGCGTAGCCGAAGTAGGGAATGACCGCCGTGATGCGCCGCGCCGAGGCTCGCTTCACCGCGTCTATGGTGATCAACAGTTCCATCAGGTGGTCGTTCACCGGCGGGCAGGTGGACTGGATGATGAACACGTCGCCGCCGCGGATGTTTTCCATGATCTGGCAGAATATCTCGCCGTCGGAAAAGTTCACGATGTCGCACTTGGTGAGCGGCACGCGGATATGGCTGGCGATCCCTTCCGCAAGCTTGCGGTTCGAGCGTCCCGAAATCAATAACGGATTGTCTCCCATGTCCTTTCCTCTCAACGGCATCCAGTTACGAACGCCCAATTCTGGTTGGGGTGGTAGGATTCGAACCTACGAATGCAGCTTCCAAAGAGCTGTGTCTTACCGCTTGACGACACCCCAGCCGCACCCGCCGTTTCCCACGCTGGCGAAACGGCTTTCATTTCCATGCCTTTGGATTTCCTCCAAAAGCCGATGATAATAACAGATTGGCGGCGGGTGTCAAATCAAATCCTCCTTACCCTCCTTATCCGGTGGTAGGACAATGCTATAAGCCGAACGGCTAATAGTGTGCCGAATAGTGATAGAACTACTGTGGAACTGAAAGCGCCGCGTTACCAGCGCTTAAATCCGGTTGCGGAAATTCACCAGTAGGGGGCGGACAAATGAGGGATGTGGCAAAATCTCTGCTGTTTTTGTTGACATTTACGCTTTCGGCGTGCGGCGGGATGGCGGCGGACGCGCCCTCGGCGAACAATTCGAGCGCGAAAGTCACCCTTGAACTTCCCTCCGGCGTGTCGCTCAAGCCGGGCGGAAAAATGATCTCCGCCAATCCGAAATTCAACGCCGCGAAGATCACCTCCATTTCGCTAAAAGTCACCGCCCCGGACTTGACCACCCCCATCACCGGCGCCATCCCGCTCGATACGCTGGAACTGTCGCTCGACGTCACCTCCGGCAACGCGCGCACCTTCACCGTGACGGTGACGACGGATACCGGGCTTTCTTTCAGCGGATCGAAAACCGTCGACCTCGTGGCGAACGCCTCGATTGACCTTGCCATCTCCGTGACGGTGGCAGACCCGGCGACGACTTCGACAACTGCCACCAGTTCAGTTCCCTCCGCTCCAACAGGTGTGGCGGCCACCGCAGGGAATGCGCAAGCAACGGTAAGCTGGACTGCGGTGACCGGCGCAACCAGCTACAACGTGTATTACAGCGCCACCAGCGGCGCGGGAACGGGCGGAACGAAAGTAACGGGGCATACTTCGGGTAACGCCATCACCGGCCTTACGAACGGGACGACCTATTACTTTGTTGTGACGGCGGTGAACGCGGCGGGGGAGAGCACTGCCTCATCGCAAGTATCAGCTACGCCGCAAGTGCCAACGCCGTCCGCGCCCACCAGCGTATCCGCCACGGCGGGGGACGGACGGGTTGCGGTAAGCTGGACGGCGGTGACCGGCGCAACCAGCTACAACGTGTATTACTCGGTCACGGCCGGAGCGGGAACGGCTGGCACGAAAGTGACGGGACATACTTCCGGTTCCGCCATCACCGGCCTTACGAACGGGACGACCTATTACTTCGTCGTCACCGCCGTGAACGCGGGCGGCGAAGGAGCATTTTCCACCCAGGTATCGGCCACGCCGCAGGTGTCCGCGCCGTCGTCCCCCACGGGGGTGGCGGCCACCGCCGGGAATGCGCAAGCAACGGTAAGCTGGACGGCGGTAAGCGGCGCAACGTCTTACAACGTCTATTACAGCCCCACCAGCGGAGCGGGAACGGGCGGTACGAAGGTGACGGGGCATACTTCCGGAAACGCGATCACCGGGCTTACGAACGGGACCACTTACTACTTCGTCGTTACGGCGGTGAACGCGGGCGGCGAGAGCGCATCTTCATCCCAGGTTTTCGCCACGCCAGCCTACCTTATGGGCGGCGGGGTGCAAAATGGCGGCTTGATCCTTAACAATGCAAGTACCGTTGCGGTGAGCACACTTGCCGGCACAGCCCTTTCCGCTGGTACCACGGATGCCACGGGAACGGTGGCACGGTTTGGCCGTCCTTATGGAATTACCTCTGACGGGACAAATTTATTTGTAGCCGATCAAACCAACAATACCATCCGCAAGATCGTCATAGCCACGGGGGTTGTTACGACCATTGCCGGCTCCGGCACCGCCGCCTCCACGGATGGCACGGGCACGTTGGCAAGTTTTAACAGTCCGACAGGCATAACAACCGATGGAACAAACCTGTTTGTAACCGACCTCGCTGGCAATACCGTCCGCAAGATCGTCATCTCCACGGGGGTTGTTACCACTGTCGCCGGTTCCGGCATTGCCGCCTTAACAGATGGAACGGGGACGGCGGCCAGCTTTAGTACCCCGAATGGCATAGTCACGGACGGCGCGAATCTGTTTGTGGCCGACCAGGCTAACAATGTTGTTCGTAAGATCGTCATATCCACGGGCGTTGTTACCACTTTTGCAACCGGATTTACCGCCCCTCGCGGCATCACCACCGATGGGACCAATCTGTTTATAGCCAACAGCGGCGGAAATATTATCCAAAAGATCGTCATCTCCACGGGCGCGGTTACCACTGTCGCCGGTTCCGGCGCCGCCGGATCGGCGGATGGCACCGGCACGGCGGCAACTTTTAAACTTCCTGTCGGCATAACCACCGACGGCACCAACCTGTACGTCGTTGACAATAACAATCACACCATCCGCAAGATCGTCATCTCCACAGGCGTTGTCACCACCATTGCGGGAGCGGCTTTGACCAGCGGCTCTACTGATGGCACCGGCACGGCGGCAAGGTTTAAAAACCCTTTAGGTGTAACCACGAATGGATCAAACCTGTTTGTGGCGGATGGCAGTAATTTCACCGTCCGGAAAATCGTTCCCCTGATGGGCGGCGCGGTGCCGAAACCACTCGCCTCCGGAGGCGTCGTGACTACATTTGCGGGTAGCGCGGGAATATCGGGATCAACCGATGCCACGGGAACGGCGGCGCGGTTTACCACGCCCAATGGAATAACGACCGACGGCGCGAACCTGTATGTGGTGGATTTTGGCAACTACACCATCCGAAAGATTGTCATATCCACCGGCGCGGTTACGACAATTGCCGGGAGCGCCGGGGTGACCGGCTCCGCCGACGGCACGGGGACGGCGGCGACTTTTAATGGCCCCACCTCCATCACCACCGACGGCACGAATCTCTATGTGGCCGACTTCTACAACAACACCATCCGGATGATCGTGATCTCCTCCGGCGTGGTGACCACGCTTGCCGGCGCCGCGGGCACATCGGGTTTCACCAACGCAACGGGAGCGGCGGCGCGGTTTAACGGGCCATGGGGCATAACGATGGACGGCACATACCTCTATGTGGCGGAGGCGAACAACCAGGCAATTCGGAAAGTTGAGATAGCCACGGGAATCGTAACCACGGTGGCATCGAGCCTCAACAGTCCGCGCGCCATCACAACGGACGGCACATACCTTTATGTGACGGAATACGCCTCCAACGCGGTGGACAAGATTCTGATCGCCACTGGCGCGACCGCCACACTCGCCAGCGGCTCGGGATTTAACTCGCCGCACGGCATTGTGACGGACGGCACGAACCTGTATGTGGACAATTTAGTCGGTCACCAAGTCCATAAAGTGGTGATTGCAACCGGGGTGGTCACTACGTTCGCCGGAAGCGGAACGGCGGGTTCGACCGACGCGACCGGGACTTCGGCCCAATTTAACGGTCCCGTGGGGATCACCACGGATGGCACGAGCCTGTACCTGACGGATGCCACTAACAGGACCATTCGGAAGATACAGTGATGCGGGAATACCCTTCTTCGGATGGCCTAGAGGCCATAGGGTGTACAAAATGCGGACAGCCGGATTTGGCGGATGTTCCGTCATTTTCACACGAAGTGTGGTGGCGCATCCGCGCCGACTATTCGGCTCTTCGCGCATAGGTACACCCTAAAAGGCGCACCCACCAGAGAAGGCGGGTGGACGGAGTTACGGCTGGCCGGGGGCCTTCGACATTTCCGCCAGCGCAAGGGAGGCGGCAAGCCGGTTCTCCACCCCCAGTTTCAGGTAAATATGTTCCAGATGTTTTTTCACGGTTGGGGGCCGCACACCTAATATCGTGGCAATAACGGCGTTGGTTTTCCCCTGCGCCGCCCACTGCAATACCTCCAATTCCCGTCCGGTAAGAGAGTGCGCCGCCGTCTTTTCTTCGATAAACACCAGCGCATCTCCGCCCGGCTGGAACGCCCCCACATGCACCGCAAGACGGCTTCCGGGCCGTTCCGTAATGAACGGTTTTAGACCTCCCAGATCATTGTCGGCGGCGAAAAATTTCATCTGTTCCGCGAACCAGCGGCGCAGAGGTTCCGGAAGGATGCCACCGCCCGGCGGGAGCTTGAAATGGCGGCCAAGGCATTCCAGAGAATTATCGGTGGAATGCCGGATCATACCCCGCGGCCCGATGGCGATCACCTCCACGCCGCGCGATCCGGCAACGTCCTCCCACCGGGCAAGCCGCCCCGGCGGCGGCGCGAACGTGCGATTAAGGGAAAATCCCCGCTTAACCGCGGGAATGATCAGTTCAAGCATGAGCCGTTCGCGCTCCGAGAAATCCCTTTGGCTACGGCTTATGGCCAAGGAATCCACCCGCGACCCTTTCCGGTGGAAATGCGCCCCCAGCTGGTATTCGATGCCATGCGGTTTGAACGCCTCGTTGTAAAACTCCAACTTGGTCAGCGTTTTCCGGCTCATCGAGTCGGATACCCTGCCCACCCGCCCCTCGGCCGCCACGCGAAGAAACTCTTTCCGCACCTCCGGCCTTTTGCCGAACTTTGCCGGAGGCATCGGCTGGCCGAACAGCGGAGGAGGGTAGGCGGGATGCTGATGCATGAACAGGGAAAAGGTGGTGAAGAATTGCGGGGGCAAGGCGCCAAACGGAAACCCCACGACGATGCCGGTCCTTTCCTTGCAATCCGTCGAGGCGATTATTGAGTGATCCCACGGGATCAAACGGGAGAGCACCCAATTCACCCGGTACGGGTAATCCGGGCTGGCGGTGTCCGCATATAGTTGTTGCGCGGCATCCATAAGCTTGGCAACGTCTTTCCGCGTCAAATGCCCCATAGAACACCCTCCAATGAAAAGCATAATCAGGGTAAACCACCTTTTATGAATATTCAACCGGCGCGGAACAGGGGGGGGGGTAACGGCAAACCTCCAATGCGGGAGGGAAGGACAATTGGTCAGTTGAGACGCCAAGCTTTTTGGAGACGCTCCATTTCGGATTCAAGGTACTGCGAAGTGACCCCCTTGCTCCGGGCCACCTCCTTTTGGAGCCGGTCGAAAAAGTCCTTCTTCTCCTTCTCCCATGAGAGGTCGAGTTCCTCTTTCTTTTTCGACATCTCGGCGATGATCTCCTGCCGCCGCCCTTCCTGCTCCGCCTTGATCTCGGCCAGCATCCCTTCCACGCGCCGTTCGCGCTCCCGGGACACCTCGGCCTCCATCTGTTCCACACGCTTTTGCCGGAGGTCCATGACTTCCTTTTCGATCTCCATCAGGCGCTTTTCCCGGTCCACCGCCACCTCGCCTTCCATCCGCTCGGCGTGCTGGGCGATCTTCGCCTTCAGGCCCGTGGCCATTTTCCGGGCCACCACTTTCCGGCGCATCCCCATTTCATCGCGCAGGTTGAGCATCAGCCGCGCCTTTTCCTCTTCCACGTCCGCACGCGACTGGCGGCGGCGGTCAGCCATTTCCTGTTCCAGTTCGGCCAGCCTCTGCTGGAGACGCTTGGCCTTTTCGGTTTCCAAATCCTTTTCCAACGCCGCCTGAAGCTCCATGTTGCGCCGCCGGCTCTCGAATTCCAGCCATTCCTCTTTTTTCTTCGCCAATTCGCGGTACCTCTTGTCCATGCTCTCTTCCATCCTGCGGCCTTCCTCGGCCACGGCACGCTCGGCCTCGCGCGTCCGGTTCTCCTTCACTTCGCGCATTTCGGCCTCCAACCGTATCAATTGCGACTCCTTCGCCTTCAGCGTTTCCGCCGAAAGCGCGGCCAGCCTCTTTTGCCGCTCCATTTCCATTTTGTGTTCCAGATCGGCGAACCGGCGGTGTTTTTCGTCGACCAGCGATTCCTCCAGCCCATCCATCATCCGCTGGTGCTCTTCTTTCACGGCGCGCTTCACCTGCGCCACCGCCTCGCTCCTCTTCTGATCGGTCCACGCTTTCAGCTTTCTTTGTTCTTCCGTTTCGGCGCGCTTGCGCTCCAAGGCGATGTCGTCCGCCACCCGCCTGCGGTCATACTCCAGGCGCGATTCCAGCAGTTGCCGCTTGACCTGTTCCTCTTCCGCGATCTTCGAGTGGACTTCCGCCGCCAGCCGCTCCTTTTCGCGCTCCACCCATTGGGTGATATTTTCTTCGCCCTTCGCCTTGCGCAGGGCGGTCTCGCGCCCGATCGCTTCCAGCCGCCGGGTCTTTTCCTCGTCCAGCATCCCTTTCAATTCGGACCGCAGGCGGGACTCTTCGGCGGCGAAGTCCGTCCGCATCTTCGAACGCAGGGCCGCCATCTCGCGGCTGACCTCTTCCGAAAGCGTCCGGCGCAACCGCACATCCTCTTCGGACACGCGCTCCTGCATCTCGGCCCGCATGGCGGCCTCCACGTCCCGCAGGTTCATGGTCATGGACTCGGACTTTCGGCGTATTTCGGCCCGGATGTCCTGGTCCACCTGCTTGAGCTTCTGGGCGCGTATCTGGGTAACCTCCTGCCGGAGCTTTTCCAACTCCTGTTCCCGCACCAGCCGCATCTCGGCGGTGATGGCGTCCATCATCGCCTCGCGCTGGCGGGCCAACTCCGTGTTCAACTCCTCCACGCGGCGGGTGCGTTCCTCCTTGATGATGGCCGAAAGGGCCTCTTCCTTCTCGTCGCGTTTTTCACGGAGCGCCTTTTCCATCAGGGCGTTCAGGCGCGCCTCTTCTTCGGCCAGTTTCAGCCGCAGGGCGCCGTGCAATTCGTCGTTGATCCGCGCCAGTTCGCGTTCCTGCTCGGCGGCGCGGGTGGCGCGGGTCTGCGCCAGTTCACGGTCCATCTCGGACAACCGCCCGGTCCGCTCGATCTCCAGCGAGGCAAACACTTCTTCGCGTCGCGCCGTTGTCTGTTGGGCTATCTCGTGCATGGCTTTCAGCCTCGCCTGCTCGGCGTCCGCGGCAACTTTCGCCGCCAGCTCACCGCGCAAAAGCTCCATGTTGCGCTCCAGCGCCTGCGTCCGCTCTTTCCGCACCCGCTCGATGTAGGCGGGAATTTCCTTTTCTTTTTCTTCTTTTATGCGGTCGGCTTCGGCCCGGATGTGTTTTTTCACCCGTTCGCGTTCCGCGCCCATCTCCTGCTCGATCCGGCGCATGCCGGCCTGCCGCGCCGTTGCCATATCCGTATCGGCCAGCGCGGAAAACGCCATCACCTCGCGTTGCGCTTCCTGCATCAGGAAGTTCTTTGTGCGCTCCACCTCTTCCTCGATGCTCTTTTCAACGGCGGCCCGGCGCGTCTGCGCCTCGCCGTCCACTCCCGCCAGTTTCCCCTTGCGGTACTGTTCCACCGCGCGGTCGATCTCTTCCAGCCGGGTCCGGCGCTTTTCCTCAAGCTGTTGCCAGATCATCTCCCGGATCTTTTCTATCTCTTCCGAAAGCTCGGTTTCCATCGCGGCGAGCTTTTTCCGCTTTTGCATCAGCAGGTCGTCGTTTATCTCGGCCTCCCGCCGCTTGCGTTGGGTGCCCAGTTCGCGATCGGCGCTCACCTTCGCGTTGCGGAAATAGGCCTCCACCGCCGCGTCGGTCTCCTTCAGTCGGAACTCCTTCACCTTGGCGAACGCTTCTTCCGCCTCGCGCTCCTTGTGCTCCATCTGCCGGGCGAATTCCCCCATCATCTCGGCCCGCCGTTTTTCCAGGTCCAATTGCAGGGCGGCGGCCCGTTCGCGCCGCACGTCTTCCACCTGTTTCTCTATGGCGGCCAGCAATTCCTTTTTCCGCTCCGCCAGCGCGATGTCCATCTTCCGGTTCATCCGGTCGGACTTGTCCGCCCGTTGTTGCTCCAGTTCCCGATCCAATGCCCCAAGCCGGCGTTGCCGCTCGTTCTCGACTTCCCGCCCCACGGCATCCAGCAATTCGAGCCGGTGAGCCACCGCTTGGGGGTTTTCCCCATCCGGGGTGGCGCGTTCCAGCAACTGCGCCATGCGCGCTTCGCCCAGATCCGCCACGCCGGTGATGTCGTCCAGCACCGCTTCCACCGCCGACGAGAAACCATCCCCCAACGCCGGACGCGCCGGAAAAGCCGGCAGGTACAACGCCTTGACCGGCGAAGGAACCGCGGAATCGAATGCGGCGGAGATCCTGCGCGAAGCCAGCTCCATGTGCTCCGGGGATGAAACGAAGTTCGCCACCGCGTGAAGCCTCAGCCCCGCCTTGGCATTTTCCCATTGGGGGGCAAAAAGCGGGAACAGCGATTTCACCGCGTTCCCCACGCCTTTCGGATCGCGTGCCGCTTCGCGCCGGACCAGCGCGGCGGCTTCGGCGGCGCGGCTTTTTTTGCGGGCCAAATGCTCGAAGCGCCGCACCGTGGCGGAGGAAAAATGCGCGGCCAAATGTTCCACCCCCCCTTCGGAGGCGGGCGCGACAACCACCCGGTGATCGGCCAGCAGGAGGTAGTCCATCTTCCGGTTGTCCCGCTCCGCGCCGAGGTCCAATATAATCGCGGCATAGTCCAGCCGCCGCAGATGCTCGAAGAGGCCCCCGATGCCAAACAACCGTCCCCGTCCGTTCGGCAACGCGCCGCCCCATAAAAAGCGGAGTCCGCTTACGCCCGTGGCGACCGACAGTTCCGAAATCTTTTTTTTGCGCGAATAAAAATCCTTCAGCGCCAACTCGGGCTGGGGCAGTCCCAACACGCGGCAGGCGCCGGAGGACGAATCGCCGAATTCAATGAGAAGCGTTTTCCGGCCGCCATTGGCCAGCGACGCGGCGGAAAAAACCGAGAACAACGTGGCTCCGCAACCTGCCTGTGCGCCGGCCACGGAATAAATCTTTGCATGGGAAGGCGCTGAACGCCCTCCGGCCAAACGGTCCGTCGGTTTCAAAAGGACAATCTCCTCCAATCCTCGGCGGTCATTATACCTTTTTTCCAATTCACTCTAAAGTGAGGCGTTTTTTGACGCACTCATCCTCAACAGGAATTAGGAGAGCAAGGAATGTGCCCGGAAATTAGGCCACACCAATGAACCATAAGATGCTGATTTATAAATGATTGTTATTGACCATCGGGAGAGGGGACCGGCTCTTCCACCGCGGCATTGGCGGTGTTCCAGTTCCCGCAGGAGGGGCATTGGGGAAAATAACTATTTTCCACCGCGTCGCACGCGGCGCACCGGTAACGCAGTCCCCGCGCATTTTCCAATGCTATCAGGACCGGTTCCAGCCCCTTTTCTTCCGGCGCAATCCCGCGCGCGCGGGCAAAAAGTTCCTCGCGGTTGCCGGGATCCATCTGTGCCAGCTTGAGCAATGCCACCGGTGAATGGGTGCGCTCGAACTGCCTGCGCAACACCGCCCCGGCCTCGTCGTGGCGCGAAAGCCCTTGGAGGGCGGACGCCAACAGCATGGCGGCGCAAACGAAATCCGGCTCCACTTTCAGCGCCATATCCAATTGGTCGCGCGCGGCATCGAACCTCCCGTCCGCCAGAAGCTGTTCGGCGAACAGGCAGTACGTTTCGGCCATTTTCACCTGCTCCGCTTTTTGCGAAACGGCGTCCGCCGTCAGCGAAAGTATCTCCCGTTGCAATACCGCCGCGCGGTGGAATTCGCCCAGTTGCACGCTTACGTCCCGCATTTCGGCCAGCACCGCATGATCCTCCGGCATTCTGCCGCGCACCTGCTCCAGCAGGCGGTAGGCGGCCTCGTGTTCCCCCAGCGCCATGTAGTCCTCCTTTATCTGGATGATCGCGCCCAGATTCGCGGGATCCAGCGCGAGCGCCTGCGAGTGCGCTCGCAACGCCTCCCGCGCCCTTCCCGTTTTCCGCAGAACCTCCCCATGCAGGAGATGGGCTTCGAAAAGTCCCGGCTTTTTGGAAATGATATTTTCCAGCAGGCGCATCGCCTTGTCCATCTGTCCCTGTCCCGCCTTCTGGCGGGCTTTCAGCAGGGATCCCTCGATGCGCGCGGCGCGCAGTCTGCGGAACATGTTGGCCATGTCGTTGGCCACGTCCCCCACTCCCTTGAAGAAATAGACCAGCGAAAGCGACAGCGTGCCGGCAAGGAACGCGAACATCACCAGCGCCACATGCGGCAGCGCCACCGTGTGGCCGGGCGCATACTGGAATTCGACCGTGCCGGGGTTCAGCAGTGCGATATAGAGGAACGCGAAGAAAATAAAGAACAGCGGAAGGAACAGCCGGAACGCCATCGGCCCTTCAGGAACTCACCGTTCCGTCTGCGATTGTTCCCATTTGGTCATGCAGTCGATGCACCGCTCGACGTACGGCACGGACAACAGACGGGGGAACGGGATCTCGGATTCGCAGTCCGTGCAGGTGCCGTAGTCGCCGCGCTCGATGGAGGCCAGCGCTTCGTCTATCAGCTTTAACTGGTGGCGATCCACCTCGCCGCGCGAGAGCATCACGGTCCTGCTGTAAGTGCGCGACGCGTCGTCGTTGACGTCCGGCACTTCGGACTCGAATTCGTCGTTCGAATGTTTTTGGATGTTGTCCACGTCGTTCACCAGCGCCTGCCGTATCTGCAGGAGCTTGTCCCTCAGCGTGGCCAATTGCTCTTTTGTCAGTCCCATATCAACCCCATGCCTGAATTTCGCGCCCTTCCAGCGTCCGCGCGTCGGACCACAGATTTTCCAGCGCGTAAAACGCCCGCGCCGTATGGTAAAACACATGCACCACGATGTCGTGGAAGTCCATCAATACCCATGTGCCCGTCTCGCGCCCTTCCACCCGGTAGTCCTTCACGCCGCCGGAGCGGAACGCCTGCTCCACGTTGTCGGATATCGCCTGCACCTGCCGTTGCGAGCCGCCGTGGCAGATGACAAAAAAATCGGCGACGCTTGAGATACCCCGCAAATCGAGCACAAGCACTTCCTCCGCTTTTTTGTCCATCAACGCATGGTAGCACGCGTAAATCTGCTTTTTCTGGTCCGGCGTAAAATCCTTTTTCATCTATGGTACAAACCTCTTCTTATAATATATTGCTCTACCTTGTCCGGAACAAGGTATTTTATGGACTCGCCCCCGGCCGCCATGCGCCGCAAAGCGGTGGAGGAGATGTCCAGTTCGGGAAAAGGACTCACATACACCTTGAATGGCGAACCGGTGGCCCGCAAAACGGCGCCCATGGCGTCCTTCCCCGGTTTCTTCAGATAGTCCAGCGCCACGCCATCCGCGCGGAATTCCCGCACCAATCGTTTGAGCGAGGGAATGATCGCGGCCCCCGGACGGGAAGCGACTATGAAATGGCACTCGCGCAACAGTTCGCCGGACGACTTCCACGAGTGTATCTCCGCGAAGGCGTCCATGCCGATGATGTAGTACAGTTTCGCGCCGAATTTTTTCCTGAACCAGCGGACCGTGTCTATAGTGTACGAGGGGGTTGCGCTCCCCATCTCGTGGCGGGACACGCAAAAACGCGCGTTGCCGCGCACCGCGCGTTTCACCATCTCCCACCGGTCTTGCGGGGTGGCGCTCCCCTTTTGCTTGTGCGGCGGCACGGCGGTGGGAATAAAAAAAACGCGCTCAAGCCCAAACCGATCCGCCGCCCGCTCCGCGCAGGCCAAATGACCGTTATGCACCGGGTCGAACGCCCCGCCCAACAACCCGATGTTCAAAGTCATCACTCCAATTGCCTTGGAAAGTATTCTGCCACAGAGGCACGGAGACACAGAGAGAGACCAGCCCTTGAGACAACCGCGCCATTCCTTCCCCCCCCAAAAAGAGCAGGAGTGGGAAAGGCGGAATTAAACCGTGTAGCCATTTTTCTCTCCGTGTCCCTGTGTCTCGGTAATCAGCCCTTATGTGCGCACTTGGCCCGCGCCGAGCACGAAGTATTTGTAGGTCGTGAGTTCGTGCAAACCCATGGGTCCCCTGCAATGGAGTTTTTGGGTGCTTATTCCCATTTCCGCTCCAAGGCCGAGTTGGCCGCCGTCGTTGAACCGGGTGGAGGCGTTGACCATCACCGCGGAGGAATCCACTTTTTGCACGAACTCCCACCCACGATTTTCGGAAGGGGTGACGATGGCCTCGGTGTGGTGCGAGCCGTATTTTTCTATATGCTCCACCGCCTCGTCCATCGAGTCCACCACTTTCACGGCGAGAATGAGGTCGAGGTATTCCGCGTACCAGTCGTCCTCGGTGGCGGGTTTTGCCATCGGATACACGCCGAGCGTACGCGGGCACCCGCGCAGTTCCACCCCTTTTTCCGCAAGCGCATCCAGCAGGGCGGGCAGGTTTTTCAGCCACGCCGCATGCACCAACAGGGTTTCCGACGAGTTGCACACGCCGGGACGCTGGACCTTGGAATTGATGTTTATCTGCTTCGCCATTTCCAGGTCGGCCCCTTCGTCCACAAACACATGGCACACTCCCGCGTCATGTTTGATGACCGGGATGAGGGAGTTCTCCGTCACCATCCTTATCAGCGCGTTGCCGCCGCGCGGAATGATGATGTCTATGTACTTGTCCATTTTCAGCAGTTGCATCACCGCCTCGCGGTTGGGCGTTTTTACCACTTGCACAGCGTCCGGATCCACCCCCGCTTTCGCCAGCCCTTCCGAGAGAAGGGACGCTATAGCCATGTTGCTGTGGAACGCCTCGCTCCCGCCGCGCAGGATGACGGCGTTGCCGGACTTGATGCACAATGATGCGGCGTCGGCCGTCACGTTGGGGCGCGATTCGTAGATAATGCCGATAACGCCGATGGGAATGCGCATTTTCGCCACCTTGATGCCGTTGGGCCGGACCGTTTCGTCATAGATCCCCCCCACCGGGTCGGGCAAGGCGATGATCTGGCGGATGGCATCCGCCATCTCGGCTATCCGTTTGGGGTTCAGCGCCAACCGGTCAACGAGCGCGGCATCCGTCCCGGCGGCTTGTGCGGCGGAAACGTCCTTCGCGTTCTCGGTTTCGATGCGCGCTGAATTGGCGGTCAGCGCGTCGGCCATGGCGGCCAGCGCGGCGTTCTTTTTTCCGGTGGAAAGGAGCGCCAGCCCGCGCGCGGCTTTGCGCGCCCGTTTGCCTATCTCTTCAAGTGACCTATCGATCATTCTCCCGCCTTTCCGGCACTCACCAGAGTATACGTTGCCGTGTCGTCCCGGTGCATTACTTCATCTTTTTTCTTGTACCCCAGAATGGACTCGATCTCCGAACTTTTCTTTCCTTTTATCTTGTCCACTTCGGCATGGTCGTACTGCACCACCCCTTTTATGAGAGGCGCCCCCTGCCCATCAACGACCACCACGACATCGCCGGCCTCGAAATCCCCCCGCACCGCGACAATGCCGGAAGGAAGGAGGGATTTTTTTCCTCCCGTGAGCGCCTGTTTCGCTCCGTCGTCCACCACGATTTCCCCGCGCGGCTTCAAAATGTGCAAAATTCGGTGTTGCTTGGCGGACATTCCTTGGGCGGGATGGAAAAACGTACCGCCCTTCCCTTGGCGCAAGGCGTCTTGTATCGCCCCTGTTGTTCCCCCGCCGATGATCCACACCGGAACGCCGTAATCGGAGGCAACTTGGGCCGCCCGGACTTTCGCGCGCATCCCGCCGGTTCCACTGCCGGAACTGCTGTCCCCGGCCAGCGCGAGGACTATCTCGTCTATCGTCTCCACCTGTGGAATGATTTTCGCCAAGGGATTTTTCCGCGGATCGGATTCATATAGGCCGTCCACGTCCGAGAGGATCAACAAAAGGTCGGCGTCCACCACCGAAGTGATCTTCGCCGCCAGCGTGTCGTTGTCGCCGAACTTCAGTTCGTCCACGGCGGTGGAATCGTTCTCATTAATGACCGGAATGACCTTCATGTCCAGCAAGGTGGTGACGGTGTTGCGCACGTTCCGGTACCGCGCGCTGTCCTCTATATCGCCATGCGTGAGCAGTATTTGGGCCACCTTGCGCCCCCGGACGCTGAAATGTTTTTTCCACATATCCATCAGCTTCACCTGGCCAACGGCGGCGGCCGCCTGTTTTTGGGGGATGGACAGTTTTCCCGCGGGGAGGGCCAGCGCCTTGCGGCCCCCCATCACCGCGCCGGATGAAACCACGATGACCTCGAACCGCCCGTCCGCTTCCAGCGCGCAAATATCTCCCGTCAGCCGTTGAAGGGTATCCTCGCTCAAGCCACCATCGGCGCCGGCCATAACCCCGGAACCGATTTTCACCACGATCCGTTTTACGCCGTCCAGCAGTTTCATCCTGTTTTGCATATACCGGTAAAGTACCAAAAGGCGGCGATAAATCAAAACGGCGGAGAAAGAAAGAACGGGAAGGTCAGAGGTAGCGGTTGATGACCTCCGTGAGGTCCTCGGAGGCAAACGGCTTCATCATGAAATACGCCACCCCCAGAGCAAGAGCCTTGCTTTTCATTTCGGGGTTGTTCGACGCGGTGATGGCGATGATCGGCACCCCGGCGAACTCCGGCAGGCTCTTCACCCGCTCGATAAGGCCGAATCCGTCCAGCACCGGCATCATAAGGTCGGTAACTATGATGTCCGGCCTTTGTTGGGCCATAACAGCCAGAGCTTTTTCCCCGTGCTCCGCTTCGGCCAGTAAAAACCCAATCCGCGCCAGCTCCGTGGTGAGCACCAGACGCAAGACTTCGTCGTCCTCCACCACGAGCACGAGCGGCTTTTTTTCCGAAGTCCCGCCGGACGAACCGGCATCGGCAGAAGTCAAAAATTCCCCCAATTGAGCGGCCTATTCCAGCCGGAGCCGCAAGTTTTTCAGCCAGGATTCGGAATCGAACTGGTCTGCAACGAAGTCGTGGAACTTCTTTTCGTTCGGCGTGACCGGTTTGCCGTCTATGAGTTCGGAGACCCCATTCTTCTTCGCCGGCTTTTTGCGCCGCGGTTTTGGCATTTCCGGCTGAATGACTCCGTTTTCCGGCTGAACCTCGCGCTTCTTGGCGTCGGCCAGCGAATCAAGGCTCAGCATAAACACCATGAAGTTCTTGCCGCCCGCCTCTTCGCCGCCCAGCTTTTCGAGCGCGTGTTTCACTTCGCCGGAGCCGAGTATCGCCTCGACGATCGCTTTTGAAAGGTTCTCCATCTCTTTATCCGGGTCTTTGGGCATCTCTCGTTTTCCCCCATTTCTCGGTTAATGCTTGGTTAATTGTAGGGTCTGCCCCCGCCGATGTCAACGATTTCGCCGCAAAGTTTTGATTTGAAATGAACAAAGCGGCTCCGCAAATAACCCGCTCCCCGACGGGCAAACGCAACCGGACCATCCCCTAAAAACGCGGTTGCGAAACGCCTGCCGAACATGGTAATTTAACCCGTCCCGCAATTGAGAGATTGAGGAGGTAATTTGAAGCTACACGAATATCAGGCGAAAGAGATTTTGCGCAAATACGGCTTGCCCGTGCCCGATGGTTTTTTCACCGACTCCACCTATAACGTGCGCGAACTGGCCGGAAGGCTGGGCGGTTTCCCCGTCGTGGTGAAGGCCCAGATACACGCCGGCGGACGCGGCAAGGGGGGCGGCGTGAAGCTGGCCTTCAGTGAAGACGAGGCGGAACAGCAGGCCAAGGCGATCCTCGGCATGAACCTGATCACCCACCAGACCGGCCCCGAGGGGCGCGTGGTGAAAAAACTGCTCGTGGAGGCGGGGTGCCAGATACAGCGCGAGCTGTACATGGGCATCGTGCTGGACCGCGCCACTTCCAAGAACATCGTTATGGCCTCCACCGAAGGGGGCATGGAGATCGAAGAGGTCGCCGAAAAACACCCCGAAAAGATTCTCAAGGTGGCGGTGGACCCGGCTGTGGGGATCATGCCGTACCAGTGCCGACAGTTGGCCTTCGGGCTGGGCTTCCCCCAGGAAATGATCGGCCAGGCGGTGAGCTTCATCGCGAGGTTCTACGACCTGTATGTAAAGGAAGACCTCTCGATGGCCGAGATCAACCCGCTGGTGCAGACCAAGGACGGGAAGATACTGGCGCTGGACGCGAAACTGGCGTACGACGACAACGCGATGTTCCGCCACAAGGAAGCGGTGGACTACCGCGACCTGAACGAAGAAGACCCGCTGGAAATAGAGGCCTCGAAGTTCAACCTGAACTACATCAAGCTCAACGGCAACATCGGGTGCATGGTGAACGGCGCGGGACTGGCGATGGCCACCATGGACATCATCAAGCACTCCGGCGGCGAACCGGCGAACTTTTTGGACGTGGGCGGCGGCGCCAGCGCGGAGCAGATCGAGGAAGCGCTGAAGATCATCGTGGCCGACAAGGCCGTGAAGGCGATCTTCATAAACATCTTCGGCGGCATCCTGCGGTGCGACCGGCTGGCGAACGGCGTGGTGGCGGCGGCGAAGAAGATACATATCAGCATCCCGATCATCATCCGGATGGAAGGCACGAACGTTGATGAAGGAAAGAAGATCCTGGCCGAAAGCGGCCTGAAGTTCATCATCGGCAACGGAATGAAAGACGGCGCGCAAAAGGCCGTCGCGGCTTTGAAAGGATAAGGGCATGGGCGTATTGGTCGGCAAACACACGCGGCTCGTTGTTCAGGGCATCACCGGCAAGGAAGGCATGTTCCACGCGCTCGGCTCGCGCGATTACGGCACCAACGTGGTGGCGGGGGTCACTCCCGGAAAGGCGGGGCAGGCCGTGGAGGGCATCCCGGTGTTCAACACCGTGCGCGACGCGGTAAACGAGACAAAGGCGAACGCCAGCATGATATTCGTGCCGCCCCCCTTCGCGGCGGACGCGATACTGGAGGCGTTCGAGGCGGGCATCGAACTCATCGTGTGCATCACCGAGGGCATCCCGGCGCAAGACATGGTCAAGGCGTTCAACGCCATCAAGGGAAAGGGGGCGCGGCTCATCGGGCCGAACTGCCCCGGTGTCATCACCCCCGGCCAGGCGAAGATAGGCATCATGCCCGGTCACATACACAAGCCGGGCCGCGTGGGCATCGTGTCGCGCTCCGGCACGCTCACCTACGAGGCGGTGGGCCAGCTCACCGCGCTGGGCATCGGGCAGTCCACCTGCATCGGCATCGGCGGCGACCCGGTGATCGGCACCACGCACACCGACGCGGTGAAACTCTTTAACGAAGACAAAGACACCGACGCGATCGTGATGATCGGCGAGATCGGCGGCACGGCGGAAGAAGAGGCCGCCGAGTACATAAAGTCCCATGTGAAAAAACCGGTGGTCGGCTTCATAGCGGGGCAGACCGCGCCGCCGGGGCGCCGGATGGGCCACGCGGGCGCCATCATCGCGGGCGGCAAAGGCACGGCGAAAGAAAAAATGGCGGCGATGGAAAAAGCGGGCATCCACGTTTGTGTGAGTCCGGCGGACATCGGCGAAACGATAAAGAAAGTCCTCAAGTAAATCACCCGTAGAAGGAGAGAGCGGATGAGCGATTTGATCATACGGATAGGGGGCGAAGGGGGCGAAGGCATCATCAGCGCCGGGGACATGGTGGCGGAAGCCGCCGCGCGTTCCGGCCTGCAGATACTGACGTTCAAGACCTTCCCGGCGGAGATACGCGGCGGTTACGCCATGTACCAGGTGCGGTTCTCGAAGGACAAAATCAAGTCCGAAGGCACCGGCTTCCAGGTGTTCTGCGCGTTCAACAAGGAAGCGCTGGACAAGAACCGGAGCCAGTTGATCCCCGGCACCGTGCTGGTGTACGACTACCCGGACGGCGAGATCGAAGAGGAAGTGAAGATCGAAGGCGTAACCTGTTACGCGCTCCCGATGTCGAAGATCGCCAAAAAGGACCTCGACATGTACCGCGCGAAAAACATGGTGGCGCTGGGCGCGCTTTCGTACATGTTCGACATCGCCCCGGACGACCTGCGCGAACTGATCAAGGAAAAGTTCGGCAAAAAGGGGCAGGCGGTGGTGGACACCAACCTGAAAGCCATTGACGCCGGCACGGCCTACATGAAAGAACACCACAAAAAGACCGACCCCTACAAGATGGGCACGGGCGGCGCGGTGGACAAAAACCAGATCATCATCTCCGGCAACGAGGCGGTGGGGCTGGGCGCACTGCTGGCCGGGTGCAACTTCCTGAGCTGTTACCCGATCACCCCGGCCACCGAAGTGGCCATATACCTCTCCAAGGCGCTCCCGAAAGTGGGCGGCGTGCTGGTGCAGGCCGAAGACGAGATAGCCTCGCTGGCGAATGTTCTGGGCGCTTCCTACGGCGGCGCGAAGGCGATGACCTCCACTTCCGGCCCCGGCCTCTCGCTGATGCAGGAAATGATCGGCCTGGCGCACATGGCGGAACTCCCCTGCGTGATAGTGGACGTGCAACGCGGCGGCCCCAGCACCGGCCTGCCGACCAAGCATGAGCAGTCCGACCTGTTCATGGCGGCCCACGGCGGTCACGGCGACGCATCGCGCGTGGTGCTCTCCGCCGAGAACGTGGCGGACGCGGTGGATCTGACCGTGCTGGCGTTCAATATCGCCGAAAAATACCAAACGCCGGTGCTCCTGCTTACCGACGGCTCGCTGGGCTTCCGCACGGAATCCATCAAGCGGCCCGACCCGAAGAAATACACGATTGTGAACCGCGACCGCTTCAAGCCGGGCAATGGCAACGAGCCGTACCTGCGGTACAAGCTCACCGAATCGGGCGTTTCCCCCATGTCCATCCCCGGCGAGCCAGGCGGCGCGTACATCTCGACCGGGCTGGAACACAGCCAGTCGTCCTCCCCTT
This sequence comes from Nitrospinota bacterium, assembly GCA_016212275.1. GTDB lineage: Bacteria > Nitrospinota_A > UBA7883 > JACRGQ01 > JACRGQ01 > JACRGR01. Next base: position 41,307 of record JACRGR010000020.1, on the reverse strand, counting down.
CGTTCACGTCGGAAGACCATGTGAAGATGAGCGACAAACGGTTCAACAAACTGGATAGCGTGGTGGACTTCGTGCCCGCCCCCGAAGTGCAGGGCGAAGGCCAGGCCGACGTGGGCGTGATAAGCTGGGGCTCCACGCTGGGCGTGGTGCGCGAGGCGGTGGACATGGCCCGCGCCGAAGGGCTGAAAGTGAAAGCACTGCACCCCAAGCTGGTGTGGCCGCTCCAGGAAAAGCAGATCAAGGCGTTCGCCGCGACATGCAAAAAGATATTGGTGCCGGAAGTGAACAAACAGGGCCAGTTCGCCGAGATACTGCGCGGCAAAACCGGCATAGACGGCATCAGCTACCCCGTTTACGGCGGCATGCCGTTCACCCCGAAACAGATCCTCGACAAGATCAAGGAGGTGCTGTAATGACTACCACCGCGGAAGTCCTGAAAGCAAAAGATTACAAAAGCGACCTGCGCCCCGTGTGGTGCCCCGGATGCGGCGACTACGGCGTGCTCAACGGCGTTCAGCAGGCGTTCGCGTCCTTGCAGGTATCTCTGTACAACACCGTCTGCGTGTCCGGCATCGGCTGTTCCAGCCGTCTGCCCTACTTCATGAAGACCTACGGGTTCCATTCGCTCCACGGGCGCTCGCTCCCCGTGGCCACCGGCCTGAAGCTGGCCAACCCGGAACTGGAAGTAGTGGTGTTCGGCGGCGACGGCGACCTGTTCTCCATCGGCGGCGGACACTTTCCGCATGTGGCGCGCAAGAACACCGACCTCACCTGCATCATGATGGACAACCACATCTACGGCCTCACCAAAGGTCAGGTGTCCCCCACGTCCAACACCGGCATGGTGACCGCCACCACGCCGTACGGCGCGCCCGACCCGGCCTCGGTGAACCCGCTGGCCTACGCGCTGATCTACGGCGCCACGTTCGTGGCACAGGCGTTCTCCGGCAGTCCGAAACAGCTGGCGGACATCATCACACAGGCGATAAAGCACAAAGGGTTCTCCTATGTGAACGTCATCTCACCCTGCCTTACGTTCAACAAACAGGACACATTCGATTTCTACAAGGACGCGATGGCGGAACTGCCCGCGGACCACGACAAAGGGAACCTCGTGGCGGCGCTGGACAAGGCGTTCAACCCGCCGACGGGCAAAGTGTACAGCGGCGTGTTCTTCCAGACCCAACGGCCCACCCTGCTGGACGGACTGAAGAAGATAAGCGAAAAAGCAAAAGCGGATAAAAACAGGGACCTTAACCAATTTGTGGATGAATTTGCACTATGAGCATTGAACGCACCTTGGGACTGATAAAACCGGACGGCCTTGAACGCGGCAAACAGGGGCAATTGCTCGACCGCATCCTGCAAAACGGCTTCAAGATATTGGCGATGAAGCAGTTGAAGCTCACGCGGGCGCAGGCCGAGGCGTTCTACGCGGAGCATTCCGCGCGGCCGTTCTTCGATTCGCTGTGCTCGTACATGACCAGCGGGCCGATCATCGCCATGACGCTGGAAAAGGAAAACGCCATCGCCGACTGGCGCACCCTGATGGGGGCCACCAATCCGGCGAAAGCCGACCCCGGCACCATCCGCAAGGACTTCGCGGTGGACATGGAAAAGAACACGGTGCATGGCTCCGATTCGCCGGCCTCGGCGGCGCGGGAAGTGCCTTTCTTCTTCAGCCAGCTCGAATACTAGAATTCCGATACCGGCGGCGCATTGAGAAGTGCGCCGCCGTTTCTTTTTAAAGAACTACTTCACCCCTTTGGAGTTCAGGAAGGCCGCGTATGCCTTGTCCGCTTTCAGGATGTGCTCCTGCAAAAGCTCCGTGACAACGGCGATGATCTCGGCGCTTATCAGCCGGCTGTCCGCGGAACCGGCGTGGAACCGCACATAGAATCCCCGGATGTCGGAAAGGAACTGGTCGTGCGCGGCCTTGTGCTTTTCGTAATCGGGATATTCATGCTTGTACAGCATTATCTCTTCATTGAAGAAATGGGTATTCGTGTAGTCCAGAAGGTTGTTCAGGGTTTTCGTGACCGTATCTTTCCCCTTCTTGCCCATCATCGAATCGCGCAGGTCGTTGATGTAGTCGAAAAGGAGCTTGTGTTGGTCGTTGAACTCGCCTACTTTTACGCTGTAGGACTCGTCCCACTCCAGCTTGGGCATTACAAAATCCATGGTGCACCCTATCAAAGTTAATTACCTCCGAACATTGTAATATCTTTTCCCCGCATATTGAACCGTCAAAATAAAATGTATCGCCTTATGACAGTAAAAATACTTCATTTAGCTCGCTTACGCCAGTACAAATAATTAGCGGGAGTTTAGGGGGGGGGCGGACGACCTATTTCTCAGCAGTCCGCGTCAGTAGGGTTCCACCGGCGCTATCGGCCGGTAGGGTATTTCCTCCATGACGGGAGCTGGCACGGTGGCGTAATCCAGCAGACGATTTCCCGCTACTTCATAAGTTCTTCCATGTATGCTACAAATCGCTTGTCGAACAGGAAACTTTCATTTTCGTTCCAGGTATTCCACGCCCATTTAAAATTCTCCCGACCTGCAAATCGTTTAATATATTCGTGCCAAGCCCATTCCTGATTATCCTTGATTGATTTGGGCGCGGCCAGGTATTCGATGAAAGCGATCTCCATTAACGAGATCAGCATCGTATAGGCAATCAGTTCTTTTTTCTTATCCGCCTCCTTGCCCGGGTCATATGGAATCTTCAAATTGGGTATGTCGTAAACGTCCAACTCTGGGTTGGCCATACAGTGTTGCAGGTATGAAAAATATTTATCATCAATCGCACGGTATATTTCGTTTTGCCGCTGAATCAATTCCTTTTGCCTTTGTTTATTCTCTCGTTGTCTGTTAATCAGGTAAGTAAAAAGCGCGAGAATGACGCCACCGCTTGCAACGACATAGTAAAGATTCTGCGAATGAAAATTCCCGGGCAATTCGTTTAATGCGAGCGCAAACGCGCACCCCAGGAAGAATATACCGATGGGAGAGAGGATAGCGGCAATGAAATCTATGCCAGAATCTTCCGATCCATTTTCCATTCAACCCCCCCGCAAGTCTTGCCTATACCGGGGAAATGATCGAGTACATCAAATTCACCATCCCGGGAACCGGAACCGATGCATAATCTTCAAGTTCATCGCCAAGAATAGACAATGCGGGGGGCATTTGCGATTTCAAGAGGGAAAAATCGCCCTCGGACAGTTCACAGTGTTGAAAATTGTATATAACCCACTTATTCATTCCTTCAAGCCTTCTAATATCCATTGGAAAAAGCCGGCAATCAACCGGTCTAAAATCATGAATCTTACATCTCCCGGAATCAAGGTAAAAGCATCCTCCATTCGGGTTTGTCCTTAAAAAGCGGACATCATTCCCCGTATTGGGGTTCTTCCGCAAATCTGAGAATTCATCCGGCTTCAAACCAAGACCTTTCTCAATTTGGGCAATATCAAAGGCCGTCAGAAAAGGAGGCTCGATAATTCCTCCGTAGCTAATAGCCCCGCAACACTTAGAACCGGAACAGTCAATACACGCATCAAGGCAGGCATGGTCTAATTTTGAATGTGCCAGCTCTTGTTCGCCACGGTCAGCGTGCATAAAAAAAAGAACTCCCTTAGAAATACTTTTGAAAATAATAGTGAAGAAAGAAATTGCTGGATTTCCCTCTTCCAGTATCCCCTAATCCCATCTTAAGAAAAAACATTACAACAAAACGGCACCGGTAATCAAATTATCCTAGACCACCATCATCGCGTCGCCGTAGGAATAGAAGCGGTAGCCTTCGCGTATCGCTTCCTCGTAAGCGACCAGCACGCGCTCGCGCCCGGCGAACGCGCAGACCAGCGCCAACAGAGGCGAACGGGGCAGGTGAAAATTCGTCACCAGCGCATCCACGGCGCGGAATTTGAACCCCGGATAAATGAACATATCGGTGAACCCCTTGTAAGCGCCGCCGTGCAACGCCGCCGTTTCCAGCGCGCGCGTGGTAGTGGTGCCAACGGCAACCACGCGCCCGCCCGACTTCTTCGCGTCCGCCAGTTTTTCAAAAAGTCCTTCCGGCACCTTGGCGTATTCCGCGTCCGGCGTGTACAACAAAATATCCTCCTGCTGAATCGGGCGGAACGTGCCCGGCCCCACATGCAGGCAGACCTTGTGTATCCCAATACCGCGCGCCGCGATGGCCGCCAAAATCTCCGGCGTGAAGTGCAGGCCCGCCGTTGGCGCGGCGCACGAGCCGTCCTTTTCCGCGAACACCGTCTGGTAGCGTTCCTTGTCCAGGCTCTCGTCGGCACGGGCGATATACGGCGGCAATGGAATATGTCCGTTCTTTTCCAGCCAGTCGTTCAATGCGGTGCCTTGCAGGTTGAACCGCACCAGCCCCATCTCCTCCATGCGCCGGACAAACTCCCCGAATAGGCCGCCGCCGAATTCGATGCGCGCGCCGGGCTTCAGCTTTTTCAATCCGCGCACGAGGCACAGCGCTCCCTCTTCGGCAAAGCGGACGATGAGGAATTCCGTTTCAAAACCGTTCACCAGCCTGCCGATGACGCGCGCGGGAACCACCCGCGTGTCGTTCAGCACCAGCGCATCGGCGGAAGCCAGCAGTTCAGGCAGTTCGGAAAAAACGCGGTGGGTGATGGCCCCGGTCTTACGGTCCAAAACCATCAGGCGCGAATCACCCCGCCGCGCGGGCGGGTACAGCGCGATACGCCCTTCCGGCAGGTGGTAGTCGTAGTCCGATGCTTTGGTGGAAATGCGCTACTCCGGGGTGGCTATGAAATCATCTTTGGAAACGGTGATGCCGGGATAGTAGTGGGAAAGTATTTCACTGAAATTTTTTCCCGCTTCGGCCATCCCCTTGGCCCCCCATTGGCACAGGCCAACGCCGTGGCCGTAGCCGGTCCCCATGAACGTGAAAGTCTGCCCCTGTTTCCGGAGGGAAAACCGGGTGCTTTTTATCCGGGTGCTCCCGATGGCGGCGCGGAACGCGGTGGCCTCCACCAGTTCGGACCGCGAACGGCCCTGCACTTTCAAAAACCGCACCCGGCCCGTGCGCGTGTGCGAGTGCGCCGAAATGCCGGTGATCTTGCCGGAAAAAAGCCCCGCGCGGGAAAGCGCGTTCTCTATTTCCTGGCTCCGGATGCTCAATTGCCAAACGTAGTACGGCGACTGTTTGGCATAGCGGCACGGCACGCTCTTGAGGTACGGCACATCCACCCCGCGGAACACCTCTTCGCCGTTTTCCGTTCGCTCCCCCGCGTTGGCGTGGAAAAACGCCTTCACCAGCTGATTTTCGTATTTGAGCACCAAGCCGGAAGTCCCCTCCACCGCCGCGTCGGTAAATCCGTTTTCCACCGCCACGCCGCCGTACACCTGATCCATCACGTCGGTCTCCACGTCGAAGTAGGTCCCGGCGTTTTCCTGCCGCCGGTACAGCGCGTAGGTGCGGGCCGCCACCGTCTGTGCCTTCAGCGCCTCCAGCGGCCAGCTTTTGGGCATCTCCATCGCCACCACGCTCCGCAGGTAATCCTCCATCGGCACATGGTTCACCACGTCGAACGTCCCTTTGTCGTTATCCCACAGCACCAGGTAGCCGCGGTACCGCTTGCCGTTGAACGACACGATGCCGCCTTGCGCCTCCACGCGGATGGACTTCACCGGGAATACGAGCGTGTTCAATTTTATCCCGCGCCGGTCGCGCCTGACCGCGATGCGGTCCACGCTCCCGGTGTTCAGCCGCGCGCCGCTCTCCGCCGATGCGACCAGCAGACCCCCCTCCCCCGCTATGTCGGAGGATACGGCGGAACGCGCCAGCGCCACGCGGATCTCGACGCCGAACAGTCCTTCGATGCCGGTGGTCTCCGCGAACGCCGCCGGGCTAATGAGCGCAAAGGCGGCCACCACGGACAGAACTGTCCGGGCCGCAAAAACACTGGATTCCCGCTTTCGCGGGAATGACAGTTCTATGGGCATTTCATTTCCTTCCAAACAAATACAAGATGAGCGAAAGCAAAACCGAGAGAAGGATACTCGTCCCCAGCGGAAAATAAAACGAGATTTTTTCGCGCCTGATGAAGTTGTCGCCCGGCAATTTGCCGATGCCGGGAATGCTTCCCGCCGCCATCAGCACAAGGCCGATGACGGCCACGGCCACGCCAAGGATCAGCAGGGCCTTGCCAAGCTGGGAAAGATCACCCATTCGCCGCGGGGAGCGGGACCTCGTACAGTTCGGTCAGCTTGCACCCTTGCACCGAGCCGCGCCGCTCCAGTTCCGCGATTATCATGTCCAGGTTTTCCTTGCGGAGCAGGGTCCAGTCCGGCGCCAGCAGGCGATCCTCCGGCGCGGTTCCCACGAGGCCGTGCAGTACCACCGAGGGCGGGAGGTATTCGATGAAATCGCACACCAGTCCGATGTATTCGGCGCGCTCCGGCAGTTTCAACGCGCCGGATGCGTACTCCTGCTCCAGCGGCGTGTTTTTCAGGACGTACATGTTGTGTATGTTTATCCCCTCGATATTCAGGCGGGCCACTTCCCGGATCGTCCGGCGCATCATCTCCGGCGTTTCGCCCGGCAGGCCGAACACCACATGCGGCGCGATGTGCGCGCGGGTGTTCATCAGGCGCAGGAGGGAATCCTTGGCCTGTGCGCCGGTGTGGTTCAGGCCGATCCGCCGGAGCGTTTCATCGTTCACCGTATGCAAGCCCACCTCCAGCCAGGTGCATATCCGCCGCGAGGTTTTGGTCAAAAACGCCACCATCTCGTCCGTCAGGTATTCCGGCCGGACGGTGATGGTGATCCCGATAACCTCGTTGTCCAGCGTTATCTCGTCCACCGCTTTTTCGATGGCGGCCATCGAGGTCAGCACCCCGGCGGACGAATGGAGATGCACCATGAACTTGCCGAACTTGAACCGCTGGCGCACCCGCTCTTTCGCGTTGTGCATCTGCCCGGCCACCGGCGCGGAGCCATTCTCCGCGGCGGGAGCCGCGATGGTTCCGCCCGCGCACAGCGCGTATACGGCGGCCTCCCCTTCCGGCGCCGCGCCGAGTTGTACGCTGATGCGGTGGACGCGCTCGTCGAACATGTTTTTCAGGTAGCGTCCCAGCGAATAAAAACGTTCTTCAAGCATTTTTTATATTCCTTCCGGTTCAAGCTTATAGGCGTTGAGTTTATTCCGCAAGGTGCGGATGGAGATGCCCAGCAGTTCCGCCGCGCGGGTGCGGTTGTGCCCCGCTTTTTCCAGCGTGCCCAATATGAGCTTTTTTTCCATTTCTTCCACCGTAACGCCTGCGGGAATGGCGCCCGCCTCCGCCGGTTTTTGCTCCCCTTCGGCGGACGGCGCGAGAAAAAGATCCTCGGGCCGGAGCGTATTTCCCCGGCACAGGAGCACCGCGCGCTCCATCACGTTTTCCAGTTCGCGTATATTGCCGTTCCACCGGCACTTTTTCAGCGCCGCCATCGTCTCCGGCGCGATGCCGGTGACGGGACGGCCCGAATCGGCGCTGAACTTTTTCAAGAAATGCTCGGCCAGCAGTTCAATGTCCTCCGTCCGTTCCCGCAACGAGGGGATGACGAGCGGGATGACATTGAGGCGGAAGTACAGGTCCTCGCGGAATTTGCCGCCTTTTATCGCCTCTTCCATTTTCCGGTTCGTGGTGGCCACCACCCGCACGTCCACCGGCACGGGGGCGGAGCCGCCCACGCGGTCTATTTCCCGCTCCTGCAAAACGCGCAAGAGTTTCGCCTGCAGGTTGAAGTCCATTTCCGTCACTTCGTCCAGCAGGATGGTGCCGCCGTCGGCAAGCTCGAAGCGTCCCGTTTTGCGCGCCATCGCGCCGGTGAACGCCCCTTTTTCGTACCCGAAGAGTTCGCTCTCCAAAAGGGTCTCCGGGATGGCCGCGCAGTTGATGGCCACGAACGGGCCGTTCGCCCGTCCGCTTTTCTGGTGTATGAACCGGGCCAAAAGCTCCTTGCCCGTGCCACTTTCCCCCTGAATGAGCACCGACGCTTTCGAATCCGCCGTGCGCTCCGCTATGTCCAGCAGTTCCATCATTTTTTTGTTTTGCGTCACGATCCGCCGGTCTTTCACGGCGGGCTTGCGCGGCGCAACGGGCCGTTGCACCGGTTTTGCCGGTTCGGGCGGCTGACCGCCGTCCAGACATTTACGGACGGTCTTTGTGAGCGTTTCCGCGTTGAACGGCTTGAGCAGGTAATCGTCCGCGCCGGTGCGCATCGCTTCCACCGCCGTATCCACAGTGCCGTATGCGGTGATGAGCACCACGGCGGTGGAAGGCTTGGCCTGTTTCACGCGGGCCAGCAGTTCCAGCCCGGTCATTTTGGGCATCCGGATGTCCGCCACCACAAGGCGGTATTCGCCCGTCTCCACTTTGCGCAGTCCGGTCTCGGCGTCCGCCGCGGGTTCCGCGCTAAAGCCGCCGCGCGCCAGCGCCTCGCACAGCGCGGCGCGCATGTTCTCGTCGTCGTCCACTACCAGTATGTCCGTCATATGCCTTTCAACCTGATCGTGAATTCCGCCCCGCCTCCCGGCGCGGAGCCAGCGGATATTGTACCCCCGTGCAAGGCAATAATACTGCTGGCGATGGCCAATCCCAAGCCGGAGCCTTTTTCTTTCGTGGTGAAAAACGGGTCGAATATTTTTTCCCGCACTTCCGGCGGAATACCCCTCCCCGTATCGCGGAAGGAGACCAACACCCCTTCCCCTTCGCTATGCGCGGACACGGTTATCGTCCCGCCGTCCGGCATGGCCTGCACGGCGTTCAATCCCAAATTCAAAAATACCTGCTTGAGCATCCCCGCGTCTCCCAGCGCCGTCAATGTTTCGGGAATATCGAGGACGAAGGAAACGCTCCCCCCCGGCGGCGCGGCGAACTTTTCCACATCCGTCAACACCGCATGCAGGGATACCAGTCCCAAGTGGGGCCGGGCCGGCACCGCGAACATCAGATAGCCCGAAACGATCCGTTCAATACTGTCGAGTCCGGCTTGTATCTTTTCCAGCATGGCCAAGCTCTCGGCATCCTCGGTAAGCCGTTCCGCCAGCAGGGATGCGTATAACTCCATGCTCCCCAACGGGTTGCGTATCTCGTGCGCCACGCTTGCCGCCGCCTCGCCCAGCGCGGTAAGGCGCTTCAGCCGCTCTTCCCGTTCTTTTTCGCTGTTATTGTCCATTTCAGGACAATAGTGTACCCCAGCCGGACACCGCCGTACACCGCATTCGTGCGTATTACTGTGTTACTATAATTATATACAAAACAGCACGAGTGGTGGAAATGGTGTTTTCGCGGCTGACCGATCGGTTTCTCCGGTTCCTTGAGAACCGGAAAAGCGCCTTCTTCCTGCCATCCCCGTTACGCTTGGCCCTTTATGTCCTGATTACCATCTTTTTCATCGAGATGGTTCTCATGCAGTGGGTTCTCCCGCTCATGGACCTTCCCCCCGTCGTGAACGGGATCGTTGACACCCTGCTCCTGACGGCACTACTGATGCCGGCCATCTACTTCTTTGTTTACCGCCCGTTTGAACTGGCGCGTGAAATCGCCGTCGGGGAGGCGGAAAAAGCCGGAGCGGAAAAAAAGGCGCGAGAGATGGCGGATCAGCTGCGGCAAAGCGAAGAACGGTTCAAACTGATCGCGGAAAACATATCGGAAGTGTTCTGGATGGCGGATGTCCCGCTCGAAAAAATTTACTACGTTAGCCCCGGCTACGAGCGGGTATGGACACTCTCGCGGAATAGCCTGTATGAAAATCCGCGCTCCTTCCTCGAAGCGATACATCCGGAAGACCGGGAGAGAGTCCTCCACGATTTCGAAAAACAGAAGGAAGGCCGGCCATACGACCACCACTTCCGGATCGTCTTGCCAGACGGGACCGGCCGCTGGATATGGAATCGCGGGTTCCCGGTCAGCGGGAACGAGGGGGCTGTCACCCGTTATGTAGGGATCGCTGAAGACGTCACCGCCCGGAAAACGGCCGAAGAGGCGCTCCGCGCGAGCGAGGAGCAGTTCCGGAGCCTGGTGGACAATATCGGCATAGGCGTTTCGCTCATCTCGCCGAAGATGGAAATTCTCTCCATGAACAGGAAGATGCGGGAGTGGTTCCCCGTGGTTGACCCCTCCGAACGCCCCATCTGCTACAAATCTTTCAATACCCCGCCGCGGGAGGGGATTTGCGTATATTGCCCCACCTACCTCACGCTCGTGGACGGCCAGGTGCATGAGTCCATCACCGAGACCCCGGTGGGCGACCAGATCGTCAATTACCTCGTCCGGTCATCACCCATCAAGGATAAAAACGGCAACGTCAGCGCCGCGGTCGAAATGGTGGAGGATGTAACGGTCAAAAAGCGGGGGGAAGACCGGCTGAAAAACCTGAACATGGAACTCGCAAAAGCGCTGGACGACCTGAAACGGGCGCAGACGCTGGTATTGCGGAGCGAAAAGCTGGCCTCCATCGGCACGCTTTCCGCCGGGGTGGCGCACGAAATACTCAACCCGCTCAATATCATGGGAACCATCATCCAGCTTTTGCTCATGGACGACCTGCCCCCGGAAAACAAGGAACAACTGGAAGAGGTCATGCGTCAGGTGCGGCGCGCCACGAAGATCACCGACAACCTGCGGATGTTCGCCCACCAGCACAGAGAGGAGATAACGCTGGTCAACGCGCATAACCTTTTCGACCAGACCGCCATCCTGCTGGAGCACGACCTGAACCTGGACAACATCGTGATCGAGCGGCATTACGCGAAGGACTTCCCCGCCATATACGCGGACGAGGACAAACTGGCGCAGGTGTTCCTGAACCTGCTGACCAACGCGCGCGACGCCTTGCGGGCGAAAAACGGCGGCATCATCGTGGTCTCCACGGCGCGGGTGGGGGACGAGGCGCTGATCACCGTGGCGGACAACGGCACGGGCATCCCGCCGGAGGTCATCGAAAAAGTGTTCGATCCGTTCTTCACCACCAAGGATCCGGGGAAAGGGACCGGACTGGGACTCTCGATGGCGCACTCGATCATCGAAAGCCACAACGGGACGATAGAGGTTTCAAGCGAACCGGGCAAGGGGGCGGCATTCACCATCCGCCTGCCGGTGGAGCGAAGGGCCTCCGCCGTGGCGTCGGCAAAATAAAAAAGCCCGCCCCGCCGCCGATGGTGGAACAGGCTTGATTAACGTCCGGCGTTAAAGCGTTTCAGGCTTCCCCGTACATGGCCTCGTGCACGGCGGGAATCTGGCGCTCGATAAGGAAATCGGTCCCGACGATCTTCTTGTACTCGCGGAACACATGGTCTTCCAGCATCCGCCGGAACTCGCTGTTGATGGGATGTGCGATGTCCTGGTACTTTCCGTTCTTTCGCCTTCGGCTGGGCATGGAAACGAATAGGCCGTTCTTGCCCTCGACGATCTTGATGTCCTTGATGACCAGGGCGTTCTCGATGGTCAGCGACACATACGCCCTCAGCCGTTCATCTTCCACAGGCCTGACTACTACTTCCGTGATCTCCATTCTAACCTCCCAGCAATGTCTAAATGCTTCATGGATTCCCTTGGTAGCGTCACCTCGCACCACCACGGTTGTTTCGACAGCTTCCGGCGAGCGGCAAAAGCCAGCCTAGGGCTTTTGAATAAAGCGAACACGGCGCTCCCGCTCCCTGTGAGCATCACCCCTTTCGCACCAAGATCGATCAGCTTGCGCTTGATCGTCGCAACGACCGGAAAAGCCCCTAAAACGGTTTTTTCCAAATCGTTTTCGAGAAACCCCGCCGCATCGTCAAGTAAAACACCCTCTTTACGGAATACGGCGGGGATTTTATACGATTTGAGGGGATGTGTCAACTGCGCGTCGAAATCCCGGTACGCTTTCACCGTAGGCACCTTTACCCGCGGCTTTACCAGCAAAAGGCAGAACCTTTCAGCGGGCGGAAGGGGCAAAAGCCCGTCCCCTATCCCCGTGACCCACGCGCGCGGGCCAAAAAGGAAGAACGGAACATCCGCGCCGAGCCGCGCCCCCTTCGCGCGCAGGGCCGCGGGACTCAAACCCAACCCCCATAAACGGTTCAATACCGACAGCACCGTGGCGGCGTTTGAACTGCCGCCCCCCAGCCCGGCTCCGCTGGGGATCTTTTTCTCGATATGTATCCGCACCCCCGGCAGGCCCGGCCTCCATAGCGCCATCGCCGCGTTGTACGCCAGATTGTCCTTTTGCCGTATCGCCTGCCCGGAACAGGTCACGCGCACCGTGCCGGACGGGGCGGGGGAAAACGTGATGCGGTCACACAGTTCCACCATCTGAAACAGCGAGGCGATGGTGTGATACCCGTCCTTGCGAATCCCCGTGATCTTCAGGAGCAGGTTCACTTTGGCGGGGGACTCGACGGTAAGCGGTTTAGGGCGCATCGGCACCGTCTTTATCCTTCGCCTCCCGCCGGTTCCTCAAAAGGCCGATGTCTTGCGCCATCGTTTGCACCATTCCGGAAAGGGTGGAAACCGCCACGCTCAATCCAAGCAAAAGGACGAGGAGGAGGAACACCGTGAACACGAGGATGGCGTTTGAAAGCTGGGCGAACCCGAAAAGCCGCGCCACCACCTCCAACCGCTCACCGAGAAGGGAGAGCACGAGCACACACCCCCCCACGAAAAACCATGAGAGCGCGTAGCTCTCCTTCAGCCGCCGCCGCCGCACCAATTCGAATATGGCGGCGAGGAACAACAACGAAAATATGAACGCGACCGACTGAAGCGTAACCGTCACCGCATGCTCCTTAACCGGGTCACCAAAAGCCCTATGGACACTTTTACCACATAATAGATGCCGGAGAAAAAGCCGATGCTCGAAACGCCCCCCTGCCGCTCCCGCATCGCCACCGGAGCCTCCGCCACGGCAAGGCCGTGCCGCGAGAGCAAAACGATCGCTTCGGGCTCCGGATAGTCGAACGGGTAATCCCGCGCGAATATGGCGATGGCCTTTTCATTGACGAGCCGGAAGCCGGAGGTCACGTCATACACCCGCACGCCGCACAAAAGAAGTATCCACCGCGAGAAAAACCGGATAACCTGGCGCCGCATGAAAAGCGACTTGAACCCCTCTTTCCCGCTCTCCACAAACCGCGAACCGATCACCATGGCGGAACCGGTCCGATCCATCGTTTCCTCCAGCACGGCGATCTGCGCTGGGGGGTGCTGGCCGTCGCCATCGCACTGTACCGCACGGGAGAACCCGTGTTCGCGGGCAAAGCGGTAGCCGGTCTGCATCGCCACCCCTATCCCCATGTTCACCGGCAGGTCCACCACCCGCACCCCCGCTCTGCGGGCAACGGCGGAGGTGCCGTCGGCGGAACCGTCGTTCACCACCAGCACCTGCGCCCGCGGATACAGGCGCAACAGTTCGGCCAAAGTCCCCGGCAGGGCTTTCTCCTCGTTGAAGGCGGGCACGATGACGAGCATCATGGCTTGAATTTCAAAAACCCCGCCGCCACGCCAAGGCCGCGCACGATGCCGCGCACGAATGTAAGCGGCACGAGCAACAACGGCTCGGCCCCTGCCCGGTTGACCGCCATCACCAGCGGCAGGGGAAGTTGCAAAAACGTGTATACCGCCAGAACCGCGCAGTAAAACGTCCGCCCCGCCTCAAACAGCAACAACGGGAGTTCCATTACCAGCAGAAGACCGAACAGGGGATTCACGAAATCCGCATAACCCATCCCCCCGGCGCCCGGCAGGCGGATGCTCTTTTTGTCCTTGAACAGCTTGACGCGCCATACGCCGTAGTGGAACTGCTTTTGCAAATAGCGGCCCAGCGAGGTCTCGAAGTGGTGCGCCACGGCGGCGCGCACATCGAACTCGAACCGCCAGTTGTTTTTCATCAGGCGGACGGGAAGGTCGTTCACGCCCCCGGAGGCCGCGCCGTATTCCTCGTTGAAACCGCCCACCTGCTCCAGCGCTTCCCGGCGGTAGGCGCAATTGAACGATCCCAAAAGGTCCACGAAGTGCGGCAGGAACCGGTGGCGGAACGAGGCCTCTTCGTGCAAAAGCCGGGCAAGGAGTTTATGCGGGTTGGCGATGTCGTAGGTGCCGCCGACCGCGCCGATGTTTTGCCGCTTGAAGTGCGGCGCGAACAGCGCCAACACGTCCGAGCGCGGCATGCAGTCCGGATCGGTGAAAAAGCACACTTCGCCGGTGGCGGCCTTCCACCCGGCATTGCGCGCCGATGCGGCGCCCTGATGCGGCAGGCGTATGAGCGACACCTGCTTTCCATAGCGCGAGGCGATCTCCACCGTATTGTCGGTGGACCCGTCGTCCACCACGATGATCTCCTTGTCCGGATAGACCAGCTGGCGGCACGCCTCGATTGCGTGGCCGATGGTCTTGGCCGAATTGTACGCCGGGATGATGATCGATATTTTCACGCTATGCCCCCCGGCGATTGTATCCCATCCGTAGAGCGGTTACATGCCGAATTTCATTACGCCCCGGGCAAGACCCAGACCCCGCGCAAAACCGCGGAGGAACAGGACCGGGATGAACATAAGCGGCTCCGCCGACGCGGTTTTCACCGCCGCGTTCACGGGCCTTGCCGAAAGGGTGAAAAGGTACACCGCCGTTATCGCCCAAACGATCGGACGCGCGGCGGCAAAGAAAAGCAAGGGAGAGCACGCGGTAAGCAACAACGCCAGCGGCGGCTGTATCAGGTCCGCCAGCCCGGCGTATTTGTCTCCCTTCATCCTGCCGCGGTGGAGGCGGTACAGCAATACCCGCCATACGCCGTGATTGTACTGCCTTCGCAGGTATTGTGGCGCCAACTCTTCATGGAAGTGGTCCACCGCCGCCGAAGGCTCGAACACCAGCCGGTGTCCCGCGTCGCGCACGCGGTAGGAGAGGTCGTTGTCCTCCGCCGATGCGGTCTTGAACCGCTCGTCGAATCCGCCCGCCTGTTCAAGCACGCTCCGGCGGTACGAGCAGTTGAATGAACCCAGATAGTCCACCGCGCCGCGCATCGCGGAATGCCGGTGAAGTATCTCCCCGTGTATCAGGCGCGCCAGCAGGCTGTGTGGATTGGCGATGCCGTAGGTGCCGCCCACGCCGCCGACCGTTGCATCGGCGAAGTGCGGCGCGACGCGCGTCAGAAAATCGGGATGCGGCAGGCAATCGGCGTCGGTGAAAAAACATATTTCGCCGGTAGCGGCCTTCCACCCGGTGTTGCGCGCCGCCGCCGGGCCGCCGTTCTTTTGCCGGATGACGCGCACGCCCGACGACTGAGCGATCTCCGCGGTGCGGTCGGTGGATCCGTCGTCCACCACGATAACCTCTTTGTCGGCCCACTCGATGGCCCGGCACGCGGCAATGGCCTGTCCGATGGTCTTTTGGGAGTTGTACGCGGGAATGATGATGGATATTTTCAAAGCGAGGCCAGATATTTTTGCAGGGTTTTCTTCAGTTCCGGCGCGCAGTCCGCGGGAGCGGGCCGGGGTTCGCGCAAGGCGCGCTCCAGTTGTTCCGCGATCGCCTCCGGTTCCACCGCCACCTGCACGCCGGGCCGGGGCCGGATGATGAGTTCCTGGCATATCTCAAGCTGGTGGTCGTTGAAATGTTCGCTGAACGCCTTTCTGCGCGGACAGATGATGAGCGGCGTGCCGTATTTCCGGCAGGAGATGACGGTGCCGATGCCCGCGTGCCCCACCACCGCCGCCGCGTTTTGTATCAGCGTTTCCGCCTCGGCGAACGGAAAAAAATCGTGATATTCCGCGTTGCGCGGGATGTAGCGGGAATGGCCGGTCTGCATCACCACTTTTTCCGGCATACGGACGGCAAGCGCGTCCATCTCCATCAGGAGCCGGTCAAACGGCTGGTCGTGGTTGCCGACGGTCACATACACCATACTTGCCGGATAATACCACGCTCCGGGAGGGTCAGATCAGGCCCCCCTTGCACACCGCCTTCGGGCCGTATTTGCGCGCCAGCGGCTCCCACTGCACAAAGAACCGGTCGGCGATGGGATACACCAGCCGCCCAGTGAGCGATGGCGTGGTCACCTGCGCCGAGCATTCCAGATAGATCAGTTTGCACCCGAACAGCTTGCCGACGAAGAACAGCGGCGCCGCGATCTCGGCCCCGGTGGAAAAGATAACGTCCGGCCGTTCCTTCCAAAGTATCCGCGCGGTTTTGAAAAGGACGGCCAGAAAGCTGAACGGGTTGGTGTGGAATTTTTGCAGGTAATAGGCGTGCGGCAAACCGCTGGGGGTGGTTCCTTCATAAGTGACGAAAAAAGTCTCGTGCCCGTTGAAGACGTCCCGCAGGGCCAACAGTTCCGTCAGGTGCCCCCCGTGGGAACTGACCAGCGCGGCCTTCAGTCGTTTCCCCGGCATCAGCCCCCCTTCCGCTTGCGCCCCACGCAGTACACCAGCATCCCGCAACACCCGCCAAAAAGCGCGTCGGGCGAAAGCGGCGCGGGCCACACGTTCACCCCGCCCGATTCATCCACCGCGAACCCCGCATCGGCGTACAACCGCTCCAACGAGGGGCGGGTGAACGGCTTTTCATGAATCCCCGGCATAAGGAAGGGACGGATGAGCGTCCAGGGCGTCCAGCGGTTCGGCACGAAGGTAACGATCACGCCGCCGTCGTTCAGCATTGTGGCCATGTTGGTGAAGATCGCCCGTTGCGTGTCTTCGGGAAAATGCTCGAAAAGGCCGTCGGAAAAAATAAGGCCGAACCGCCCCGCATGGCCGGAAACCGCCTTCGGATCGGTGAGGTCGAACCCGTGATACCCCGCGCACTTCCCCCCGGTTGCCGCGCGCGTGGCTTCCAGCGCCGCTTGCGAGTAATCCAGCGAATGCACCTCGCACCCTTGCGAAAGGAACCACTTTGAAAAAAAACCCGAACCGCTCCCCGCGTCCAACACGCCCATGCCGGGTTTCGCGTAGCGCGAGAGGATGGCGCATATCCGCCGCTTGGACCAGCTAGGCGCGCCGCCCGTTGCGGACTGTCGCCAGAAGGCGTCCCAGTTTTGCGCGCCGGTCTCCCTCATCCGCGGGTCGGCCCCTTTTTCCCGCCGGCGAAGTAGTCCACGAAGCTCTTCAGTCCGTACGCCTTGCGCTTGACGTCCCCCACGCTCCGTATCCCCTTCACCATGTTCCATATCTGCCGGGGACGCAGATAAAACTCCTTAAGGCCCACGTCAATCGCCTCGTCAATTTCCTTTTTGCTCATTTGCGGATAATCCAGCAAAGTCACCTGCTCGTAATTTTCGTCCACCCATTCGGTCCAGTCTTTCGGGATGAGGTAGCCCTTCTCCTTCGCCCAGGCATACATCGGCGTGCCGGGATACACGGCGATGCCGGAGACCTGCACCGTGTCCAGCGGGAGCGACTTGGCGAACTCGATGGTGGCCCGCGCGCTCTCCTTCGTTTCGCCCGGCGCGCCGATCATGAAGCACCCGTGGACGGTGAAGCCAAGCTCGTCGGCCTTGTGCGTAAAGGACCGCGCATCTTCCAGCGTGGTCCCCTTTTTCACCGCGTCCAGCGCCTCTTGCGTGCCGAACTCGTACCCCACCATCAACATCCGGCACCCGGCCAATTTCATCAGTTCCAGCAATTCCGGCTTTATGTCCACCCGCGCGTTGCAACTCCAGGTTATTTTCAATCCGCGCCGGAGTATCTCCTCGCACACCCCTTCCACATGTTTTTTGGAGGCGGTGAAAGTGTCGGTCTCTATCATTATTTCCCGAAGTTGGGGGAACAGTTTCAGGTCGTGCTCCATTTCGTCCACCACCTGCGCGGGATCGCGGAAGCGCATCTTGCGCCCGCTCATCACCGCCACCTCGCGGCAAAAGGTGCATTGCGCGAAACAGCCCCGCCCGCTGATGAGCGTGAGGAACGGGAACCGCTTGCCCGCGTCGCGGTACCACTCCGGCTTGATATGGTGCCACGCGGGGAACGGGAGCGCCTTCACGTCCGGCAATGGCGCGTCCGGGTTGTGTGTCGCCGCTCCTCCGTCCATAAAGGAAATGCCGGGGACGAGTTTCAGGTCCTTGCCGAACGCCAAGTCGAGCAGAATGTAGTCATATTCGCCGCGCGCCACCGCATCCACCGCGCCTTTGGCGCGCTTTAGGGTATCCTCCGGCTCCGCGCTGACGTGCGCGCCCACCAGCACGGTAAGCGCCACCCCCTGTTTTTTCGCCAGCGCGGCGTAGGAAATATCGTTGTCTATCGAAGGGGTGGTGGTGTGGAGCACCGCCATCTGCGGCTTGAAGGAAGCCAGTTCCGATTCGATGTCCGCCGCTTTCAGGTTCAGCGCCGCGCCGTCGGTGAACTTCACTTCGTGCCCCGCCTGCTCCAGCACGGCCACGGCGGTGAGCAGGTATTCCGGGTGGCGTTGCACGCGCCCGCGCGATTTGGCGGCCCAGCGCGCGCTCCGGCAAAAATCGTCGACGTACGGCGGATTGAGGACGTATACCTTCATGGGCGACCCGCTTTTCCAAACACGGTGTTATCGGTGTTCACAAAATGAATTTTATCACACCCGCTCACATCGGCAGGTCGTTCACCGAGAAAATGGCGGTGAGCATGGAAACCACCACGAAAGCGACCGCCAGCCCCATAATGAGGATCATGGCGGGCTCCAGCAAGGTGATGATGCGCTTGACGGCCACCTCCACCTCCTCGTCGTAAATCTGCGCCACCCGCACCAGCATCTCGTCCATTGTGCCGCTCTCTTCCCCCACCAATATCATGTGGACCGCCAGCGCGGGAAAAAGGCCGGATTCCTTTATTTGCGTGGAAACTTTTTTCCCTTCTTTCACCCCTTTGGCGGTTTTATCCAAGAGCGAAGCCACCGCCTTGTTCGCCACCGTATCCTTCACTATCGCCAGCGCTTGCGTTATCGGCACGCCGCTTTGCAAAAGGGTGCCCAGCATCCGCGTGAACTGCGCCACCACCGTCTTTCGCACCAAGTCGCCTATGAGCGGCAGTTTCAGCAAAGTGGTGTCCCACTTCAGCTTTCCCGCCGGGGTGGACAACCATCGCCGCGCCCCAAACACGGCGGCAACCAGAGCGGTCAACACAAGGAACCAGTAATGCCCCACCCCCGCGCTGAACCAGACCAAAAACCGCGTGGCGGCGGGAAGCTCCGCCCCCATCCCCTCGAATATCTTGGCGAACTTGGGCACCACATAGATCATCAGCACCGCCATCGCGCCAAACCCCGCCGCCGCCAGCACCGCCGGATAGATGAGCGCGGAGCGCACCGACTCCACCAGCTTCATCCGGCTTTCCAGATAGACCGACAGACGGTCGAATATCTTTTCCAAAAATCCGCCCGCCTCCCCGGCGCGCACCATGCTCAGATAGAGCGTGGAAAACGCGCCGGACTGCTTCGCCATAGCCGCGGAAAGCGTGTCCCCCTCGTGAACCCCTTTTTGCACCGCCTTGATGACCGCCCTGGTGCGCGGATGTTCGGTGAGTTCCTGCATGATGACGAGGCACCGGTCCAGTTCCAACCCGGAGCGCAGGAGCGTGGCCATCTGCCGGGTAAAGTTCAGAAGTTCCTTTGGCGGCATGCGGCGCGGCCCGAAGGAAAAAGGGAGCGCGATGCGGGGCATGCTCCGCCCCTTCTCCACCGAGACGGGGAAAAAATTGTCCTTCCGCAAACGCTCGACGACCGCCGCGCTGTCCGGCGCCTCCATCGCGCCGTTCACCAGCGCGCCGTCCGGCCCGGTGGCCTGGTAGTTGAACAACGGCATCAAAGCACCTCTTCAGCCGTTACCCGCACCACTTCGGAAACGGAGGTCGTTCCCGCGCGCACTTTCGCGAAGCCATCCTCGCGGAGGGTGGTCATGCCGTCGCGCCTTGCCTGCTCCTTGATGACATGGGCGCTGGCCTTTTGGAGAATGAGGTTGCGCACCGCGTCTTCCACCGCCAACAGCTCGTAGATGCCAAGCCGCCCCCGGTAACCGGTGTTCGCGCACTCCTTGCACCCCGTCTCGCGGTATAGGGTGCCGCTCCCCGCTTCCCGCGCCTCTTCGGCCGTGGGGAGATATGGCTTTTTGCACTTGGGGCACAGGATGCGCACCAGCCGCTGGGCCAGCGCCCCCACCAGCGCGGAGCTGATGAGGTAGTGCTCTATCCCCATATCCAAAAGCCGGGTGATGGCCCCGGCGGAATCGTTCGTATGCACGGTGGAAAAGACCATGTGGCCGGTGAGCGCCGCCTGAATGGCTATTTCCGCCGTCTCGAAATCGCGTATTTCGCCTACCATTATTATGTCCGGGTCCTGCCGCACGATGGAGCGCAATCCATTTTGGAACGTCAGCCCTATCTGCGGGCGCACCTGTATCTGGTTTATCCCCTTCATCTGGTATTCCACGGGGTCTTCCACCGTGATGATCTTCTTGTCCGGCGTGTTGATCTTGTCCAGCGCGGCATACAGAGTGGTGGTCTTGCCGCTACCGGTGGGACCGGTGACCAGGAGCATCCCGTAGGGGCGCGCGATCATGGCGCCGAATTTTTCACGTTCCCCTTTCGGAAAGCCCAGCGTATTGAGGTCAATCACCACGGAGCCGCGGTCGAGTATGCGCATCACGATGCTCTCGCCGTACACGGTGGGGATGGTGGAAACGCGCATGTCTATGTCCTTGCCCCCCACGCGGGTGCGTATTCGCCCGTCCTGGGGCAGGCGTTTCTCGGCGATGTTCAGCCGCGCCATGATCTTGATGCGCGAGGAGACGGCCGCCTGCATTTTTTTCGGCGGGGCCTCCACATGGTGCAATATGCCGTCAATCCGGTAGCGCACCGAAAGGTCGTCTTCGAACGGCTCGATATGGATGTCCGACGCGCCGGTCTCCACCGCGCGCTGGATGAGCAGATTCACCAGCCGTATCACCGGCGCGCCGGAGGCAAGGTCGCTCAAGTGGTCGGGATCTTCCTCGCCCCCCGCATCCGGGTCGGCGACGCCGGATTCGCCCGCGCGGTCCACGATGGACTCCATCACCGACGCGCCGGTGCCAAACGCCCGCTCGATGGCCAGATGCACCGCTTCTTCGGTGGCGAGGAACACCTTGGCGTACCGATCCGTGCCCACCAGCAAGGCCTCCACCATCGGGATGGCGGCGGGATCGCACACCACCGCTTCAAGGCAGTCGCCGTCCAGGCGCACGGGGTATATCTTGTTTTCGGAAAGATACGCCGCGGAAACCCCCGCGGAGACAAGGTCGAATGTGGAAGCGGGCATTTCGTCGGCGCGCAAAAATGGCAAATCGAATTTGCGTGAGATGATCCCCAGCACTTCCGCCTCGGCCACATACCCCATCGCCACGGCGGTCTTCCACACGGACTTCCGGCCCGCGGGGTTCTGGGCCTTCACCGTGCGGAAGGCTTCGGGGGTCAGCTTGCCGGCGTCGATCAGCTCTTTTTCAATCGCACCAGCGCCGCTCATCGCGCCACGGCCCCGCTGAGTTTGAAGAAATTGTCTTCATCCGCCGCGTTCACATTGGACATCCTGCCGGTAAGCGATTTTTCCGCCTGATCGGTATCGAGGTAAATGACCGTGCGCTTGCCGCTGGCAAGGCTTGCCAATTCGATCGAGTCCTCGTTGATGCGCGCCAGCGTGTAATCGGAAACTATGTCCCCCTCGTTGAAGGTCTGCGAGTCGAGCTTGTCCCCCTTGAGCGGGATGATCTTTATCACCTTGCCGTCCGGCGTCATCAGCGGTTCCTGCTTCACGCCGCTTAACACCAGTTGGTCCTCATATACCCGCCTGATATATTTTTTCACCTCCGCGTCGAGTATCGCCACCCGCCGCGTGTCCGAAATGATGATCCCCACCAATTTCACGTCCGGCACCGGCTCATTGGGGTCCGCCGGTTGCAATGGCGGGGGCGGCGTGTGGTCGGCGCGTTGCTTGCGGAACAGGTTCCCCGCGCCGATAGCGGGGGGAACGGCGACGCTTTGCGGAGCCTCCAGCAACGGCTTTTGCGCCTTTGCCTCGGCCTTCACTTCCACCTGCGGCACGGGGGACGTGATGACGGTCTTCACGATGCCGTAGCCGACAAGCGCGGCGGCCGCTCCCGCCGCGCCGAGCAGATATTTCACCGGGATGAGCGAAAACGCCCGCCCGAGGTTTTTAACGCCTTTCATTGACTCAATAGTTTACCACGGCTCCAGCGGCAATACAGAACCTCCGGCGTTCGCCTATGCGGGTAGCGAGGGGGGATTAAATGGAATCCTTGCCGCGCTCGCCGGTGCGGATGCGCACCGCGTCCACAATGTCGTACACGAAGATCTTTCCGTCTCCCACTTTGTCCGTGCGGCCCGCCGACCGGATGGCCTCGATCACCCGCTCCACCTTGCCGTCTTCCACCGCGATCTCCAGGCACACTTTCGGCAATCCCCCGCCCGCGCGGGCGCTCACGAACATTTCCGCCGTGCCGGACTGCCTGCCGATCCCTTTCACTTCCGTCACGGTCAGGCCGCCGATGCCTATCTGGTTGAGGCTGTCCTTCACCTCGTCCATTTTCAGCGGCTTGATGATCGCCTGCACCAGCTTCATACGTCGCTCCCGAAAAACCGTTCGCTGTTCATTTTCACCTGAATCCGGCTGTTGCGGAAGGCGATGATGGCCGAGGTTATCTCGCGCAGGATCTGCGGGGACGGCTTCAGCCGCACCGCCTTGCCGAATTCGGTGGTGAGCATTTTCGCCATGAACTTCGCCGCCCCCGCCGAGAGCGCCACGGCGCTTTTGAACTTCGGGCGGCACGCGGGGCACACGATGCCCCCCTTGGCCGCGTCAAACGCCAATTGCCCGGTTTCCGGCAGGCCGCCCCGGCAGGCCACGCACCGGTCCAGCGTGGGGGTGTACCCGATATGGCTTAAGAACCGCACGTCGAAAAAGCGGGTGATCCAATCCAGTTCCGCCGTGCGCGTTTCCCGCGCAATGAGTTCCAGCGTGGCGTTGGCCGCCAAAAACGCCTTCGGGTTCGGGTCGCCTTCGCGCAGGGCGGCTTCCATCAGTTCCGTCACATAGCAGGCGCGGTGGAAACGCTCCAATTCGTCCGACATGGCCGCGCGGGTCCGGCGGAAATCCACATTGCTGAGTTTGTAGAGGTTCGCGTTCTCCCGCCCGAAGTAGACGATGGCGACCTTGTGGAACGGCTCCAGCCGCCCGGCGAACCGG
This sequence comes from Nitrospinota bacterium, assembly GCA_016212275.1. Taxonomy (GTDB): domain Bacteria; phylum Nitrospinota_A; class UBA7883; order JACRGQ01; family JACRGQ01; genus JACRGR01. Next base: position 18,096 of record JACRGR010000020.1, on the reverse strand, counting down.
CTTTTGAGCTTCCTCGCGCCTTTGGCCACCACGCGCACCTTGCCGTGCCGCCTGCCGAAAAAAGAGACGATGCGGTCGGCCTCGCCGAAATCGTAGTGGCGCAGGGTGATCGCCTCGTCGTTATACAGCGGCATTGTTCATCCCTTGTAGGCGGAGTCCATTTTTTTCAAAAAACCTTCGTCGCGGGTCCAGTCCTTGCGCGTTTTCACGCTCAGTTCCAGATAGAATTTCCGCCCGAACCTCTGCTCCAGCGATTCGCGCGCGGCCTGGCCTATCCGTTTTATCATCGCGCCCCCTTGCCCTATCAGTATCCCTTTTTGCGATTCCTTTTCCACGAAGATCGTGGCGCGCACGGCGGTCAGCTTTTCGGAGCGCTCCTTGTACTCCTCCACGCTCACCATCGAGGCGTACGGCACCTCCAGGTGGGTGAAGAGAAATATCTTTTCGCGGATCATCTCCGAGGCCAAAAACCGCTCGTTCTGGTCGGTGATCTGATCCTCCGGGAAAAGCTGGGGGCCGGCGGGCAGTTTGGCGAGAATGCCTTTTTCCAGTTCCTCCACCCCCTCGCCGGTGGCGGCTGAGATGGGGTAGATGTCGGTGATGCCCGCGTCGGCGAACATCTTCATCAACGGCAGAATGGTCTCTTTCGCCACGCAGTCTATCTTGTTCACGGCGGCGATCACCGGCTTGCCGGATGCCACCATTTTCTCCGCTATCCGCGCATCCGCATCCGGGCGCTCCTGGGTGGGGTCGCACAGCACCAGCAAAAGGTCGGCCTCCTTTGCCGCTTCTTCCGCCGCCTTTATCATTTTTACGTTGAGCGCTTTTTGCGATTCGTGCAGGCCGGGGGTGTCGAGGAAAATGATCTGCGCCTCTTTGGTGGTCTTTATGCCGGTGATCATGTCGCGCGTGGTCTGGGGCTTGTCGGTGACTATCGCCACCTGTTCCCCGCACAAACGATTCATCAGGGTGGACTTTCCGGCGTTGGGCCGCCCCACGATGCCGCAGTAGCCGCACTTGAATTCAGTCAAGCGGTCGCCGTTCCCTGTTGCAAGCAATTCATTGGCACATTGTACCGCATCGGGATTCTCCGTGGATAGGACGGCGAAAAATGGTGTTTCCCCCCCGCGTTCCGGGATAGAATATCCCGCGATGAGCGTGAAAATACTGACCGTTGACGACGACATCAACGTCCTGAAATCCGTCGAGGAACTCCTTTCGCTGAAAAAGCACAAGGTGTTCCCCCACCTCACGGTGCGGGACGCGCTGGCGAATTTCGACGACGTGCAACCGGACATGGCGATAGTGGATTTCTACATGCCGGACATGACCGGCATAGAGGCGATGAAGCGCCTGCACGAGCGCAACCCGGAACTGCCGGTGGTCATCCTCACCGCCTCGCGCGAGGTGAACGACGCGATAGAGGCGATAAAGTCCGGCGCCTACCACTACCTCACGAAACCGATCCTGACGGACGAACTGTTCTTCACCGTGGACAAGATCGCTGAACAGGTGAAGCTGAAAGACGAGAACCGCCGACTGAAAGAGGAACTGGGGAAACGCTACCAGTTCGACAGCATCATCGGGCGCTCCGGCGCGTTGCAGGATGTGTTCGTGGTGCTCAACCGCGCGGTGAAAACAAAGTCCACCATCCTCATCACCGGCGAGAGCGGCACCGGCAAGGAGCTTATCGCCCGCGCCGCGCACTACAACTCGAACCGCGTCGGCGGCCCGTTCATCAAGGTGAACTGCGCCGCCATCCCGGAATCCATGCTGGAGGCGGAACTGTTCGGCATCGAAAAGAACATCGCCACCGGCGTGGCGGCCCGCCCCGGCAAATTCGAGCTGGCGGACGGCGGAAGCATCTTCATGGACGAGATAGGCGAAATGAGCGGCGCCACGCAGGCGAAGGTCCTGCGCGTATTGCAGGAGCGCGAGGTGGAGCGCATCGGGAGCGCCAAACCGAAAAAGGTGGACATCCGCATCATCGCGGCCACGAACATTGACATCGCGGAGGCGGTGCGGGAAAAGAAATTCCGGTCCGACCTGTATTACCGGCTGAACGTGTTCCACATCCACATGCCGCCGCTGGCGCGCCGGAAAGACGATATCCCCCTGCTGGCGGAATACTTCGTGAAAAAATATTGCGAAGAGAACGGCCTGCCGGAAAAAACGCTGGAGCCGCGCGCGCTGGACTACCTGTGCCGGCGGCCGTGGCCCGGCAACATCCGCGAACTGGAGAACGCCATCGAGCGATCCGTGGGAACGGCGGAGGGGGACGCAATAACCCTTGCCGACGTGGAAGACATCCACATTGCCCCGCCCCCCGCATCCGCCGATGAGGTGGAAACGCCCGTGAACGGCAAAAACCTGGACGACGTGGTGGCCGATTACGAACGCAAACTGCTGGTGGCCGCGCTGGAGCGCAACCGCTGGAAACAAAACAAGGCCGCGCAGGAGATGGGCATCTCGGAGCGGAGCATCTGGTACAAGATCAAAAAGCTCGGCATCGCCCCGGAGAAAGAGGGGGAGTAACTAGTTACGAGTGATGTCTTAATTTCGGAACGATTCAAGGCGGGTAAAAAAAAGATGCGCAAGAGGCTAGAAAAAGAGGTTGCTGTTGACACCGTTCTCAACTTGAATCAACGAATCATTGCCATCCGGGACCAACGGGTGATGCTGGATATAGACCTTGCCGGGCTATTCGGAGTACCAACAAAGGCTTTCAATCAGGCTATTAAACGAAACCGTGAGCGGTTCCCTGATGATTTTGTTTTCCAGCTTACATCTGCTGAAAAGAAAGAGGTGGTCACAAAATGTGACCACCTCAGGCGGCTGAAGTTTTCCCCATCCTTCCCTTACGCCTTCACCGAACATGGGGCGATAATGGCGGCCAATGTTCTTAACAGCAAGCGGGCAATTCAGGCCAGCGTATATGTGGTGCGTGCCTTTGTTCGGATGCGAGAGGTGCTCGCAGAACACAAAGAGCTTGCACGGATAGTGAACGGCCATGAAAAGCGGCTCAACGACCAGGACGAGGTCATTATTTCAATTGTGGAGGAAATGCGGAAGCAGAAGGAAGTACTGCCCCCCGCCAGGCCGAAAAGGAAAATAGGATTCGGAAAAAGGGAGTAAGCCTCTGTCTCTAAAAGCTCATCTCCATCTTAATTCCATGAGCATCGATTTGTTGGGATTGAGGAATCACCCTGTTGACGCCAGCCAGAATCCGTTCGGCACTCCATAGTGCGGCAAAGGCATCAAGCAAATCATCGGTTTCATACGCACCTTTATAGTTCTGCAATGCCATCTTAGCTTTCGAATAGGCATCGCCGTAATGCGCAAGAACCAACATCTCCCTGGCTTTTCACCTTCAGGTGATTTTTTATAAAACTTCATTGGGCAGTTGTTATTCCAAGCGTAAAAACACAATTCTGGATGCACTTCACGCACCCATTGTTGACGGGATATGTCGAACCGAATAAATTCATCCACTACTTTTATTTTGGGAAGGATATTCCATGTTTGCTTACTCATCCCTTTTTTATTAATTTCCCGACTTACCTGGTTGGCATGGAAATAATTTTGTGCTTTTAATGTCTCTCGAATTGGGGTCGGGAAAACGCTAAACTTTCGTGGGCCAAGAAGTTGGCGAGCTTCACTATCACAGAATCGAGTCCCTTGCTCTGGCATCCCGATAGGAATATCCACTGTAACCATGTCAGGTTTTGGATTCAAAGAAAGGATTTCGGCACCCCCCCCCTCAGCAGATAAGGAGTAACAATGTCAGAATTATGTTCCCTTACAAGGCAAAGCCATCCAGCCTTACACCCGTCCATCCCACCGGCGATTCCGTTTTCCTTTTCCATAAAATCCTTTCTAGTATTTAAGCGGGATGTTTTTCCATTACTTCCCGCAGGGGGAGGTGGATATCCCCCAGTTTGCCGGCGAAATTGGCCGCGCCGATCCTCACCACGCCGCCAACACATGCGGCCCGGATGCCGACCGCCATCGCCTTTTCCGCCACCTCGCGCGAGACGGCGTCAATCACTATCTCGAACACCGCTTCAACCCCTTTCGGCAGTTTGCGGCTCGGGTTTTTGTTTTCGGCAATGCCGGGGCAATAATCCTCCTGCGTGGATGCGGCAAGAAAATCGTACTTCGAGCCGAGACGGCTCGCCGCCGCCACCACCCCCCCCGCGAACGGCATGATGAGACCCGGCACGGAAGCAATAGCCTCCACCGCTTTTTCCGCCGCCTTCAGTCCCGTTTTGTGACTGGACGCGAATATCCAAAAATTCGCGCCGCCAACCCCCGCGCCGATGTTCACCGTTTTCTCCAGCACGAACTCGCCGGAGGTTATCGGCACCACCACGCAATCGCGCCCATGCCGCTTTTCCTCCTTTTGGAACCCGTTGCCGAAAAAACCGATCTTCGCGCCCAACTCATACGGTTCACCTTGTGCAAGGCCGTTGAACACGAAAACGGTCGGCGTGGGCAACAGCGTTTGTCCCACGCGCTTGATTAGTTCCTTCTTCAGCGCGTCGGCGGTGCGGGCAAAGAAAAGTAGTTCGTGGCCGGGCCTGCCATCCGGCGTTTTGAAGTCCGCCCGGTGCGCCTCGAACCCCGCCTCGCACCCGCAATCGATAATGGAGGTGGCGCATCCGACGGCGGCGGTAGTGGAATCGAGCGCCCATTTGCCGCTCCGGGCGGTGACCACCAGCCGTGCGAACGGCATGGCAAACGCCTCCGCGTGCGTTTCTTCGATCAATACACCGTTTATTTCCATTCTAACAATCCCCTATTAATTAAAAACCACGAGACACAAGGAGGAATGAGAACCACTGATGAACACGGATAAACACGGATTTTGATTAAAAACTATCAGTGTCCATCTGTGTGCATCCGTGGTTCATTTCACATCCAATAATATGCCGTTGCGAAAAACATGTTTTGGACGGGAGAACAGTTTCCCTTCCCCATATAGTACAACGTCCGCCACCGCGCCGGGGCGCAGATGCCCGCGCCCGTTCAGCCCCATGATGCGCGCCGGGTTTTCCCGCGTGAGGGCCAACACCTCTTGCACCGAAAACTCACGCGATATATCGCCCAGCGACGACGCGGCAACAGCGTCCGCATTGAGCATTTTCAGAAACCCGTTACGCGCGTCCCGGTTCATCAGAAATTCAATGATGAACGGGTATCCCTCGATTCTCCCGCCGGAGGGGTAATCAATGGAAAGCGCGGCGCGCGAAATATCCTCGGTGAAAAGAAGAAGTTCCATGCCGTTGAGCCAGAGCAACGCATCAATGTACCGCTCCTTACGAAAGGTGTACGGCACCGCGACATACGGGCTTTTGTCATGCCGCGCCATTTGGCCCCCGCTTTGGGATACTCGGCGCGCCAATTCCTCGTCCGCGGTGAACGTGAGCGCCGGGCCGAACACCACCGGGCCGCAATCGAACGTCACGTTCGGACTTTCGGCCAATAGCCGCGCGGCCTTGCCAGCGGTGGGGATCAGCTTCCCGTTTTTTTCTTCAAACGCATAGTGCGAGACGTGAGAGAGATGGCACCGCCTGCCGTCCAGCCGTTTCAAGAATCGCTCCAGCACCGAAAGCGAACCCCCTTTTGCCAGATGCGGCAGGTGGATGTGCGGGGCAATCTCGGTTTCCGGCGCGGAGAAAAACTCCTCCACCCCTTTTCCACCGACGAACTTCCGGGCAATCCCCCCTGCCCTTTCGCCAAGTCCCAGCCAAGCGAATTCGATATCCGCAGAAGGTGACGGCGGCACGTCCAGCCCCGCTTCCACGAAGAACGTGAACCCGGCAAAGAAATATTTTTGAACGATGGCATTCAAATCTCCCCACTCCCCCATCATGCCAGTGAGCGCCGCAAGCCGGGTCAATGCCAGCGGGTGAGCATGGATGTCCATCCCGCCCGCCACCGCGATGCAACCGGCGGCGGAAAGCGTTTCGCCCTCCGAATGTTCGGCTATTTTCCCTTCTGAAATGTGGATGTCGCGGACAGCGGCCGGCCCGCCCGCGCCGTACACTTTCGCGCCGGTTATCTTCATAGCGAGGTTCAGGGCACCTTGCCGTACTGCGGGCGGTAGCTGAACGTGGCGACGATATGTATTTTCTGCTTTTGCAGGTTATCCGGGAACGGTTTGAACGGCGCGGATCTTTTCACCGCGTCCAGGGCGGCGGCGTCCAGCGGCGCGAAACCGGCGGAGGCGATCACCTTCGCTTCTTCCAGCTTGCCGCTTTTATCCAGCGTGAAGCGGACAACCGCCTTGCCCCCCATCCCTTTTTCCATCGCCACATCCGGGTAGTACCACTCGCTTTCCACCGCGGAGCGCAGGCCCGCGAAATAAGCCAGATATTCGAACCGCCGCGTGTTGAAGGGGATCACGATCTCGCTTTGCGTTTCCAATTCCCGCGCCGGGTTCGCCGATGCGAACCGGTCAATCTCCTCCCCGCTCAACGTTTTTTGCGAGGCTTGGTCTTCGCGCTCGGTCTTCGAGAGCTTGTCGGCCTGAAGCGGCGTTTCCGCTCCCCCCTTTTCGTGGCTGGCGTTCGCCAGTTCCAGGTCCGAAAACGGGTTGAGCTTGTCGGTGGCGCGCACTTCCGGCACCGGCGTTTTTAATTCGGTGGTCTGCCGGTGTTTGCGGCGTTCATCGCGGTGTTCCGCCGTCTTGAAATCCTGCGTGGCGGAATGTTTTGGCAACGCGGCGCTTGCCCCCTTTTTTCGCCCGCGCGAGCGCGCGTCAATGGAAGAAAGCACCTCCGCCTTTGCGGGCTTTTCCAGCGCCATCGCTTTTTTCGGTTCCGGCAGTTCCATGATCTTGCCGTATTGGAAATCCTCGTTGGCCATCGGCACGGCGTCCGCCAGAATCGTCACCTTCACCACCTGCGGCACGGTGATGGGCGGCAGTGCGACCACGAACGCCGACAGGAAAGCGAGCAGAAGATGCACCGCGGCGGATGCCGCGAAAAAATGCCCAAAACCCCATCGGGACGCCATTCGGCTAGTTTACCGCACCTGCGACGCTGTTTCCCCCTTTTGAAAGGGGTGCGGTAAGATAGGCGGCATGTGTACGGGGATTGCCGGTGATTGACCGGCTGGGCGAGGGGGAAAAGGTGCCGTTCGTGCGGCACCTGGACGAACTGCGCAAGCGGCTTTTGATCTGCGTGGCGGCGCTGGCCGCCGCGTTCATCGGGTGCTACGCCGTTTCGGATAAACTGCTAAAACCGTTCGCGGACCTGCTCGGCGCGAAGATGGTATTCCTCACGCCGATGGAGGCGTTCATGGCGTACATGAGCATCGCCTTTTACGCGGCGGTGGCGATTACCGTGCCGGTGATCGCGTGGCAGGCGTGGGCGTTCATCGCGCCGGGGCTGAAAACGAACGAGCGGCGGTTCGCCGCGCCGATGGTGCTGGCGGCAAGCGGGCTGTTCTTCACCGGAGCGGCGTTCTGCTGGTTCATCGTGCTCCCATTCGCGGTGAAATTCCTTATGTCGTACGGCGGGGACATAATGACGCCGATGATCTCGGTGAAAGCATACCTGAACTTCTGCCTTTCCTTCCTGCTGGTGTTCGGCATTATTTTCGAACTACCGCTGGTCGTCATCTTCATAAACGCCATCGGACTCGTCTCGCTGGAAGCGCTCCGCTCTTTCCGCCGTTATTGGGTGGTGGCGGCTTTCGTCATCGGGGCCATCGTCACCCCCACGCCGGACGTGGTGAACCAAACGCTCACTTCCGTCCCGCTTATCGTATTGTATGAAATCAGCCTTGTGTACCTTCACTTGTTCGGAAGGAAACAATAAAAATGAAAAAGCCAACCCCGGAAGAACGGCTCATCGTGGCGCTGGACGTGCCCACGGCCAAAGACGCGCAAAAGTGGATAAAAAAACTCTCGCCAGTGGTGAAGCGGTTCAAGGTGGGAATGGAATTATTCACCGCCGAAGGGCCGCAAACGGTCACGGCGATCAATACCGCCGGAGCGCGGGTGTTCCTTGATCTCAAGTTTTTCGACATCCCGAACACCATGGCAGGCGCGCTCCGCTCGGCGGCAACGCTCAAACCTTTCTTGGTGAACGTCCACGCATTGGCGGGACCAGCCGCGCTGGCGCGGTGCGCGCAGGAAATGAAAAAACTCAAAACCCCGCCGAAACTGCTGGCGGTCACGGTGCTCACCTCGTTCTCCGAACAGGAACTCAAGCGCATCGGGCTGGGCGGGGTCGACGCGACGGTGACAAAGCTGTGCGGGATGGCGCTGAAAGCGGGATTGGACGGAGTGGTGGCCTCGCCGCGCGAGGCGGCACTGCTCCGCAAAAAATTCGGCAACGATTTCCTCATCGTCACCCCCGGCGTGCGGCCCGCGTGGGCCGATGCGAACGACCAGAAGCGGATAACCACTCCTTACGACGCGATTAGGAACGGTGCCGACTACATCGTAGTGGGCAGGCCGGTGCTGGACGCGCCCGACCCGCGGGAAACGGCGCGGCGCATAATAGATGAAATAAAAGAAGCGTGCGCATGGAAGAAAAAAGCCGGGCGCATTTGATCGTTAAAGGCCGCGTGCAAGGGGTCTTTTTCCGCGCACACACGCAGGAGACCGCCACGCGCCTGGGCCTTACCGGGTGGGTGCGGAACATGGACGATGGCGGCGTGGAGATCATGGCGGAAGGAAAAAAACCGGTCATCGAAAAACTTGTTGAATGGTGCCAAGAGGGGCCGCCGTCGGCGCGGGTGCTATCGGTGCATGTGGAGTGGGAAAAACCCACCGGCGAATTCGATTATTTTGAAATAACCTACTGACGATTCGTCAGGGACAGGCCACCTTCACGACGATCTTCCGCACATCGCGCGGGGCATCAATGGAGCAACCCGGTTTGTGCGCGTCGTGCGGATAGAACACGGCGAACAGGCCCGGAACAAGGAGGAGCAGTGTCTCGCCATGCGCGTTTCGATAGAACATGATGTCCTTTTCTTCCGAATAGGGCGTATCCACTTCCAGTTTTTCAACCGGGTGCCACCCAATCGCCTCTTCGCCGGATAGGAGCGACTGTATGTCCGCATACTTGCGGTGACTCTCCGGCAGTTTTTCCGCGACCGGGGCGGTGGCATAGCTTTGGATGATGGCATACAGATTTTCGCCGTCCAGATCGTACCTGCCGTCCGGCGGATTTTCCGCACGCGCTTTATTTATGAAGTCCAGTCCCGCCCGCATCGCGGAACGTGCGGGGAAATACCGGGAACCGTTTTCGAGAGAATCCAAAATCATGCCGGGGAATATATCATTGTTTCAAGCGAATCGGCTGGAATGGAAAAAGGGAAAGGTATCTACACCTCGCGCACCGAATGATAGACGGCGCATTTGCGGTACACCCCGGCCATCGCGCATCCGGCCAGCAGTTGGAGCGCCGGGTCTTCCTTGATGCGCGGGGCGTTTTTTTCCGCCATGAACCAGCAGAAGGTGTTGATCGGCAGTTCGTGGTGGATGCTGTACCGGTGCGCGCTCACGGAAAAAGGGCAGACGAGGTTTTGCCCCTTCAAGTGCTCCAATAGCGGATCGCCAATACTCCGCGTATTACTCACCGGTTCCGCGACCATCATCGTTACGCCTCAAGGAGTTTCATGAATTGCCCCACCAGCTCCAACCGCTTGCTGATCCCCATTTTGCGGTAGATGTTCTTGATGTGCTGTTTCACCGTGTTCGCGCTAATGTACAGTTCCTCGGCCATTTCCTGATTGCTCCGGAAAAGGAGTATCCGCTCCACCACCTTGTGCTCCTGAGGAGTAAGGCCGAATTTCCTGACGCTTTCCATGAACTCGTGCCGCGCCTTGCCGATGGTCTTTTTGTCGTGCCACCCCTTGGCCTGCTCGGCCCCGGCCAGAAGTTCGGGTGAAATGCGCGCACTGGCGGACGCCAGAAAAACATCCGGTTCAAGGTAGTACGGGTTTTCGCGGGGAAAGCCGTTTTTTATCACCACCGGGTGCGTTTGCATGGCGTTAAAGATAATTTCCGGCTGGAAAAGGCCTTGGTGGTATTGGCACACGGTCACCGCCCGCATATCGCCGCTTTGGTGGTTCATGCGGGCCTCGTACTCCATCATCCGGTCGCTCCCTTCGGGAATCCCCAGCACCCACTCCATGTCCGCCACCACGCCCACCCCGGCATAGCCCCGCGACTGTGCGTCCATCGCCAGCTTACGGTAGCTGGCCAGTACCGCATCGGGCGAAAATATTCCGTTGGAATAGAACAGGTCTTTGCCCCCCGCGATAACGAACGCGCCGGACATAAGGAGCCGCCGGGCCGGGAACCCCATTTGTTCAAGGAGGAGTAAGGTGTTTTCCAGCCTGCCCCCGTGCATGTAATACACGCATTTGTCCCCCCGCGCCACACACGCGCCGAAAAAGGAATGTAAAAACCTGATCCGGTCGGCATTGGACGAATAGACGTGGCATGCGTGATCCCCGTAGGCAAGCGTAGCCGCCGCCGTGGGGGCGGTATCCGCGGGAAGCGTCACCGGAACGCCGAACACCTTCATCTGAGGGGCAATATCCTCACTTATCCTTGCTTCAACATTCGTGTTCATCATTTATCCTCCCGCTTTTTTCCCGCCGACCATCCTAAAAATGTGTCGGTCCCTTTGACTCCCACGCCTCCACACCTTTCTTTCCTAATTGGGTTTACCACCAGCTGTCCCATCTCCGGCGGAGTTATCTCCTTTAAAGAGCGCTCATCCGCTTCGGTCAAATCCATTCCGTACTGGGCACAAACGGTCTGCATGGCCGCTTTCATCTCACTCTGGAACTCTTTATCCGTTGTCAATAAACCCATAATCACCCTCACTTACCTTCAGTGTAATTACAAGAACCGTACCAACATATAAAAAACATATAAACAATGCAGTACAATACATATAGGGCATATTTCGCGTTGCATTAACCAACATAAGTTGAAAAATGCAACGCTAATTAGGCTGACACTGGTTGGGAATCATCCCCTAAATTAAGTAGCGAATGTCCTGAATGTTGAGAGACTTGCAGAAATCGGCTAAAGCATTTTAATTTATCTTGCATGGGCCGAAGTGTCATTCTGAGCGAAGCGAAGAATCTCTACTGTGAGATTCTTCAGTCGCTAACGCTCCTTCAGAATGACAGGTTCCTGTACCAACAGTAAGTTAAAATGCTCTAGTGGCGCGACTGTCGCCAACTATTAGGCGTTGGAGGATTTTTTCTTTAACTGCCGTTGCTGGTACCGGGCAAGGCGCTGTATAAAATAATTGATGGAGCGGCGCACCACCTCGGATTGGGACACCCCCATCGCCTGAGATGCCTGCTGAAGCGGTTCCAACTGGTCCATCTCAAGGTGGAATGTCCTTGATATCCGCTCTTTCCTCGATCCGCCCTCAAATTCCTTCAAAGCGACTCCCCTTTTCACCAAGGTCATAATATTGCTCATGTGAAGTATTCATTACAATATTCCCACAGGTAATAAAAGTTGTCAAGTGGCGGGCAGTGAGCGCAAACACTCGCGCCCGCGCCCGCGGGGGTGGTAAAATAACCGTCAACCTGACCATGAAAAATGACGATAAGAAAAAGATGCGGGACAATGCGGAAGAATTGCGCAAACAGTTCGCCCGGCTCATGCGGGAGGAGCGGCAGGGATTCGAACGGCTGAAGGACATCCTCCACAAGTACCGCACCGCGCTCCCGTATTTGTATGGACGCTCAAAAGGGCTTGAGGAACGCCTCGGCCTCCTGATGGAACACCAGGACGAAACAAAGGCCGCGTTGGCGGCGGTGCGCTCCAAACACCGTCTGGCGCAAATGCAAATAAAACAGGCGGAAGAGAACCTGAAGGAAGCCCGGCAAAGAAAGAATGCCGTGATTACCCGGCACAACGCGCTTTTGGGGGGCAAGCTCCCCGCACCCGCCGATGCCAGTGACGCGGGGCTGAATATGGAAGGGCGGCGCGAGCGGTTCATGGCCCGCCTGTCGGAAGCGTTCGCCGGGATGGAGCGGGAGGTGGCGACGCTGGACAGGGAGATCGCGGGGTTCGACGAGGCCCGCAATAAACTGGTGGTAAAGGCCGCCCGCCTGGCGAAAAAGGCGAAAATATCCGAGACCAAGCTGGCGCTATACCAAAACGACATCCGCGACGTGATGGTGGAACTGAACACGGCAGAAACAAACGAGCAAAAGATCGCCGCCGAATACCTGGAGCTGGTGCGCCTGCTGAAGAGCGTGGCGGACATATCGCCGTGGGGAATGAAAGTGTTCGCCGAGGCGCTGGAAAAGGAACTGCCCGCCGGGAAAATGCTCCAGTTGCAAAAGCCCGCCGGGAACATCCTCCAGCTTCACTAATCCAATGATAACAGGACACGGCATAGACCTGATCGAGATAAGCCGGGTGCGCGCGTCGCTGGAACGGTTCGGCCCCCGGTTCGTCAACCGCCTGTTCGACCCGCGCGAGATAGCCTGCGCGGCGCGGTTCGCCGACCCCGCGCAGTACTACGCTTCCCGCTTCGCGGCCAAGGAGGCGTTTGCCAAGTCAATGGGCACCGGTTTTACCGGGTTCGGGCCGAAGGACGTTATCATTCTGCGCGGGAGCGGCCAGCCGCCGCGGTTCGATTTTTCCCAAAAACTCCAAACGCTGTTCCCCACGCTTAAGCCGGAGGACTTCCTGCTCTCCATTTCCCACAGCCGGGACATGGCCGCCGCCTCCGTCATCCGCCGCAGTTGACAAATTTTTAGCGAAATGGCACAATCCCACCCCTGATACTGTTATATATTAATAGAAGGAGAGGACGGGCTTTGATGAACCCGCCTGAATTCTTTTGAACCCCCTGTTTGGAAAATTTGGAAACTTGCATGAACATTATTGAACTGAAAAAGAAAACGGTGGCGGAACTCAACGCCATCGCCAAAGAACTGAACCTGGAAGAGGCGGGCGGCCTGCGCAAGCAGGAGCTCATCTTCCGCATTCTGGAAAGCCAGACCAAGACCGAAGGCATCATCTACGGCGAAGGGGTTTTGGAAATACTGCCGGACGGATTCGGCTTTTTGCGCGCCCCCAGCGCCAATTACCTGCCCGGGCCGGACGACATGTACGTCTCCCCCTCGCAGATACGCAAATTCGACCTGCGCACCGGCGACACCATCGCCGGCGAGATACGCCCCCCGAAAGAAGGTGAGCGTTACTTCGCCCTTTTGAAGATCGAGACCATCAACGGCGAGCCGCCGAATTTCGACGAGCCGCGACCGCTATTCGACAACCTGACCCCGCTCTACCCGCACAAGCGGATAAAGCTGGAAACGGACGACGGCAACCTTTCGCCCCGGGTGATGGACCTGCTCACGCCGCTCGGCATGGGGCAACGCTCGCTGATCGTGGCCCCGCCGCGCACCGGCAAAACCATGCTCCTGCAAGCCATCGCCAATAGCGTGGCGAAAAACCACCCGGAGATCGTGCTCATCGTCCTGCTGATAGACGAGCGCCCGGAAGAAGTGACCGACATGGAGCGCTCCGTGAAGGGCGAAGTCATCAGTTCCACCTTCGACGAACCGGCCCAGCGCCACGTGCAGGTGGCCGAGATGGTCATCGAAAAAGCGAAACGGTATGTGGAACACGGCAAAGACGTGGTGATCCTGCTCGACTCGATCACCCGGCTGGCCCGCGCGTACAACACCATCGTGCCCCCCAGCGGCAAAGTACTCTCCGGCGGCGTGGATTCCAACGCCCTGCAACGCCCCAAGCGCTTCTTCGGCGCGGCGCGCAACATAGAGGAAGGCGGGAGCCTGACCATCATCGCCACCGCGCTCGTGGAGACGGGGAGCCGGATGGACGACGTGATATTCGAGGAATTCAAGGGAACGGGCAACATGGAAATACACCTGGAGCGCAAGCTGGCCGACCGGCGCGTGTTCCCGGCGATAGACATCACCCGCTCCGGCACCCGGAAGGAAGAAATACTCTTCACCCCGGAAGAGTTGGGCCGCGTGTGGCTTTTGAGGAAGGTTTTGCAACCGATGGACCCGCTGGAGGCCATGGAGTTGCTTTCGGACAAAATGCGGCAGACGAAGAACAACGCGAAGTTCCTCGCCGCCATGAACGCTTGAGGAGAGAAGGAAATGAAAAAAGGAATACATCCCGAATACACCAACGCGAAGATCGTCTGCGGGTGCGGCAACGTCATCGAGACCCGCGCCACGGCGAAAGAACTCCGCGTGGACATCTGCTCCGCGTGCCACCCGTTCTACACTGGCACGCAGAAGCTGATAGACACCGCCGGGCGCGTGGAAAAATTCCGCCGCCGCCAGGCGAAAGCCGCGAAGTAACCGGGACGGCCGAGTACCGTCCCAACCGTCATGGGCGCAGGCGTTTCCATAAAACTCCGCGCCCCCCTTCCGCGTCCGCGTTCCGCGGCGCGCGCCGCCCATGTTTGACAAGCTGAAGACGCTCGAACGCCGGTACGACGAGCTGGCGGACCTGCTTTGCCGTCCCGAAACTTCCGCAAACCAGGAACTATTCAGAAAGTACGGCAAGGAGCATTCCGACCTTTCTGAAACGGTGGCCGCATTCCGGGAGCACCAAAAACTCAAAGAGCAGTTCGAGGGAAACCGGGAGATGATAACCGGCGGCGACGCGGAACTGGCGGCGTTGGCCGAAGAAGAGAACAAGTCTCTCGCCCCCAAGCTGGCCGCGCTGGAAGAAAAGCTCAAGGAACTGTTGGTCCCCAAGGACCCGCTGGACGTGAAGAACCTCATCATGGAAATACGCGCCGGAACGGGGGGCGACGAAGCGGGGCTTTTCGCCGCGGAACTGTTCAACATGTATTCCCGCTTCGCCGCCCAAAAAGGGCTGAAGGTGGAGACCATGAGCGTGAGTCCCAATCAGGCGGGCGGCATCAAGGAAGTCATCGCCACCATCGAGGGGAAAGGGGCCTACGGCCTGTTCAAATACGAAAGCGGCGTCCACCGTGTTCAGCGCGTGCCAAAGACGGAAACCCAGGGGCGCATCCACACCTCGACCGTCACCGTGGCGATACTGGCGGAGGCGGAGGAAAAGGAAGTGCACCTCAACCCGAACGACCTGCGGGTGGACGTGTTCCGCTCCAGCGGCCCCGGGGGCCAGAGCGTGAATACCACCGATTCCGCCGTGCGCATCACCCACCTGCCCACTGGCATGGTGGTCTCGATGCAGGACGAAAAATCGCAGATCAAGAACCGGGCCAAGGCGATGCGTGTGCTTTTGTCCCGCTTGCAGGATTTTTACCGGAGCCAGGAAAAGGAAAAAGAATCGCAGGCCCGAAAATCGCAGATCGGCTCTGGCGAACGGAGCGAAAAGATACGCACCTACAACTTCCCGCAGGGAAGGCTGACCGATCACCGCATCAACCTCAGCCTGTTCAACCTGCAGGAGATCATGGCGGGCGAACTGGACGAACTGGCCGATAACCTGCGGCTGAGCGCGCAAGGCAAAATGCTGGCCGCCGCGGCGAGGGGGGACGGCGGTGAGAGCGATAATTAACCAGTTCACCGCACTGCTCGCGGAGGGGGAACGGATGCTCCGCTCCTCAAGCGCGGCAACGCCGGAACTGGACGCGCAACTCCTGCTTGCCCACCTGCTGGGGCGGGACCGCGCGGCGATGCTGATGGACCCGCCGGATTACCTGCCGCCGGAAGCGCCGGACGCTTACCGCCGCCTGCTGGCGCGCCGCGCCGCGGGGGAGCCGGTGTTCTACATCACCGGCAAGAAAGAGTTCCACAATTATGTGTTCTATGTCGATCCCTCGGTGCTCATCCCGCGCCCGGAGACCGAAGAGATGGTGGAGGCGGCGCTCAAGCGCTTTCCCGGACCGGAACCGAAGGCCGTGTGCGATGTGGGAACGGGGAGCGGATGCATCGGCATTACGCTGGCGTTGGAACGGCCGCAGTGGCGCGTGACGGCGGTGGATGTTTCGGAAAAGGCCCTGGAGGTGGCGAAAATAAACGCCCAGCATCTGAACGCGGCAAACATAACATTTGCAAAGTCGGACCTGTTCTCGGCGGTGCCGGAGAAATTCGACCTCATCGTGTCGAACCCGCCGTATGTTGACGTGGCGGTGCGGGGGGGGCTTCAGGTGGAGGTGCGGAAATTCGAGCCGCCCATCGCGCTGTTCGCCGAGGAGAGCGGCCTGAAAGTGATACGGCAGTTGGTGGCGGAGGCGGCGGAACACCTGAACCCCGGCGGCGCGTTCTTCTGCGAGATCGGGTACGACCAGAAGGAGGCGGTGGAAAAACTTTTCTATCCCGCCGTCTGGAAAGAAGTAGTATTCATAAAAGACCTTGCGGGACATGACCGGATCGTTTCGGCGGCCGTTTCAGCGTGATAAAGGAGCTATGGACAAGATAGTGATCGAGGGAGGACGGCGGCTGGAGGGCGAGATCCGCATCGCCGGGGCGAAGAACGCCGCGCTTCCCGCGCTGGCCGCCACACTGCTGTGCCCCGGCAAATTCGTCTTCTCCAACGTGCCGGACCTCAAAGATATCGAAACCATGTGCAAGCTCCTCGCGGAGATGGGGGCGGTGGTGAAAAAAGAATCCTCCGGGATTCTAACGGTGGACACCGAACGCCTGGAGCACTGCGAGGCGAGCTACGACCTGGTGCGCACCATGCGCGCCTCCTGCCTGGTGCTGGGGCCGCTGTTGGCGCGGCTGGGGAAATCGCGCATTTCACTGCCCGGCGGGTGCGCCATCGGCGAGCGGCCGATAAACCTGCACCTGAAAGGGTTCCAAAACCTCGGCGCGCACATCGCGCTGGAGGAAGGGTATGTGAACGCCAGCGCGCCGGACGGGCTGGCGGGACAGAAGGTCTATTTCGACCTCGTGACCGTGACCGGCACCGAAAACCTGATGATGGCCGCCGTCGGGGCGAAAGGGACCACCATTCTGGAAAACGCCGCGCGGGAACCCGAAGTGACGTTCCTTGCCGATATGCTGAACAAAATGGGAGCGGACATCCAAGGGGCGGGGACGGATCGGGTCGTCATCAACGGCGGACGGACCCTAAAGGCGGTGGAGATAGCCGTGATCCCCGACCGGGTGGAAACCGGCACATTCATGGCCGCGGCGGCGATCACCGGCGGGCACCTGAAACTGACGGGATGCACCCCGCTCCATCTGGAAGCGGTGACGTTGAAATTGATTGAGATGGGATGCACGATCAACGAGGGGAACGACTGGCTGGAGGTTTCCGGCCCCAAGCGGCCGCATCCGGTGGACATCGAGACCGATCCGTATCCGAGCTTTCCCACCGACATGCAGGCGCAGGCGATGGCGGTGCTGACCGTGGCCGACGGCACGAGCGTCATCACCGAATCCGTGTTCGAAAACCGCTACATGCACGTCGCCGAACTGCGGCGGATGGGAGCCAATATCCTGCACAAAGGCAAGAACGCTTTTGTGGGCGGCGTGGAGAAACTTTCGGGCGCGCAGGTGATGGCCACCGACCTGCGGGCCAGCGCGTCGCTCATCGTCGCGGGGCTGGCGGCGAAAGGAAAAACGCACGTCCGCCGGGTGTACCATCTCGACCGCGGCTACGAGAAGATCGAGGAAAAGCTGAAAAAAGTCGGCGCCTCCATCGCGCGCCGCGCCGACCGCGGCGGGGAATGATCCTCCCCGCACTTTTTCCGCGCCGGTAAAGCGGTATAATACCCCCGTGAGAAAAGTGAGCAATGTTTAAAATCCCGGAAAAGCAACGGCTGGTCCTTTTGGTGAGCCTGGCGCTGGTCTCCGGGTTTCTCGTGACCAGCCTTGCCAGTTATTACGTTTCAAAGTCCGCGATGCACGACTCTATCGTCAAGCAGGCCCTGCCGTTGACCTCCGACAACATCTATTCCGAGATCCAGCGCGACCTTCTGCGGCCCATATTCATTTCATCGATGATGGCGCAAGATACTTTTTTGCGCGATTGGGCGTTGCGCGGCGAAAAGGACGTGGAGGCGATTGTCCGCTATCTGACCGAGGTCAAGAACAAATACAACACCTTCACCTCTTTTTTCGTTTCCGAACGGACCCGTAATTATTACCATCCCACTGGCATAG
>JACRGR010000018.1 GCA_016212275.1 Nitrospinota bacterium | reverse complement strand
TGCTTGGTGAGCGCCGCCGCCACGTCGTCCTGGGTGCTCAGCGGGTTGCTGGCGCACAGCGCGATGTCGGCCCCGCCCGCTTTCAGCGCGCGGACGAGGTTGGCGGTCTCGGCGGTCACATGGAGGCAGGCGGACATCTTCATGCCCTTGAGCGGCTTTTCCTTGCTCCAGCGCTCGCGCACCGCGCGAAGCACCGGCATATCCTGATCGGCCCACTCAATCCGGGACCGACCCTTGTCGGCCAGCCCCATGTCTTTTACGTCGTATTTCGGTTTCACGCTCATAGTCCCGCATCCTTTCTCAGTTTGTCCGCCATGTCGGTCTTTTCCCACTGGAACTCCGGCAGTTCGCGCCCGAAGTGGCCGTAGGCCGCGGTTTTCTGGAAGATCGGCTTGCGGAGGTTCAGCATCTTGATGATACCGCCCGGGCGCAGGTCGAAGTTCTTCCGCACGACTTCCACGATCTTTTCGTGCGAGACTTTGCGGGTGCCTTGGCCGTCCACCAGCACCGACACCGGTTCGGCGATGCCGATGGCGTAGGCAAGCTGTACTTCGCACTGATCCACGATGCCCGCGGCCACCAGGTTCTTGGCCACATAGCGCGCCATGTAGCTGGCGGAGCGGTCCACCTTCGTGGGATCCTTGCCGGAGAACGCGCCGCCGCCGTGGCATGCGCTACCGCCGTAGCTGTCCACGATGATCTTGCGCCCGGTGAGGCCGGAGTCGCCGTGGGGGCCGCCCACCACGAAGCGCCCGGTGGGGTTGATGAATATCTTGCATTTCTTTTCGTCGAAGAGATTGGGCGGCAGGATCGGCTTGATCACCTTGTCCAGCACTTCTTTGTAGATGGTGGCGTTGTCCACCGAATCCGCGTGCTGGGTGGAGATGACCACCGCCTCGATGCGGTGCGCCTTTTTATTGACGTATTCCACCGTCACCTGCGATTTGCCGTCCGGCCTCAGCCAGGGCAGGGTGCCGTTCTTGCGCACCTTCGCCAGTTGGGCGGTGAGCTTGTGGGCCAGCAGAAGGGGGATCGGCATGTATTCGGGGGTTTCGTTCGTCGCGTAGCCGAACATCAGCCCCTGATCGCCCGCGCCGGTCTCTTCTTCGGTCTTTTTCGTGACGCCCATCGAGATGTCCGGGCTTTGCTCGTGCAGGGCGTTCAATATCGCGCAGGAGCGGTAATCGAAGCCGATGCTGGAATCGTCGTAGCCGATCTCTTTCACGGTGTCGCGCACGATCTTATGTACGTCTATCCCTTTGGCCTTGCTGGTGATCTCGCCCGCCAGCATCACAAGTCCGGTGGTGACCAGCGTTTCGCACGCCACGCGGGACATCGGGTCCTGACCGATGTAAGCATCCAATACGCCGTCCGAGATTTGGTCGGCGATCTTGTCCGGATGTCCCTCGGTCACCGATTCCGAGGTGAACAGGTAGTTAATTCTTCCCATGTTGTTCTCTCCTTAAAAACTTCTTAATGTTTGGACCTTTCAGCTTTTTGCCTAAAATACGAGCGAATAGGATACCCAATTCTGTACCGCAGTACAAGAGTTATATGCGTTATCGCAAATGCCACCTTGACCATCATTATTTAAGGGGGGATACTCCGTGAAGGAACGTTTGAGCCAGTTATTGAAGGAGCGTTGGCGGAATGAGTGAGGGATTTTTCAAGTCTTCAGGGGCGGTTGCCCGGTTTTTCGAGATGGAGGAGCGTCAGACCTCCTTTTCCACCGAACTGATCGCCGGGTTGACCACTTTCGTCACGATGTCGTATGTGATCTTCGTGCAACCGGCGGTGCTTGCCGCGGCGGGGATGGATTTCGGGGCGGTGATGGCCGCCACCTGCATTTCGGCGGCGTTCGGCTCCATCCTCATGGGGTTGTATTCCAATCTGCCGATAGCGCAAGCTCCGGGTATGGGGCAGAATTTTTTCTTTGCCTTCACATTGTGCGGTTCCGCGGCGATGGGGGGCTACGGCATGACGTGGGAACAGGCGTTGGGGGCGGTATTTCTTTCCGGGGTGATCTTCCTCGCCATTTCGCTGGCGGGGATACGCGGCTACTTTTTCCGGTTGATGCCCGACACCATGAAATTCGCCATCGGCGCGGGTATCGGGTTATTGATCGCGCTCATCGGCCTTGAATGGGGCGGGGTTGTGGTGGCAAGTCCCGGCACCTTGGTTAAGCTCGGTTCGCTCAGCCACGGTCCCGCGCTGATGGTGATGGCGGTCGTGGCGCTGATGGGTGCGTTAACCGTACTGCGGGTGCGCGGCGCAATCCTCATCGGCATCGCTTTCAGCACGGTGTGGGCCTTGATCGCGGGGTACGCCGGCTGGCATGGGGTTATCTCGTCTCCCCCCTCGCTCACTCCCACATTCCTCAAGCTGGACGTGGCGGGAGCGCTGAACGCCCCCTTCATCATCATCGCCGTATTTACTTTCGTTTTCCTGGATATGTTCGATGGCATCGGCACCATCACGGCGGTATCGCACGAGGCGGGTCTGTTGAAAGGGGGCTACATACCGAAGGCGCACCAAGGGCTTATCTCGGACGCCTCCGCGGGTATTGCCGGTTCCTTCCTTGGCACTTCCACCGTCACCAGCTATATCGAAAGTTCCACCGGCGTTGCGGCGGGGGGACGCACGGGGCTTTCCGCAGTTGTTGTGGGCCTGTTATTCCTTTTGGCGCTGTTCATTCATCCGCTGGCGCAGATGGTGGGGGGCGGTTACGAAGCGGCAAAGGGGCAGATGCTGTACCCGGTCATCGCCCCCGCTCTGATACTGGTGGGGTCGTTCATGGCGCCGCTGGGAGCGAACATCGAGTGGCACAAGCCGGAAGAGGGGATCCCGGCGTTCCTGACGATGGCAATGATGCCGTTCGCCTTTTCAATAGCCGAGGGGCTTTCCATCGGTTTCATCACATACAGCCTCTTGCACACCGGCATTGGCGGCGCGCCGAAAACGCATCCGGCGATCCATTTCCTCGCCGTGTGTTTCGCGCTCCGCTACCTGTTCCTTTCGTGATAACGATGCGGGTGTTGTTCATCGCCCTCTTGTTGCTGGCGCCGCGGGCGGCGTTCGCCGAGATGGCGGTGGAGGTGGTGACCGTGTATTACCGCGACGCGCGGGAACTGGCGGATCTGCTGGCGAAGGACGTTTCGGAGGGAGGCCGGATAGTGGCCGACCCGAACAGCAATTCGCTGGTGATACGGGACTGGGGGCCGGCCATCGAGGCCATAAAGGCAAAAATAAAAAAACTCGACGTGCTTCCCCGCCGGGTGCGGGTGACGGCGGGATTCGTGGAGCGGGAAAAGGTCGCCGCTTTCGGCAACCGAATGAAATGGTTTTTTTCCACGCCGGACTGGTCGCAAGGAAGCCTGCCGCCTGAACTTGCGGGGATGTCCGGCATCGGGGCCACTCCGTTGGGGGCCGTAAAAACGCTGGAAACATTCAACCGTCAGTTCATTTTGCTGGATGGCGACAAAGAGGGGACGATAGAGGTGGCGCACCGCATCCCGGATGCGGGCTGGTTCATCATGTATGGCATAGAACACGGAGTTATCCCCCCTGATGCGCGGTTTCGGGATATTGGCGCGGAATTCTCCATTAAGGCCTCGGTAAGCGGAAACGGGAGCGTAATGCTCACCCTCACCCCCCGGCTCACGCGGCGCGACGGCGGGAGCGGCATTTCCCTGCACGATACCCACCTGTTGCTTGTGATTGAGCCAGGGCAGGCGTTGGTAGTGGCGGGAAACGCGGAAAACGGCGAGAGTTTCGGAAAGATGTTTTTCACCCTTTTTCAGGAAGAGGGAAAGACGAAGGAACTGGTGATGGTGGTGGAAGCCGCTGTTGATGCCCCCTAAATACCCCCAAATGACCATGAAGGGGGATAAAAATAGTCCCCAAACAATGGGCAGAAACAAGCCACTTGACAAAAATGGGGTATTTCATATAATTGCCCTAATTGTTTCTGGGAGAAAGGGACTAACGAGGTTATGTTTCGTTTGACTAAACGGGGGGAATACGCCCTGCGTGCCGTGTTGCATCTGGCGACGCACGATGGCGTTTGTCGCACCGAGGATATTGCCCAGGCGCAATCCATCCCGAAACCATTTCTCAAGAAGATCATCCAATCACTCCGTGAAGGGGGACTTGTTTCATCCATGAAAGGGCATCGTGGCGGGATCGTGTTGAGCGTTTCTCCCGAAAACCTGTCGGTGCGGGACGTGATAGAGAAAGTGGAAGGCCCCATTGCCATGGCGGAGGGGGCTTTCATTCAGTCCGTGGCGGGGAACGGTTCCCGCCTTTTGAACGACGTGTGGCGCAAGTGCCACCAGAGCATTATGGAAATACTCGGTTCGTACAATTTCAGCGATTTGGTAAAGCAGTACCAGGCGCTTGTGGAGACGGGAAATGCCAGAAATGGAGAAGGTCTGGCGGCCTTTTCCTTGGATCCGGTCGCGGGGCTTATCCCCGCTGGCGGGATGGTGTAGTTAAGTAAAGAGGTTACCTTTTTTAACAACTTTTTTTAAATAGGGGGAGGATACAATATGGCAACACACTCC
>JACRGR010000019.1 GCA_016212275.1 Nitrospinota bacterium | reverse complement strand
GCGCTTCGGCGGGGTCCTGCCGCGAGGCGTTCCACGCGTGGTACACCGCGGAGAGCATGGTGAGGGCGAGCGCGCAGGCGGAAATGAAGATGAAGTCCGTCGGGTCCATCGCCACCGCCAGGGTGGTATTGCTGTACACGTCCGAGGGGAGCTTTATGAAGTGGTATTTCCTGAGCGCAACGCAAAAGAGGTAGCCAAGCACGTTGCCCAATGCCGTGCCCGCCACGCCGATCATCACCCCTTCAAGGAAAAAGATGCGCATCACCATCCGGCGCGTTGCTCCCATGGATTTTAAAATGGCGATGTCGCGTGTTTTTTCCATCACCACCATGATCATGGTGCTGACGATGTTGAACGCCGCCACGAACACGATGAGCGTGAGTATCACGAAGATGGCGGTCTTTTCCAGCTTGAGCGCGTAAAAGAAGTTTTGGTTCATCTCCATCCAGTCGCGGGCGTAGTAGGGCATCCCGATGTCCTTTTCCAGTTCACGCGCTATCGTATCGGCGCTGTAGATGTCGTCCACCTTCACTTCGATGCCGTTCACCCCGCCGTCCAGCCCGTAGAACTCCTGCGCGGCGGGGATGGAGATGACCACCATGCCGGAATCGTACTGGTACATGCCGGAATGGAATACCCCCGCCACATGGAAGGTGGCGATCTTCGGCATCATTCCGGCCGGGCCCATGCGCCCCTTGGGGGAGATGAGGTTCACCGTGTCGCCCACGCCCACCGCCAGCGATTCGGCCAGCGCCTCGCCCAGCACGATGCCGTGGCGCGTGAACTCTTCGTCCGCGTAGTCTTTCGCCAATACGTCCACAGTGCCGTTTTCGCGCATGTACTGGTTGATGTTGGTGACTCCCGCCTCGCGCGCGGGATCCACGCCGCGCAGGATGGCGCCGGACGATTTGCGGTGCGAGGAAACCAGCACCTCGCCGTAGATGTACGGCGAGGCGGCGATGACGTGCTTGTTGGACTTTATTTTATCCATCACCTCGCCGGTCTCGGCGAAGCTGGACTCGAACGAGTTGAGCACCACGATGTGGGAGTAGGTGCCCAGTATCTTGTCGCGCAGTTCGTTCTGCATGCCGGTCATCACGGAGATGACCACGATGAGCGCCATCACGCCCACCGCCACGCCACCCACGGATATCCAGGTGATGAGCGAAATGAACGTCTGCTTGCGCTTCGCCTTCAGGTAGCGCAGGCCCATGAACAGCTCGAACTTCATAGGAAATGATTATAGTCCGTCCCCGTGAACGGACAAAACGCGGGGCGGCGGGATTCCTTCCCGTCCCGCGTTATACGCGGCATTGCCGGTTACTTTTGAAGTAACCGGCGGATCTTAAGGCGCAGGGCGTTCAGCCGGATGAAGCCGGTGGCGTCCGCGTGGTCATACATCGATCCGCGCTCGAACGTGGATACGTTCTCCGCGTACAGCGAGTTGTCCGATTTGCGTCCCATCACGATGACGTTCCCCTTGTACAGCTTCAGCTTCACCACGCCGTTCACCGTTTTCGCCGCATCGTCGAACAGCGACTGCAACAGCAGGCGTTCCGGCGCGTACCAGTAACCGGCGTAGATCATGCGCGCGTAGCGCGGCATCAGTTCCCGGCGGATGTTGGCCACCTCCGCGTCCTGCGTGATGGATTCCAGCGCCACCCGCGCCTCGTGCAGGATGGTGCCGCCCGGCGTTTCGTACACGCCCCGGCTCTTCATGCCGGTCACACGGTTTTCCACCACGTCGGCGCGGCCGATGCCGTTTTTGCCGCCGATCTCGTTGAGCTTGTCTATGATGTTGTACGGCGAGTATTTCTTGCCGTTGATGGTGACGGGGTTGCCCGCGCTGAACCCGATCTCGATGACCGTTGGCTTGTTCGGCGCCTTTTCCGGCGAGACGGTCAACAGGAACATATCTTCCTTGTATTCATTCCACGGGCTTTCCAGCACCCCCCCTTCGTAGGAGATGTGGAAGAGGTTGCGGTCGCTGGAGTACGGCTTTTTCGCGGTGACGGGCACCGGGATAGCGTGCTTTTTGGCGAACGCCAGCAGTTCCGTGCGCGAACCCAGGTCCCACTCGCGCCACGGGGCCACCACTTGCAGGTCCGGCGCCAGCGCGGCGAAGGTCAGCTCGAAGCGCACCTGGTCGTTCCCTTTGCCGGTCGCGCCGTGCGATACGGCCTTCGCGTGTTCCTTGCGGGCGATGCGCACCTGCTCCTTGGCGATGAGCGGCCGCGCGATGGAGGTGCCGAGCAGGTAGCGTTCCTCGTAAATGGCCCCCGCGCGGAGCATGGGGAATATGAAGTCGCGCGCGAACTCCTCGCGCAGGTCGCACACCACGCACTTGATCGCGCCGGTGTTTTTTGCTTTTTGCGGCAGGCCACCCAACTCTTCCTTCTGCCCGATGTCCGCCGCGTACGCTATCACGTCGTAACCACGTTCCGTTTGGAGCCATTTCAGTATGACGGACGTATCCAGCCCGCCGGAATATGCCAATACCACTTTTTGCGCCATCTGCTATTTGCCCCCCAGGAATTTTTTTAATATCGCTTTTTGCGCGTGCATCTTGTTTTCCGCCTGATCGAACACGATGGAGGCGGGGCCGTCCATCACGGACGCGCTTATCTCCTCGCCGCGGTGCGCGGGCAGGCAGTGCATCGCCTTGCAGTCCGGCTTCGCCTCTTTCATCAGCGCGTCGTCAATGATGAAACCCTTGAATTCCTTCCGGCGGATGTTCTCCTCGCCTTCCTGCCCCATGCTCACCCACACGTCGGTGTACACGAAATTGGCGTGGCGCGCCGCGTTGAGCGGGTTTTCCGTCAGGTCTATCCGCGCGCCCGATTGGGCGGCGAAGCCCGCCGCCGTTTTCAGCACGTCTTGCGGAGGGGCGTAATTTTTCGGCGTCGCCAGAGCCACGTCCACCCCCAACATTGCGCCGCCCATCAATAGCGAGTTCGCCACGTTGTTGCCATCGCCGATGTAGGCGACCTTCAGCCCCTTGAGCGTGCCTTTCACTTCCAGCATGGTGGCGTAGTCGGCTATCGCCTGGCAGGGGTGGTATTTGTCGGTTAGCGCGTTGATGATCGGAATGGTGGCGTGTGCCGCCAGTTCTTCCAGTTCTTCCTGGCTGTAGGTGCGCACCACCAGCCCGTCCAAAAACCGGGAGAGCACCTGCGCGGTATCGCGGAGCGATTCACCACGCGTAAGCTGTATCTCGTCCGGGCGCAGGGTGGTGGCGTAGCCCCCTAGCTGGTACATGCCCACCTCGAACCCGATGCGGGTGCGCGTGGAGCTTTTGGTGAAAATCATGCCGAGCGATTTTCCCGCCAGCGGTTTTTCGCTCCGTCCCGCGCGTTTGGTGCGCAGGGTTTCCTCCACCAACCACCGAATATCTTCCGGCGTGTGGTCGGATAGTTTCAGGAAATCTTTTGGCATAGCACGTCCCGCAATATCGTTATTCCCTTGTCCATTTCTTTTTGCGTGATGTTGAGCGCCGGCACGAACCGGATCACCCGTTCGTTGGTGCAGTTGATGATGAGCCCCTTTTCCCGCGCGGCGGCCACGATGTCGGCCCCCGGCCGGTCCAGTTCTATGCCCACCATCAGGCCCACGACCCGCACGTCCTTGATGGCGGGAATTTCCTTCTTCAGTTTTTCCAGCCGCTTTTTGGCGAAGGCTCCCACGGCCCGCACGTTTTGGAGTATTTTTTTCTTCTTGATCGTCTCTATCACGGCCAGCGCGGCGGAGCAGGCCAGCGGGTTCCCGCCAAATGTGCTAGCGTGGGTGCCGGGGCCGAATGAATCCATGATCTCCGGCTTGGCCAGCATCGCCCCTATCGGGAAGCCGCCCCCCAGCCCTTTGGCCAGCGTCATGATGTCCGGGGTCACGCCGGAGTGGTGGAAGCCGAACCATTTACCGGTGCGCGCCATGCCGCACTGCACTTCGTCGAATATCAGCAGTATCCCTTTTTCGTCGCACAGTTTCCGCACCTGTTTCAGGTATTCGGCGGGCGCGGGATGCACGCCGCTTTCCCCCTGCACCGGCTCGATGATGATGGCGGCGGTTTTTTCGCCCACCGCCGATTGGAGCGCGTCGAGATCGGCGAAGGGGACGTGCAGGACTCCCGGCAATAGCGGCTCGAACCCCTTGTGATATTTCTTTTGCCCCGTGCAGGAAAGCGCTCCGTACGTCCTGCCGTGGAACGAGCCTTCCATGGCGATGATCTCGAAGCGTCCGGTCTGTTTGTCGTATTGGTATTTGCGCGCCAGCTTGATGGCGGATTCGACGGCCTCCGCGCCGGAATTGATGAACAAGGCCTTCGATGGGAAAGAGAGCCGTACCAGTTCCTTCGCCAAAAGCCCCTGCGGGACGGTGTAAAAAAGGTTGGAGGTATGCACCAGCACCTTCGCCTGTTTCAGCGCCGAGATAACCGCTTCGGGCGCGTGGCCCACGGCGTTCACGGCGATGCCCGCCACGAGGTCGAGGTATTTCTTTCCATCGGCATCCACCGCGGTTGAGCCTTTTCCGCTCACCAGCGCCAGCGGTTGCCGCCCGTAGTTGGGGGCCACATACTTCGCATATACGTCAAAGATTTCTTTCGATTTCATGCGGGTATCCTATAACAGATTATTTGGGAGCGGGGACGAAATTTTACACGGAAAGAAGTCTATCCCGCGAAGCGGGCGTGTTCGACTTTCAGGCAGATGTTTTGCACCACTTCGATGCCCGAATCGCGGAGCTTTTGCGCGGCTTCGTTGTTCACCACCCCTATCTGGAACCAGGCGGATTTTGGCTTGATGGCGGCTATCTCGTCAGCCAGCGGCAACAGCGCCGAGGGCTTGCGGAATACATCCACCACGTCCACTGGGAATGGAATGTCGGCAAGGGTGGGGTAGCATTTCTCGCCCAGCACTTCGTCCAGTTGCGGGTTCACCGGGACTATCTTGAAGCCGTGGCTTTGCAGGTAGGCCGCCACGCGGTAGCTGTCGCGGTCCTCCTTTCGCGAGATGCCGACCACCGCCACCGTTTTGTATTGCGTGACGATCTTTTTCACCAGCGCCGGGTCGTTCGGGGCGTCCGGCGCCTCGCAGAACTCTTCGCCCATGGTCATTTCTCCGTTTTTGCCTTCACTTCGGAGCGGATCGCGCGGGCCTCGGCGGCCGAAAGTTTTTCGACGGATGCCCGGCGGAAAAGGCCGATGGTCTTTTTCAGGGTGGCGAACACCGCTTTGCATGCCTTGCAGTTGGCGAAGTGGTCTTCCAGCCCCTTTTTATCTTTCGCGCCGATGTCGCCGTCCACGTATTCGGACATGTGGACGAGCGTTTTCCGGCAGTCTTTTTTATTGGAATGATTGTGTGTTTGCATCTTTTTCCGCTCCTGATACGACCATACGCCGCGGGTGCGCGGGTGTCAAGCCTGCGCCATATCTTCGAATACGGTGGGTGCGTGCTTCGCAAGCTCTTTCAATATCTGTTCGCTGATCTCGCGTATTTCCCACTGCGCTCCCTTTTCGGTGCGCATGTCAATGATGTGGCGCCATTCGCGGAAATTGGCCGTTATCACTATCTCGCTGGTTGCCGCGTTCGGGAGCACGAAGCGCGCGTCCTCCTTGCGGATGTCCATCGCCTTCAGTTTCGCGTACGCTTCCCGGCAGTGCGCCACGGCCTCGTTAAATACCTTCAGGGCCTCCGGGTTTTGCTCGATGGAGCCGGGAGTGACCACCTGGAACCCGTGCTCGTCCACATACCGTTGCGATTGCTGGGAGAACGAGGCCATGCGGTGCCGCACGATCTGGTGGGTGAAACTGCGCGATCCCCCCTTGATGCGGAAGGTGGCGCTGGCGTGCTCCAGCACGGAGTGGTGTCCGTTCTTGATGATCATGCGGATGAACCGCTTGTGCGAGTCGTCCCCCATCTTGTCGAACGACAGGTAGCAGGTGCGCCCCGCCTCTTCTATTAATCGTTCGGCGTTCGGCGTTATTCCCAGCAGTTCCACGGTCGCTGAAGAGGACATTTCGGCACCCCCAATCTTCATGTACTATAATTGCGTTTATGTTACACGATTTACGGCATACGGCAAAAGACCGCCACACGGCATGAAAGGGATGATCCTCGCCGCGGGGTACGGCGAACGTCTGCGGCCTGAAACGGACACGCGCCCCAAGCCGCTGTTCCCCATCGGTCAAACCAATATGATACGCAACGCCATTGGCTACCTCGCGCGGCATGGCATCACGGAGATCGCCATAAACCTGCACCACTTGGGACACATGATTAAGGAAGAACTTTCCAACCACTTGCCGCCCTCCCTGAAAATCCATTTCATCGAGGAAAAGGTCATCATGGGGACCGGCGGCGGCATCAAGGGGGCCGAGCCGTACCTGAACGGTTCCGATTTCGTGGTCATTAACAGCGACGTGCTGGTGAATCTCGACCTTCATGCGGTCATTGAATTCCATCGCGAGAAGAACGCGCTGGCTACTCTCGTTGTCCGCCAAAATCCCGCGCCGGAGAAGATCGGCGTGCTGGAAGCGGCGGGGGACGGCAAACTGATCCGCTTTTTAACCGCGCGCGCGCCGGGGCATTCATCCCAACACGCGCCGCTGATGTTCACCGGTATTCATCTGTTCAGGCATGACTTTTTTCAATGTATTCCCGGCGGGCGTCCTGTTAACATCTCCACCGAAGTGTACGCGCCGTTGGTATCCGCCGGCGCTGAACTGTACACATACAGATACGATGGCTACTGGGCCGACATCGGCACCCCGGAAACGTACAGGGCCGCGAGCGAAGATGTGCAACAAGGACGATTTACCCCCTACGGGATTTAGGAAATGGGAATGAAAGGTCTTTACTACGGCAACGGCAAACTGGAGTTCCGGGCCGACCTGCCCATGCCGGTGGCCGCGCCGGGGGAAGCGCTCATCCGGGTGCTGAAGGCGGGCATTTGCCGGACCGATCTTGAGATCGCGGCGGGGTACATGGACTTCACCGGCATTCCGGGCCACGAGTTCGTTGGCATCGTGGAGAAAACGGAAAACCCGGCGCTCGTCGGGGCGCGGGTGGTGGGGGAAATAAACTGCGGATGCGGCGCGTGCGAGTTTTGCGCCCGGCACGAGCCGAACCATTGTCCCACCCGCACCGTGCTGGGCATCAAGGGGCGCGATGGCGCGTTCGCTGAATACCTCACGCTCCCGGAAAAGAACCTCCACCATGTGCCGGACTCCTTGAGCGACGACGAAGCGGTGTTCGTGGAGCCGCTTTCCGCCGCTTACCGCATGATGGAGCAGGTGCCGGTGCGCGGCATGAACGTGCTGGTGCTGGGAGACGGCAAGCTGGGCATTTTGACCGCGCAGGCGGTGGAGATACTGAAAGGGAACGTGACGCTGTGCGGCAGGCACCCGCGCAAGCTGAAGGTGCTGGAGGGCACCAATGTGTGCGCCGTTCTGGAAAGCGAACTGAAGCCGGGCAAGCAGTATGATGTGGTGGTGGACGCGACCGGCAGGCCCGAAGGGATAGTGAAGGCTTTGGCGCTCACCCGGCCCCGCGGAAGCCTGGTGCTGAAAAGCACCGTTGCGAACCCGGTGAAGCTGGATCTCAACGCCGTGGTGATAAATGAAATTTCCATTGTCGGCTCGCGGTGCGGCCCGTTCGTGCATGGATTGGCGCTGATGGAGACCGGCAAAATAAAATTAAAGCAGATGATAGACCGCGCCTATCCGCTGGAAGAAGGGCTGAAAGCCTTTGAAGCGGCGGGCAAGCCCGGCGCGCTGAAAGTGTTGATAGGCTGATGTTACCCGTACTGTTCAAGGTCGGCCCGCTTACGCTCCACACCTACGGCCTTTTGGCGGCGGTGGGGCTGTTCACCGGCGTGTTCCTCGCGGCGCGCCGCGCGGGGCACGAGGGGGTGGACAAGGATATAGTGGCCGACCTCGGCTTTTATCTCGTGCTCGCCGCGATAATCGGTTCGCGTCTTTTATATGTCGTCGTGGAATACAAGACCTACCTGGCGGAGCCTCTGCGCATCTTCAAGATATGGGAAGGGGGGCTGGTGTTCTTTGGCGGCGTGATGGCCGCCGTGCCCACCGGCTGGTGGTTCGTGAGAAAGCACAATCTCGATTTCTGGAAGATGGCGGACATCTTCGCGCCATACCTCGCGCTGGCGCACGCCATCGGGCGGCTTGGCTGTTTGGCGGCGGGCTGTTGCTACGGACGGCCCACCGACGCGTGGTTCGGCGTGGTGTTCACAAATCCCGATTCGCTGGCGCCGCTGGGCGTGCCGCTGATCCCCACGCAGGTGTTCGATTCGCTGAACGAGTTTTCGATTTTCCTCATCCTTATCGCCGTGAGGCCGTACAAAAAGTTTCAGGGACAGCTTCTGGTCATGTGGCTGATGCTGTATTCCGTGGGGCGGTTTTTCATCGAAATATACCGCGGCGACCCGCGCGGCTGGCTTATCGAAGGGGCGCTGAGCACCTCGCAGTTCATCGCCATTCTCACGTTCATCGCGGCGGGTGTTTACTTCCTCAAGTCATGGCGGAAAGCGAAATGACGGGCGTTCGCATCGTTACGGTCGCTCCGGGGGAAGAGGAGGTCCGGGCCGACCGTTTTCTGGCGGAAAAGGTAGAGGGCCTCTCGCGTTCGGCGGTGCAAAAGCTGATGGATGCCGGGCGCATCACGCTTGGCGGCAAACCGTTGGCCGCGAACCACAAAACGCGCAGGGGCGACGAGTACCGGGTGGAGATCCCGCCGCCGGAGCCGACCGAAGCGGAGGCCGAGGCGATACCGCTGGACATCGTGTATGAGGACGGGGATATCGTCATCGTGAACAAGGCCGCCGGAATGGTGGTGCATCCCGCCAAGGGGCATTTCGGGGGGACGCTGGTGAACGCCCTCCTGCACGGCATAAAAGACCTCTCCGGCATCGGCGGGGAGATGCGGCCCGGCATAGTTCACCGTTTGGACAAAGACACCACGGGTCTGATAGCCGTGGCGAAGAACGACGCGGCCCACGCGAGCTTGAGCGATCAGCTCAGATCGCGCCAAATGGGCAGGGAATACCTGGCGGTTGTGCGCGGCCACCTCGCGCCCCCTTCCGGCACGATAGACAAGCCGATAGGCCGCCACCACCTGTACCGGAAAAAGATGACGGTGAACCCGAAAAAATCCGAGGGGCGCGAGGCGGTGACGCTGTACGAAACGGTGGAGCGGTTCGCCGATTGCGCGCTGGTGCGGGTGAAACTGAAGACCGGGCGCACCCACCAGATTCGGGTGCACTTTTCCGCCATCGGTCATCCCATCATGGGGGATGCGGTTTACGGGAAAGGGAAGACGCTCCTCATCGCGCGTCCCGCGCTCCATGCGGCGCGGCTGTCGCTTGTGCATCCGTCGTCCGGCAAAACCATGACGTTCGAAGCCCCCCTGCCGGAAGACTTTTCCGCGTTGCTTATCAAGTTGCGCGGGAATCCCGCCCGCTGAAAAAGCGGGGTCAGAACTGGTAGCGCAGGCCTACCATCACCCAGCGCGGATCCTGCGGCGATAGCGTGTACTCGTTGGCGAAGCCGATGGAGACGTGGTATATCTTCTCGTCGAAAACGTTGGTTATGCGGGTGAAGACCGATAGCCGGTCCTTGATGATCTTGTATTCCCCATACAGCGAAACGTCCACATATGACGGCGCGGTCTTGCCCATGTCGGCGGAAGTGGGGGATTCCACATAGGTGTTGGTGGGGCCAATCCAGCGCAGGGAGGGCGTGACGATGAGGCGGTTGTCGTATGTGTAGGTGGCCCCGAGGTTCGTGCTGTAGTTCGAGGTGTGTGGCAAAGGCGCGACCAGTCCATTGGACTTGTTTTTCAGTTGTCCGTTAACGTAGAAGAAGTTTACCCACAGGTCGAGCGCATCGCCGAACGGGCGCGGGCGGTAATTGGCCGAGAGGTCGAGCCCGTACGCGCTCATATCGCCGATGTTGTCGTGGAACTCCGTGTAGCTGATGGCGCCGCCGGGGATGTAACCGGTCTGGACGGTGGGCGTGGGTTGCACGAGGGTGAGGTCGCTTACCTGTGAATAAAACGTGTTCATTTGCAGGTTGAATGCGGGTGTGGGGGCGCTTTCAAATCCCAGGTCGAAGTTGGTGACCTTTTCCGGTTTCAAATTCAGGTTGGGGATGCGGAAAAAGGA
This sequence comes from Nitrospinota bacterium, assembly GCA_016212275.1. Taxonomy (GTDB): domain Bacteria; phylum Nitrospinota_A; class UBA7883; order JACRGQ01; family JACRGQ01; genus JACRGR01. Next base: position 20,596 of record JACRGR010000019.1, on the reverse strand, counting down.
ACTGGTGTAGAGTCCCGCGCTATTGGTGGTGCCCGAGAACGAGCCGAAATGGCGGTAGACGGTCATGGGGGCCGGCGCCAGGAATGCCTGCCCGACCATCGCTTTCACGCTGGTGGAGGGGGTGGCCTGATACACAATGCCCAGACGGGGATTGACCGTGGAACCGTAGTCTGAATTGTTTTCCGCGCGCACGCCCAGCGTGGCGTTCAGGGCGTCGGTAACGCTATAGCGCCACTGGAGGTAGGCCCCTTGGTTTTGATAATACAGTTGCCAGAACTTTATCGGCAGGGTGTTGCTGGTGCCGGGGTAATACTGGTTCTGTTGCGCGCTGGCCGAGGCGCCGGTGTTGTAGGGGTAGGTCAGGTTTGGGGTGAGCGGAATGGAGGAGAACCACTCCGCCAAAATTCCGGCCGTTACCACGCTTTTTCCGCCGCTCCAGGTGACGCGGGGTTCAATATGCAGGCGTTCCCCTTTCTCGTATTTGTACGCGTCGGTGAAATTACTGGAGGAGTTTATGAATTTCGAAGTGGGGACTATTTCGTACAGCGAATAGCTGGCTTCAGCGTTGCCTTCCACTCCCTCGGTTACATGCCCGTGCCATGTGCCGTACAAGGTGGTCATTTGATGACCGATGAACGGACTGCCGTCGAAATCGAATTTCGCGGGCTTGCCGTCGGACGAGCTGGCGACCTCCCAATAGCTTTGCCGCCAGCCGAAGTTCATGCTTTCACCCAGTTCCAGCCGGGCGTAGGTGGAATACCCGCGGTTGGGCGTTTTGTATCCCCCGCGCTGGGCCGCCGTTTTCACCACGGTGGAACCGACGGTCAGGTCGGTCATGGTGAATTCATCCGGAAATTTTTGTGAAAGGTCGGGGTTCTTCGAATCGTGGAAGTGCCCGCCGACGGTAAGGGCCACGCGGTCGGAGAACCGTTTGCCGCCGAAAACCTCGGCGCGGTTGTATCCGTGTTCGCCCGTCTCGACGGCGGCGGAAAGCCCATCGGTTCCCGCGCCGTCGCGCGTGATGATGTTGATGACGCCGTTGAATGCGTCCGCGCCGTACAAAGCGGACGCGGGGCCGTAAAGTATTTCCACCTGTTTCGCGTTGTAGAGCGGAAAGTTGTCGCGCACCGGCACTTCGGGGGAACTGGTGGCGGCGCTGATGCGGATGCCGTCCATCAGGATGAGCAGTTTGTTGTTGCCGGTCACGCCGCGCACGGCGATGATGTTGTCCCGCAGTCCGTCGTGGTTTTGGATGGCGAAGCCGGGGAGGTCGCGCATCAGGTCTTCCAGATTGCGGTAGCCGCGGTCCAGTATCTGTTTGCGGGTTATCACCAGCATGGGGGCGGGGGCTTGGGCGGTCTGTTCGCTGAAGAGCGATGCGGTGACGACGGTGATCTGGCCCAGTTCTTCAAGGCTCAGGTCGGCAATGTTGTTGGAGGCCAACACCATTTCCTCGCCCCAAACGTTGGCCGAGAGAAGAGTAAATGCCAGGATGAAGCATGCCCCGGCTTTTTTAACTAAAACCCTCAAAATGTTCCCCTTAAGTGTTTCTGTCCGGTGTAATTATCCGTGCCAGTTCACCCCGCTGGCGAAGTGCATAATAGCATAATTCTACGGTAAAAATCATTCGCCATGGTGGGGAGAGGGCGGATCCGATCGTTACAAAAACCGCTTTACGCGGGGGAGGAAATCTTCCGGCGCCAGCGGCTTCACCACAAAATCGTTGGCCCCATGCAAAAATGCCTTTTCGCGCACCGCGGCGTCTTCCCCCAACGCGGTCATGACTATCACCGGCACTTCCCGTGTGGAAGGCCTTTCCCGCAGGCATTTGAGTAGGGCGAATCCGTCCATCTCCGGCATATTGATGTCGGTGATGATCAGGTGCGGCACCATGCCGTCCAGCATTTCCAGCGCCTCGCGCCCGTTGTCCGCCTCGAGTATCGTTATCTTGAGGCTGGCGAGATGCCCGATGACCTCTTTGCGTACCACCGGCTGGTCGTCCACCACCAGTGCGATAAGGGTGACGTTTGGCAATGAAAGGTGGAAAATGCTCCCCGTCCCCTCTTGCGATTCAATGGTGATCCTTCCCCCGTGCGCCATCATGATATCGTTGCTGAACGGCAGGCCAAGGCCGGTGCCCCGTTCCCCCGCCGTGCCGGTGGTGGAGGTTTTTTCGTCGTGGCGGAACAGCAACGGGATGACCTCCGGGCGGATGCCGACGCCGGTATCGCTCACGGAAACCGCGGAACCATTTCCTTCGGGGACAAACAGACGGACAACGCCCCCCTGATGGGAGAACTTCACCGCGTTCGAGATGAGGTTCAAAAGCACTTCGGTGAAGAGCGCCGGATCCACGAATATCCGGTGGTCGGGCGGCACGTCGTTCACCAGCGTTACCCCCTTTTCTCCGGCAAGGTGCGCGAGTTTCTCCACCGCCTGGTTTCCCACAATGCGGGTGCTGGCGAACCGGGGTTGCACTTTCAGGCTTCCCGTTTTCAACCGGCTCAGGCTCAAGAGCTTATCTATCATGTTGATCAGTCCTTCCATTGACCTGAGCACGTTCCCGGTGAGGATGGCGGCGGTTGAGCCTTCCTCGTTCTTCGAAACCTGTTGTAAATATCGAATGCTACTGATGGAGGAGGCCAGAGGAGCGCGGAGGTCGTGCGAGACCAGCGAAACGAATTTGTCCTTCAGCCGGGTTGCCTCCTCCGCCTCTTCCCGCGCCCGGATAAGGTTGCCTTCGATCACTTTCCGCTCTTCCAGTTCTTCGGTAAGCAGTTCATTGGTTTGGGACAGTTCATCGGTGCGCCGGGCCACCTCGCGTTCCAGTTCTTCCGCGTGGCGGGCGAGCTGGGCCTCGTTTTCCTGGATGTGGGCGAGCATGTCGTTGAAGACCGTGATCAGTTCGCCCAGTTCGTCCTTCCGGTCGCTTTTCACTCGCACGGAATAGTCTTTGGAGGATGATACCGAGCGGGCCGCCGAGGCAAGATCGAATATCGGTTTCGTGAAAAGCCCCTGCAAGCGGAGGGCTATCAGCCACGCCACCGGTAACGAGAGCAGGAGGAGCGCGGCCACCGAAATGACAACCCAGCGCACATTGTCGTGGAAGGGGGCCATCCCCATTTCGATGAAGATGCTTCCCACCGTCTGTCCGTCCACTTTGATCAATTCCAGGACGGTCAGGCTGTCGCCCCTTGAGCGCCATTCCTGGTCCGCGCCGGATTTTGGCGACGGCCACTCCTGGGTGTTGCCGACTTCTTTTTCAAAAGAGGCGAATAGCGCCCCTTCCGGGGTGAACACTGCGGCCCGGAGTATCCCCTTCTTCATGCCGAGCGAGGCAAGTATTTCCCGCGCCGTGGCCGTGTCGTTGAACATCAGCGCGGCGGCGCAGTTTTTGCCCGTTACCTCGGCGTCCTGTTTCAGGCTTTCCACAAGGGCGCTTTGCAGATGGACGGTATTGACCGCCACGAAAGCGACGGCGACGATCAGCAGTACCACCACCGTAATGCCGAACGACACGAGGGTGAACTTCCATTTTACGGAAAGGTCGCGCAACCGTTGGGAGTCGAGTATCATTGTCCGCCTCCCGCGTCTTCTCCCACCATGCGCGCCACTTGCAGCATTCGCGCGCTGATGATAAATCCGGATTTGCGGGCGGAGGCGATGTTCACCTCGAACCGTATCCGTTGGTCTTCGGTGAAAAAGTTCAGGATGGCGCCTTTTTCGGCCAAGCCGGGCGCGTCCCCCACGATAAGGGTGTTCGCGCCGGTGATTTTTCTTAGTTGCTCATGGTTGCCGCCGGACGGGCTGACGTAAAGTATGTGACACCCTAGCAGTTCTTGCGGCGATTTTGAGCGCCGTATGTTGAATTTTCTTCCTTTTGCCTGCCGGTCGCGCAATGTTTGTTCCAGGAGGTTGCCAAAGGGATCGTCGCCTAGCACACACAGGCGGATGTCCGATGTGTCCGATTCGAAAGATCCTGAGGGCCATTCGACGAATAGTGAAAAATTGTACAGGTAGGCCGCCTTCACCTGCATGGGGGTGGCTACCAATGCGGTGGCTTTGGCCTCTCCGGCCCTTGCGCCGTCCGAAGATACGGCGAGTATCAAAGCGGCGCACAGCAGGTTGATCGTCGTGGACAGAAATTTCACTATTCCTCTTCTTTCCCTCTATTGCACACGGGATTATACCCGGAATTATAAAATGGACAAAAAATCCGCGCCTCCCCATCCGCGGCGGAACGGTTTACAATTGCGGTATGAAGCGCGCGTTGAAATGGCTCCGCATCGCCTTTTGGGCGGTCATGGCATTGGGGGCCTGCTATATGGCGGTTGTCCTCGCGGTGCACCGCTTTTACGACCCCGATGTGTTGCGTGGAGAGATCGCCGCTACCGTCAAAAAAGAATTCGGGCTTGATATGGCGTTCGGCAAATTGCGGTTCGCCCCGTTCAGCCTGGCGGTGGTTATTCCGTCTCCCCGGTTGGCGGGCGGCGGCATTTATGCCAATGCCTCGTCCATTACCGCATCGGTGGCCCCGTTCTCGCTTTTGAAAAAGAAACCGCGATTGTCGTCCCTCACGGTGATTGACCCGATGATCTTTTTGCGGCGGTTCCCCGACGGCAAGTGGAACATTGATGAACTGGCGGAACGGATCAAGGCGGCGCCATCGGGGGGCGCGCCGGGCACGGCGGAGATCGCCGGAGGACATCTGGCGGTGATGGATGAAAAGAATAGCGCTGGCGGGAAAGGGGTTTTCCACCTTACCGGCCTGGATATGCGCTTTAGGAATTGCGGATGGCTTTTACCGCTGGCGCTCAAGGCCGAGGGGGAACTGAGCGCGGAAGGGCGGCCCGCAAGCTTCTCGGTGGCGGCGGAATCGCGCATGAGCGAGCCGGAATGGGACTGGCGCAACAAATGGACTGAGGGAAGGGTGGTGGTGGAATCGCTCGACGCGCGTCCTTTCGAGCCGTACTTCGCTGAGTACCTGCCGGAAAAATACCGGGGCAAAGTGTTTGGACTCGACTTCAGTTTTTCGGGACTCCCGTCGGCGCGGCTGGACTTCACCGGGGCGGCCTCGGCCAAAAGCGGGGGTTCGGGCGCCGGGCATCTCCTTTCCGCCGCCGGGGATACAGGTTCCCGCCGCTTCTCGTTCTCCGGCCATCTCCTGCCCGATTCGGTTTCGTTCGACAAACTGGAAGCCGTTCTGCCGGAGGTTACGCTCACCGGGAATGCGGCGGTTAACAATTACCGTTCGACGGATCCTGAAATAAGTTTCAACATGAACACCTCGCTGGTGAACATCAAAAAACTGTCAACGCTCGTCCCCCCCGCCTACGCCGGAGAACCGGTGGTGAAGTTCATGGAAAGGACCGTGGATGAAGGGAGTTTCCGGCTGACGGATGTGGCTTTCACCGGGGCGTACAGCGCGCTGAAGGACCTGAATAAAAACGGGAATACGGCGCGTCTTTCCGGCAGGCTGGAATTGGCGGGGGCCAACCTGCGCCTGGAAGGACTGCGGCAACCCTTGAGGGGACTCACGGGGGCGTTTGCCCTGGCGCGCAACCGGATCCTCTTCAGCGGCGTGAGCGCGACGTACGGCCAGAGCAAGATCAGCATTGTTTCCGGCTCCATAGACCAGATACATACCGCGCCGCAACTATTGGCGGTCATCGGGGCGGATATGGATATGAAGGATTTCCGCGACGAACTGGCCGCGCATATTGGTTCACCGAAGCTCAACGAACTTATTCTTCCCGTGAAAGACCCGGTGGGGTCGGTGGGCGCCACCATCAGCGTGGAGATGGACTTGGCGAAACCGGAGGTCACGGCCCTGGACGGCGCTTTGACGTTCAAAAATGTCGGTTTCCGGCATGGCCTGTACAATGCCGCCATTGAAAAGCTGAACGGCTCTTTGCATCTCACCAAGTCCGGCATTGAAATAAAGAACGCCAAATGGGTTTTGGGGAAGAGCCTCTTCTCGGCGTTTGGGACGATCGCCAATTACCGTTCGCCGGACTACCGTCTGGATTTGACGGTAGCCACCGGAGGCGAGGTGGCGGCGTTGGCGAACACCCGCTTTTTCGACGCGCGGATATTGGGCGGCATTAAAGGGCCGGTGCGGACATCATTGCGCATGACCGGGAATCTCGACGACCTTGCATTCGGGCAGGAGGCCGATTTTACGCAGGCGGAGATCAACCTGTGGGACATGGTAAAAAAGCCCGCGGGAAAACCGCTGACGGAAAGCGTGAGCGGAAGGCTGGTGGAAAAAAACCGGCTCCGTATCGATGCCGGGAAAGTGACGCTGGGCGCGCAGACCATCGGGTATTCCGGGGAGGTGCCGGACCTTCGCTCGTCAAAGGCGTTTGATATCATCGTGAACTTCGGCAAGCTGGACCTTGGAGGCTTGAAGGGCTACCTTGCGCGGTTCGATTCCGCGAACGGCACGGTGGAGGGGTATGTGCGGGCGGCAAAAGGGATGGGGAAAAGCGAGGCGCGGCTGGCGGTGCGGCTTGATTCGTTCCGGCTGGAATCGCTCGATTCATTCAATACGGTACTTCCCGTTTTCGCCGATTTGCGGCTCCGGGGCGTTGTTCGCGGGGCGGCCACAGTGGAAGTGCGGGGCGGAAAATTGGCGATGAGCGGCAAGGTGGCCGGCAGGGATGGGGGCTTCCAGTCTGTTTTGGCCAAGCCGGTGACCGGGATGAACGGCGACATCGTGCTGGAGGGGAATGCGGTGAAATTCAGGAAGATCCCCGCAAAAACGGGGGATTCCCGCGCCACCGTTTCCGGCACGGTCATAATTCAGCCGGAGCCGTTCTTCAATCTTTCGGTGGAGGCCGAGAAGCTCAACCTGCTCGATGTGGTGTCTGCCGGGGAATCCACCGCGGAGGCTCCGGAGGAACCATCCGAGGTGTTGGTCCGTCTTCACCTGAACATACGTTCGAAAGGGGGCATGCTCTCGGTCCTCAGTTATACCAATCTCCATGTCACGTTCGACTATTACAGGGATTTTTTCGATTTCGATGAAATATCCTTCGCCTCCCACGGGGGAAAGTGCAGTGCGTCGGGGGGGCTGTCCATCGCCGGCGGCGAGCCGGAGTTCGACGTTGTCATGCGGGTGAAGAACGTGGAGCTTGAAACCCTTTTTTCGGAATTGTGGCCCGCGATGGACAAAGTGACGGGAGTTCTGGATGCGGACGGACGGTTCAGGGGGAAGGGGCTATTGTGGAGCGATTTGCGGCACACGGTCGCCGGTGAAATGGCGTTCAAGGGGGAGGATGGCCTGATCGGACAGTTCGCCGGGCTGTCGAATGTGTTTTCGCTGGTGAATGTCGCGCCGATATTCCAAAGCAGGACCGGCAGGCAAAAAGGTTCCGGCCTTCCTTATGATTCGGTTACGGGGAGCATGGATATAAAGGACGGCGTCGGGCATACGGAAAACATCGTTCTGGAGGGGAGCGTGGTACGGATGTCGGGCGTGGGGGATTTCAATTTCCGCAAAGGGGAGGTTGATCTGCTTGTTGGCGTGAAACCGTTCACCACGGTGGACAAGATCATCTCCAATATCCCGATAGCGGGCACATTGCTCACGGGCGAACAAAAAAGCCTGGTGGTCTCCTACTTCGAAGTGAAAGGGGATATGGCCAACCCGGTGGCCACTTCCGTGCCCGGCCAATCGCTGGCCCGCACCGTTTTCGGCATTTTCAAGCGGGTGCTGGAGCTACCCGGGAAGGCGATCTCCATTTCCCCCGCCCCCGGAGGGGAAAAACAGAAAAGTGAGGAAACGCGGAGGCCCTGATGCTAGAATTGCCTCTCTATGGCGGACGGAAAAAGCAAAGCGGACATCCTTTCGAGCCTCTATGGCGGTTTTCCCTCCAAGCTTTCACAGGCCGATGAAGCGCGGCTCAACGAGATATACCAGGAGTTCGCCATCGGGTTTAGCATGATGGTGGACAAGGGGCCGTTCGTGACGGTATTTGGCTCCAGCCGGATATCGGAAGGCGCTCCCGAATACTCGCTGGGGATGGAGTTGGGGAAAAAGCTTGCCGAAGGAAAATACGCGGTGTTGACCGGCGGCGGGCCGGGGCTGATGGAAGCGGTGAACCGCGGCGCCCACGAAGCCAAGGGGCGTTCGGTAGGTATCAATATCGCCATTCCTGAAGAGCAGGAAGGCAACCCGTATGCCGAGCCGGCGATAACCATGAACCATTTTTTCGTGCGGAAGGTTCTTCTGCTGAAATATTCCACCGCGTACATATTCATGCCCGGCGGCTTTGGCACGCTGGACGAACTGTTTGAGACGGTGACGCTGGTGCAAACGAAAAAGATAGACGCCTTCCCGATCATCTTGATCAACCGCGGTTTTTGGAAGGGGCTGATGGATTGGGTCGCCTCCGAACTGCGGACAAGGGGGCTTATTTCCCCCGGCGATATGAACTACCTGTATTTTGCGGATACGGTGGACGAGGCGATTGATATAATAAAGGGGAAGGCGGGATTATACCAACGCCAGGCATGAGAGCGGGAGAACCAGTTGTCGGATAAACGGCTTGAAGCGGTATTGAAAAAAAACCGCGAGACGGTGGTGCGCGAATGGACGCGGCTATTGCGAGAATCGTCCGAGGCGTACCGGCGGCGGCCCGATTTCGAACTGCGCGAGAACATCCGGGCTTCATTCGACGCAAGCATGGCGTTCATGTTCCGCAACGACCGCGCGCCGTTGCACCGGCAAGTGACCCAGATCGTGGAGCGGCGGCTGAAGGCCAAGTTCAGCGTGACCGAGGTGCAAACGGCTATCGAGATTTTCCGCACCGTCACCAGGCCGATGATCATCGCCGGGGTGCCGCGGGAGCGGCTGAACGACTGCCTGGCCATCGTGGACGACTGCGTGAGCTACTCCATCCGGCTGTTCAGCGAGAAGTACCAGGCCCAGCAGGAACTGGATGCCCGGTACATGAATCAGGCGCTTACGGAAACGCTTTCGGAACTCAAGCAGGAAAAGGACAACGCGATGGCCGCCAACGTCCTGAAGGATGAATTCCTGGCGAACGTATCACACGAATTGAAAACGCCGCTCACCAGCATCATCGGTTTCAGCAAAATACTCATGGATACCGGCGGCGAACAGATGCCGGGGAAAGAAAAACTGCGGATCATCTACGAGCAGGGCAGGGCGCTCCTGCGGATGATCAATACCCTCCTGCTGATATCGGAGATAAACTCCGGCATGGCGCGCCTGAGCCGCGACGCGGTGGCGATGAAGGACATCGCCGAACTGGCGGTGCAAAACATCAAAAAACTGAAGATCGCGGAAGAGCATCCGATCCGGTTCGCCGTCGCGGACGACCTGCCGATCATCATCGGCGATTCGGAAAAGCTGGTTGCCGTGGTGTTTGAACTCATTCTGAACGGCCTGAAGTTCTCCGAACCCGGCTCCGAGGTGGCGGTTGACTGCCGCCCCCAAAACGGCGGTGTGGCCATAAGCGTGCGCGATTACGGCATCGGGATGGACGTCGAGGCCACCAAGCGGATCTTCTCGCCGTTCTTCCAGTTGGACGGTTCGATCACCCGCAAGTTCGGCGGCAACGGACTGGGGCTGACAATGATCCAGAAGGTGGTTGAATTGCATAACGGAAAGGTGTCGGTGGAAAGCCATCCCGGAAAAGGAACCACCTTCACGGTGGAGCTTCCGGTAATCCAGAAATAAAAAAAGGGGGCGGTATGCCGCCCCCGTGAGTCTGTTACTTTATACCGCCAGATACACTCCGCACAGGGCAATCACCAGTCCCGCATACCGGACAACCGCCGCCTTCATTTCTTTTTGTGCAAGAACGCCGAAGCCGATGCCCACCGCGTGGAGCAACGTGGTGGCGATCGCAAACCCGAAGGCATACGCCATGCCGGAAACCGCCGCCGGGACTTCCGTGCCGTGCGCGTGACCATGGAATACGGCGAATAGGCCGCCCACCGCCATGCTCGCGGCCATCGGGAACCGCGCGGCCACGGAGATCAACACGCCGAGCACGAGGACGGAAAGGAGTATCCCCTGCTCGACGAAAGGAACCGCTCCGCCGGAAAGTCCCCACGCCGCGCCGAGCGCCATCATGCCCACGAACGATGCGGGCACCGCCCATACCGCGCGCCCTCCCATCTGGGCCGCCCAGATGCCCACCGCCACCATCGCCAGCATGTGATCCATGCCGGAAAACGGATGCCCGAACCCGTCGGCAAACCCCGCCAGATGGCCGGTGCCGGTGTGTGCGAAGGCCATCGCCGGTGCAAGCACTAAAGCGGAAATGATGATGCGTGACAGGTTTTTCATATCAATCTCCCAAAAGGTTAAGCTGATTCCCCTTGTTATTCACCGCGCCCATTATATCAAAAGTGATTTTTCAGGTGTGAGATTTCACTGTTCTGTACGGGACTCACCTCCCACGCCTCCAATTGGCGGAGGGCCTCATTGATCATTTCATCCAATCCCTTTTCCACTTCATGGGAAAGCGATTCGCCCCACCTGCCGTACTCCTTTGGCTGGATGCCGATGATAACCGCCTCCGGCGGCGTTTGGCCCGTAAGGGCCATCATCGAAAGCGCGTTCAAAATCCCTACGTCGTGCGAGGTCGCCTTCCGCGGCAGTTTCACGCGGAACTCGTCCGCGCTGAATCGGTACACCGTGCCCGGCGGGCCGTCCAGTTTCACCGCGTCGAGCACCAGCAGTTTTTCCGACTCCGCCAGTATCCCCATATTGTGGTACACGGTGGTGCCAACGTCTATGAGGCGCACGTTATCGGGAAAAGTGTATTCCCGTTGCAGGCGTTCAACGGCGCGCACCCCCGCCCCATCGTCCTGCAACAGGATGTTCCCTATCCCCAGCACCGAGATGGTGGGCATAGTCATGCCCGCCCGAGCTTCTTTTCGCCCGATAGGCGAAAAGCGGACAGGGGTGCCCGGGCCGCCAAGGGGACGGGTTTCACCCGCTACTCCCCCTTCTTTACCGCCATCAGCTTGTAGCCGCTGATGATGGCGCTTATGTCGGCCCGTTTGAGCTTGATGGTTTTCCACACCTGCATGTAGATGTGCAAAAACGCGCCGCTCACCACGATCCACATGGTCAGGTGGTGCACCACCCTCACGCCGGGCAATCCGCCGAACAGCCATCCCGTCCAATCGGTGAACGCGTGGAGCGTGGCGGCCCACAGGCCGATCATGCCGCTGGCAAGCTCGATGCCCGAAACGTACAGCGCGAATCCGGTGAACAGTTGCATGGCGAGGATGAAGTGGAGCGCGAGGAACGTCAGGCCGTCCAGCGGGTCAACCCACCGGTGTTCCTTCAGTTGTCCCTTGAACGTCCAATAGTATTTCATGGTATCCCAGGCGCCCCGCACGTTGTCCGGCGTGGGGATCACCTCTTTCCAGTCGCGGTGGAACGTGGAGAAGAACGCGAGGTACAGCCGGATCAGAAACGCCACGTCCAGGCAAACGGCTCCCGTGAAGTGCAGGAGCCGCGTTTTCGCCATTACGAACGTCTGGTACGGTTCGCCCACCCCGGCCATCAGCACGGGGTCGCCGATGTACAGCCCGGTTATCACCAAGTCCACCGTGGAAAAAAAGATTATCCAGTGCAATATCCGCACGGTGGCGGATTTCGTCTTGATCATTTCCAACAATATGGTCATGGCTACACCACCTTCGTCTCGTACACCTCGTTCGTCTTCGGGTCGATCACATGCACCGAACAGGCCAGGCACGGATCGAACGAATGGATGGTGCGGAGTATTTCCAGGGGGCGTTTGGGGTCGGCCACCGGCGTGCCGATGAGCGCTTCCTCGAATGCGCCGCGCTGGCCGCTTTTGTCACGCGGGGAGCCGTTCCATGTGGTCGGCACCACCAGCTGGTAGTTGTGGATGCGCCCGCCCTTGATGTCTACCCAATGCCCCAGCGCGCCGCGCGGCGCCTCGCTCATGCCGAACCCTTGCGCGGAATCCGGCATGGTGAACTTGGTCCATGTGGCCATGTTGCCGCTCTTGATATTTTCCAGCAATTGCGCGATCCAGTGGTCCATCTTGCCGGCCACCACTTTGGTTTCCAGCGCGCGGGCCGCCGTGCGTCCCAGCGTGGAGAAAAGGATCGTGGCGGGCAGGCCCAGCTTTTTCAGCGCGTCGTTCACCGCGGCCTGAATGTCCTTTTGGCCCGATGCGTAGCCCACCAGCATCCGGGAGAGCGGCCCCACTTCCATCGCCTTTTCGTCGTACCGCGGGCTTTTCAGCCAGCTGTACTTGCCGCCGGTGTCTATGCCGGTGTAGTACGGCTTGGTCTCACCCTGCGAGGGATGAAGCGATCCGTCCCCTTCGTAAAAGGAGTGCGCCACGTTCTCGGTGATCTTCGCCACGTCCAGCGGCACCACCTTGCCCAGGTCGCGGTTCATCACGATGCCGCGCGGGAAGTACAGGTTCTTCGGGTCGTACGAGGTGTCCTCCGGCATCATGCCGTAGGCCAAATAGTTTCCCAGCCCCGCGCCGATGCCCGCCCACTCCTTGTAGAAGGGGGCCACCGCCATCACGTCCGGGATGTACACGTTGTTTGCGAAATCCACCACGTCCTTGAGGATGAAGATGAACTCCGCCAGCCGGTCCGGGTTCAGGTCCTGCACGCAGGTCATGCCGCCCACCACATAGCTTTGCGGGTGGGGGTTTTTGCCGCCCAATATCGCGTGGAGCCGCGCGGCCTTCGCTTGCAGTACCAGCGCGTCAAGGTAATGCGACACGGCCAGCAGGTTCACCTCCGCCGGGAGTTTGTAGGCCGGGTGGCCCCAGTAGGCGTTGTCGAACGGGCCAAGCTGGCCGCTGTTCACGAACGCCTTCACCTTGTCCTGCACCGCCTTGAAGTCGCCCGCGCCGGAGCGCGCCGCGTGCGGGTTGATGGCGTATGCCAGATCGGCGGTCTTTTTCGGGTCGGCCCTCAGCGCGCTCACCACGTCCACCCAATCCAGCGCGTGCAGATGGTAGAAGTGCACAATGTGGTCGTGCAGGTACTGCGCGCCGAGGATCAGGTTGCGGATGAGCCGCGCGTTATCCGGCGTTTCGATGCCTACGGCGTTTTCCACCGCGATGACGGAGGTGAGCGCGTGAAGGGTGGTGCACACTCCGCACACCCGCTGGGTGATGTACCACGCGTCGCGCGGGTCGCGATCCTTCAGGAATATTTCAAAGCCCCGGAACATGGTGCCGGAACTCCAGGCGTTCTTCACCTTGCCGTTTTCAATTTCCACCTCGATGCGCAGGTGCCCTTCGATTCTTGTAACCGGATCAATGACCAGCTTCGTGCCCATTTACTTGTCCTCCCCGCTCTCGGTGTCGATTATGTTTTCTTTGTGCGCCTTCTTTTTGCCGAAGGTGTACGCGGCGTGTACCGCGGCACCCGCGGCGGCGGCCCCGGTGAGCGCCATGCCGATCTTGTCGGCGGTGCTTTCCACCCCGCCGAACGGCACTTCGACTCCCTCAAGCCGCGCGTAGAAGGGGGACATGCTGTCCCAGAAGTTCGGCTCGGAGCACCCCACGCACCCGTGTCCCGCGCCTATGGGCCATCCGGTGTGGTCGTTGTACCGGATGATGTTGCAGTTATGGTACGTCTGCGGCCCTTTGCACCCCATCTTGTACAGGCAGAACCCTTTTTTTGCCTCTTCGCTTCCGAACTCGGTAACGAACTGGCCCGCGTCGAAATGCGCCCGGCGGGTGCATTGGTCATGAATACGTTTTTCAAAGGCGAACAGCGGCCTGCCGTACCGGTCGGTGGCCGGGAGCGTGCCGAGCAGGAGGAAATTGACGATGGTTGCCACGGAGTTGACCGGGTTGTGCGGGCATCCGGGGATGTTCACCGTTTTTATGCCCAGCGCTTTGCCAACGCCCATCGCGCCGGTGGGGTTCGGCTTTTGCGCCTGCACCCCGCCGTAGGAAGCGCAGTTTCCCAAGGATATGACGGCCATCGCACCGGAGCACACCTCTTCGGCAAGCTCCAGCCCGGTGCGGTTGCCGATGGTCAGGTAGGCCCCCTTCTTGCCGCCGGGGCCGGGAGGGGTTCCCATCGGGATGGCCCCTTCGCACACCACGAGGTATTTCCCCTTGTTCTCTTTTATGGTCTTTTGGAGTATCTGCTCCGCTTGCTCGCCGGAGGCGGCCATGATGGTCTCGTGATAATCAATGGAAAGGATGTCCAGCACCAGTTCCGCCACCGAAGGCGAGGTGCTCCGCAGGAACGCCTCGGCGTCCCCGGTGCACTCCTGGAAGTGGAGCCATACCACCGATGGGCGGCGCGCCGCCTTTTCGATGGCCTCGGCGATCTTTGGCACCATCGTGTTCGCCATTCCCAGGGCCACGGCCACCTGGGTGCATAGCGACATGAAATCGCGCCGGTTTATTTCGCTGAGCAGTTTGAGTTTTTTATCGGATGGACTATCGGATGGCGATGAAGACATGCGGAACCCTCCCTTAGTGTGCGAACACTCTCCCAATAGATTCCCCTGTTTCAAATACTAGTGGAGGCGTTCTGGAAAGTCAATTCCCGATTTTCATATTTCTGGGGAACGGAATAGACATCATCTCCCCCTTGCCGGATAGGTGTATTTTGACGTGGATGCCGAAAGGATTTGCAAAAAGGATAAACACAAATTCAAAGGAGAACAATGAGTCCCTTCGTACTACGACAATATGTGTCCGACATGAGATAAATAAGCGCATTGCCTGTAGCTAGTGCTCCATGCCCGGACATCGGGATAATGCGGACACCAATGTGTTCGGGATGACTGTCAAGTCTTTAATATCCCAGTTTTGAAGATTTTAGATTTCCTCTTGAAAAATAATATATTATATAATACACTAATCACGCATGGAATTAGTTAGGCCAAAGAAAAAATTAATAATCAAGCCAGAGAAAAAGGCCGTCTATTCAAATGTGACTTACAGACTACCCACGGAACTGATAGAAAAAATTAAGACCTGCGCCTCAGAGCGCAAAATGAGCTGTTGTAAAATTGTTGAAAAAATTGTTGCGTGGGGGATAGAAGCCCAGAGGAAAAATGATTTACGTTGATGTTGATTTAAGCCTTTGGGTCAACAAATACAAACTAGATATTGAAACGTACACCTGCCCCCAATGCGGGGATGAATTCCAGACCACCCGACCGATAATGACACCAGACAGCGCAGGACTGGTGACTCCAATTCATGGGTGCGGATCGCGATTTTGGGTCGCGGTTCTCACTCCACGAAAAACTGAAAGCATCGCCTTTTGGAATACCATTGTTTAGGCGAAATATTTCATATGTATTCCAATATCTAAGCAAGTATTCTGAAAATCTACGCTAATAATCCCTTCATTTATGGCTCGTTGCATGTTATCTCTTGCGGTAACTCCGGGTGCGCTATTATTCCTAACTAAATAATATCCTTCCCAGTTTCTCGTGTTGAAATTTTCCAAAATTTTTACGTTTAGCGTTCTTTGGTAAAGCATCTTAACGGAATGTTTAATTTCCTCCTCCAAAACCACCAGGCTAGCACCAGACGCATTGGGATTAATTCTATAAAGCGGATTCAGTTGTCCTTTTCGTATGCTGAATTGCGCATCCATTCCATTTTTTCCAGAAAGGTGTCCATATATCATTCCCTGTTCGTCCGGCTTAACCCACGCTACGCAGAAATATTTTATTTTACGCTTCGCACCATTACGGTAATGGTACCTAAGAGCAAAATTTTTAAATAAGTTCATTTCGAGGGAATTAAGTTCTATATTCGTAATCGGGTTTATTGCTACAAGTGCCATTGCCACTCCTAAATTTTCATCTTTTTGTCTTAATGTTTCCAAAACCACAAACAATTTTGTGGAACCTATTTCCAAGGGGGAAGAACCTATTCAATAGGGTAAAACCATTTATTAATAAACCGCCCTTCATGCGAAGGGCGGTTTATTCATTCTAAAGACGCACCTCTACGGCGCGATTTGCCTTGGTGAGCCTCTTGTGATATTCTCCAAGAAGCCACCGAGGATGTGCCTATCCATAAAGCCTCCTAAGTGGTTGGTTATGGGTCTTCAAAGAAGGACTAGTTCTTTGAAGACCCTTTTTATTCGATGGTTTCTTCGCCTACCTGCTCCTTTTTCTTCGCTTTCCTATTCCTAGATTCATGGAATCTTTTTAACCTATCGGCTTTGATCGCCGGATAAAATTCGAGCAATCCATAGGAATTATCGCCGACCTTGGCGATATCATAAACACTTCTGCTCAGGCCTAGACGAAGTTTGTCCATATCTCTCACTTCGCATCCACCCGTCTTTATCGCTTGAACGATGTCATTAAATTCCACAGCTTGCCCAATTTTCTTTAAGTAAATTTTAGCGGCTTCAAGTGGACCTTTGCCAAAAAACTCATCTGAGCGAATTTTCATAGAATTCACTGTTTTTAACGTATTCTGTTCATTGGTATTAACATTTCCATTAAACACGCCAAGCAATTCAGAGATAGCAGTCTTCGGATGTCCCGCGACCTCTTCTATGGAGTTCAAAGCTGTAACCAGTTTTACGACCTTCCCAAAACGCGGGTCATTTTTCAAGAGCGCAACTTCATCGGTGAGCGCTTTGCGGAGAGATTCAATATTCTCTTTCAATATTTTTTCCATAAAGGTATGTTGGCACTCTTTCGTTGTAAAAGCAAGAAGTTTCACACAAAAAATTTTCCTATTAGCCCGCAGATTGCATTAGGCTGAAAATATGCTACTTATCAAGATAATAAAGTAGCGATAGTGGCTGTAATGTGGAGCACTGTTTGTTGGGTACATTGAATATTGCTCTCATGGAGTGGTGTTGTGGAGGTGAATGAAAGAACTAATGTCCACGAGTTCTTACCGCCTTTTCTACAATTTCAAATCGCTTCTTTCGGGAAAGTTTATTCGCTCTATCTTTTCCTCACCTATTGGTCTGCGCTTATGAATATGCTCTTTTGGAGGGGTTCGCTTTGCGTTCTCAATATCGTCAATGGCAATCTTCGCCACTTTATAGCGGCACTGATAACTTCGGCTGGCCTCTTCTGTCCTTGTGGTCCATTTGGCATACCTACATTAAAAAACCAGGAGAAAGAAAAGTAATGCGGGCAATGGTGGACTAAATTTCAAATTTAGGCATTACAAGGTCCGCCCAAATGCGTAACTCATTCCCGATCTTCCGTTTTACGGTTGGGAGATTTTCGGTTCCTTCGCCTTGAACGGCAGGCGAACGGTGAACGTGGAGCCTTTTTCCGGCACGCTTTTCAGCGTGACGGTCCCGCCGTGCATTTCGGCAAGCTCCTTTACGAGGTTCAGCCCCAGCCCGGTGCCCGCGTGTTTGCGCGAGTCGGAGCTGTCCACCTGCTGGAAGCGGTCGAACACCCGCTGGTGGTACTCTTCGGGGATGCCGATACCGGTGTCCTCCACCTCGATGAGGTAGCCATCGGTGTAAACGGTTGCGTCCTTGCGGAGGGTTGTTTTCACATGGCCCGCGTCGGTGAACTTGATGGCGTTGCTCAACAGGTTCAGCACGATCTGCTTCACCTTGCGGCGGTCGCACCGCGCTGGGTATTCGGTTTCGTCCAAGCGGGTGATGAGCGGGATGTTTTTCTTTTTCGCAAGCGAATCCAGCGAAATGACGCAGTCTTCCACGATGTCCGCCAGGTCAACCTCTTCAATATCCAGCCCCATTTTGCCGGACTCGATCTTGGCGAGGTCCAGCAGGTCGTTGATAAGGTCGAGCAGGTGCCTGCTGGAACCCAGCACCCGCACCAGCATCCCTTTGGCTTCGGCGTGCCATTCATCGTTCGCCTTCAATTCCTCCCAGTCCTCGATCACCTGGTCGGTGAAGTTGATCATCGCGTTGAGCGGGGTCCGCAGTTCGTGGGACATGCTGGCGAGGAATTCCGATTTCGCCTTGTCCGCCTTTTGGAGGAGGTCGTTGGCCTCCTTGAGTTCCTCGTTGTTCTTGATGATCTCTTTCCGCATTTCCTCCAGCCGGTCCGCCATCGCGTTGAAGGAATGGGCCAAGTCGCCTATCTCGTCGTTGGAATCTATCGCGGTGCGGATGGCGAGGTTTCCCGCGCCCAGCTCCTTGGTCGCGTCCACCAGCCGGTTGATCGGCTTGATGATGCTCTGTATGGTTCGGAACACCAGCAGGACGCCGATAATGGCGAGTAAGAAGAGCAACAACGTCACCTGCATGATGATGCTGGACGCCTCCTTGGAGGAGAGGGAGATCATCCGCTCGAAGATGGCGTAGCGGGAGTCTATCAGGCTGTCCACCCCTTCGCGTAGGATGGGGAGGGTACTGCGGACCTTTTCCGCGTTTTCCCTCAGCTTCGGCGAAAAGGCGTTTTCCTGGAGCAGAAGGAGCGCCGCGGCGTCCCCCGCGACGTAATATTCATGGAACATTTTTTCGAGCTTCAGGTACTCCTTTTCGTTGATGGTATCAATTTCCATGAGGCGGTGAAGGTGATCGTCGAACTCCTTGGCGGTGCGGCGCGCCTGAAACAGCATGTCGAAATCCCGCTGTGCCGCCGCGTCGTTCAGGTTTTGTTCCACGTCGTTCAGGTTGTTCCGCAGGGATACCGCGTGGCGCAGTGTTTCCACTTCGCCGGAATCGAGGTAGCGGCTTATTTTGACGATACCCGCATAGGTGGCGACCGCGCTCAAGATCATGACAATCAGGAAAAATACCAGTATGCCCCACAGCTTGAGGTTGATGGTCAATCGGGCAAGCGGGCCGGAGGCGGGGACCGGGTTATTCGTCTTCAACGACCTTGATCGCCTTGACTTCGCCGTTCAGTTTGTCGGCATCCACGAACGCGATGGCCCCTTTGTGGGTGGCGACGAACCGCACCGCCTCTTCTTCGGACCTGAAGGCCACGGGGGGCTGGCCCTTGCCGGAAAAGATCATCCGCACCCAATACAGCCGGTACGAATCCTCGTCCTTATGAATGACATCCGCGAAGAATTCAGTTCGGGCGGCGGATTCATTCGCCAAATCGGCGGGGATTATGACATCGCCGTTCTCGAACATTTTTTTCTTGCCGAGGTAGATGAGTTCCAAGTCCAGCCGCGCGATGGATTTTACCGGGTTGTCCTTGTGGACGATCACCGCCACCTCGGCGGACGCGGACCGCGCCAGCGCCCCTCCCAACAGGAAGATGGCCAAAATGAATACTATTTTACGCATCGGTTTCAGAAGTACACCGCCACCGCAAGCCGGTATTCACGGAAGTTCCGGTGGGGGACGGACGGCGTATAGTTCTCTCCCCGGCTGTTGTCGGACACTTCGGCCTTGAATATAAGGTTGTCCACCGGCTTGATGTTTATGCCGAGGATATGCTCGGTCCAGGTATCGCCCGACTGGTTGTTGTTCGGGTCGGTGTGCTCCAGCCGGTAGTAGGGGGTGAGGACACGGGTTGCGAACCACGAAAACTGGCCGTACATGCCGTAATCGCGCTGGCCGGATAACTCGGATACGGCGTACTCCCCCAAAAAGTTGAAGTGGAGCGCATTGCCGGTGAGCTGGAGCGCCCAAGTGGTGTGGGGCACATTGACGGTCTGTGTAAGTCCGGTGGCCTTTTCCCCCGTAAAGTAGGATGCGCCAACCTGGACGGCACTCCACGGCTGATAGTTCACCCGCGCCCCAAACGCTTTGTTCCGGTTATCGTCCGCCTCCGCCTCGTTGGTGGGGGTGGCGACCGCGGTGTTGTTTTCCCCGTTACCCACATATATTACATAGTCGAGAACCGACGTCTTGATATTGACCGTCCCCAGCATCTGCACCCCGGTGGTCCATTTGGGGAACATCGCCCTGCCTCCCCGGTCTTCCACCTGATAGATGGTCTGGGGAATGAAGACGGAGATGAACGCCGGGGTGGCGTCGTGCAATTCATTATAATAGCCGAATGGCGTGAGCGCTTTGCCGAACTTGAACTGGAGCGGATCCGAGAAGGTGTACCGGATGAAGGCGTTTTCCACGATGATGTCGCCGCCGTTCTTCACGCCGGTGTTTGTGCCATGGTCGAACTCGATGTGGGTGTAAACGGACACGCGGTCGTTCACCGGCACGTCGAGCAGAAAACTCAGGTGGTGTTGGTGAAACGAGCCGTTATTCTGGTTTGGGTTGTCACCGTTGTCGGTTGCGGTGTATTCCAGGTCGAGATAGCCGTTGAACGTGATCTTTGAAAGGTCAACGGCATAAGCGCCGGTTGTTCCCCACAGAACAATAAAGGCGGCCAAAAAAGCCGCGCGTCGCAGTATTGGTCTCACACTCCTCCCCTGTATCAAATTGGCCGTTCCACATGGGCGGTTTTCCCCGCCTGCGACGATTCTACCCGCTCGGCGGGGCATTTATCAAAATGCGACCGATTTAATCGCCAATGCCGCCCGCGCCGTGACAGGCGGAGCAGGCGCTATTGTTGACCGAATCGTGGCTATACGACCACTTCTTGTACCCGCCCGAGGCGGCAGTGGTGTGGCACCATTCGCAGTTGTATCCCGAATAATGTTTGGAATGGCACGAGGTGCATCCCGTGGTGGCCGCGATATGGGTCGGT
>JACRGR010000017.1 GCA_016212275.1 Nitrospinota bacterium | reverse complement strand
TTTTGCATCAGTTCTTTAATGCGGGCTTGAACATCCGATCCCTTTAGATGGCCACCCTTGTTCTTTGTTCCGTCCATGTAAGCACCTCCTTAAACATAAAGTATATTTTAAGGTCACTTACACAGTTATTGAGACAGTCCCTTTCCCGAACGTAATTTAGCTTTGAAATTGTATTGTTGTGCCTATTGTTCTCAAAAAAAAGAGCATAAGCCGTTTTCCCAGTTCCCTTCTCTCCTACCAGGAAGTACACATTTTTCTTTGTCAGTTCTTCAAGAGCCTCGGTTTTGATGAAAATAGAATTGAATAGATTTTTATTTTCTCTTCTTCGGTAGTTTTCTGCATCACTAAATCCGAAGTTGAGTTTGTCAATCGGTATCATCCTGACCTCCCCCCCGTTTTTTGGAGCAATCCAATGTTAGTTTCCTGCCCTATTTGAAGCCATTTTTTCCCGTTTTGCAATCACCGCTGGCGGCAGATAGCCGAGCGAGCTGTGCGGCCTGACCTCGTTATACTCCTTTCTCCATTCCTCGATCACTAAATGGCAATGGGATCAGGCAAAAAAATGGGGTCAAGTAAGACCTATTCTCCCATTGAGAGAGGAAATCAAAGCAAGGCCAAAAAATCATCCACCGAAAGGCCTGCGCTTCTAATAAGGGCGCGCAAGGTGCCAACGGAAAGCTCCTTGTGTTGTGGTATGGAAAGGTTCGCCTTGCATCCCTCTTTCACCATGACCAGATGACTGCCAACTTGGCCTATTTTGACCCATCCCGCTTTTTGGAAGGCTTTTACGGCTTCCTTGCCTGAGATATTTCCCAGCCTGCCCACGGCGTTTAAACCGCAACGACTACAGAAAGCGTTTCCGGGGTTCCAGCGAGGGATTTGACCGCTTTTTGATCTTCCGCCCACAGCCACGCGGTTATGGCTTCACGGATATTTTCCAACGCCTCTTTTTCGTCGCGTCCTTGTGAAACGCAACCCGGCAATGCGGGGCATTCCGCCACCACCCAGCCGTCTTCGGCGTTCGTCAGCGTTACATGAAACATCATGGCTTTGTCCTCCAAACCGATATTATCACAACAAGGCACTTCCCGCCCAAACCGCCCTATTGATGGGTACACCACCAGGAAAAGTTATATCGCGGGTTGTTGTTGGGTGAGGCAGTGGAGCGTTCCAAGCCCCCACACCAAGTCAACCGCGTGAATGCCCACCACCGTCCTGCCGGGGAAACATTCTTGCAATATGCCCAGCGCCACCCGGTCGTTCGGATCGTTGAACGTGGGGACGATGACCGCCGCGTTTGAAATGTAGAAATTCGCGTACGAGGCGGGGAGCCGCTGGCCGTCGAACACAACCGGCGCGGGCATCGGCAAATAAACCACCTGAACCCTTGAGCCATCTTCCAGCTTCATCCCTTGCAAGCGTTCGCGGTTTTCGTTGAGTAGCGCGTAGTTCGCGTCCTTCGGGTTCTTCTCTTCGCACAGCGCCACCGTCGTGCGGTTGATGAAGCGGCACAGGTCGTCCACATGGCCGTGCGTGTCGTCCCCGGCTATTCCCTTGCCGAGCCACAGCACATTTTTCACGCCGAGATGTTTTTTTAGTTCCGCCTCGGTCTGCTCCCGCGTGAATCCGGGATTGCGCGTTTGCACTTCCGGGTCGAGCAGGCATTCCTCGGTGGTGAGCAGGGTGCCGGAGCCGTTCACGTCTATCGCGCCCCCTTCCAGCACGAAGTGTTGCGCGTCAAATATCCGTTTCTTCAGTTTTTTCGCGGCCTGTTTCGGGATGCCGTTGTCCTTTTTATTGTCCGGGTATTTGGCCCACGCGTTGAACTTGAAATCCACGATGGCCGTTTCCGACTTTGACGTCACGAATACCGGTCCGAAGTCGCGCGTCCATCCCCGATCGGTGGGGAACCGGAAGAACTCCACGTTCTCCATCGCCGCGCCCGCTTTTTTCAGCACGCGGCGCGCCAGCGATTCGTGCGCGGCGTTGTTCACCAGTATCCGCACCTTTTCGCCCGGCGATATTTTGCGGACGATCTCGCCGTACACCCAGTGGATAGGGATTATTTTGCCGGGCCAATCGTTCTTGTTGTGGGGCCAGCCGAGCCATGTGGCCTCGTGCCGCTCCCATTCTGCGGGCATGACGAATCCGAGCGCGGCGGGCGAATTTTTCATTTCAAATGATAATAATGCGGAAACCGGTGTCATGCCCGTGAAAACGGGTATCCAGAACCTGGATTCCCGCCTTCGCGGGAATGACAGTTTTTTCGGGATGGAACCATATCATTCTTATTTTCCGCCGAAGCGTTCGGTGATGCCGCCGTAGGTATCTATCCGGCGGTCGCGCAGGAAGGGCCAATTGCGGCGCGTCTCTTCCACCCGCGCCGTGTCTATCTCGTGCAGGAGTATTTCCTCTTCGTCCGTGGAGGCTTCGGCCACTACCACACCGAACGGATCGGCTATGAAGCTGGCGCCCCAGAACTCCAGTCCGGGCGCGGATGGTTCGGGTTTCTCGTGTCCCACGCGGTTCACCGCCGCCACGAACACGCCGTTGGCGATGGCGTGGCCGCGTTGCACGGTGCGCCATGCGTCGCGCTGTGCCGCGCCGTACTGCGCTTTTTCGTGCGGGTGCCAGCCGATGGCGGTGGGGTAAAAAAGAATGTTCGCCCCTTGCAAGGCGGTCAGCCGCGCCGCTTCGGGGTACCACTGATCCCAGCAAACCAGCACGCCGATCTTTCCGGCGGATGTGTCGAACGCGCGGTAGCCAAGGTCGCCCGGCGTGAAATAGTATTTTTCGTAGTAGCTGGGGTCGTCGGGGATGTGCATCTTGCGGTACATGCCCGCCAGTTTGCCGTCCGGCCCGATGAGCGCCGTGGTGTTGTGATACAGGCCCGGCGCGCGTTTTTCAAACAGCGACGCGATGACCACCGTTTTCGTTTCCGCCGCCACTTTGCCCAGTTCTTCGGTGGAGGGGCCGGGGATAGGCTCGGCGAGGTTGAAGAACTCCGCGTCCTCCTTCTGGCAGAAATACGGGGAGCGGAAAAGCTCCGGCAGGCAGATGACGTTGGCGCCCATATTGGCGGCCTCGCGTATCTTTTGCACCGCCTTGTGCAGGTTTGCCGATGGGTCGGCGCTCATGGCCATTTGTATCAGCGCGGTTTTGAACTTCATGGGTCAGGCCGCCGGATTTCTGCTGGGGGTGATGCTTTTGGGCGTTTCGCTTTCGATGTGGAACGCCGAGATGAGCCGCGTGAGGTTTTGCGCCTGACCGGCGATGGAGCGTATCTCATCGGTGCCGCCCAGTATCTTGCGCTGGTTCTCTTCGCTTAGGGCCGTGACCTTTCGCATCAGTTCGGCGGTCTTTTTCACTATCTCCGCCTGCGCGTCGGTCTCCGTTTTTATCTCGAACAGCTGGGCGGAGATATTGGTGACCGCTTTCATTATCTGGTTGGCGGCGGCGGTCTCTTCCTTCGCTCCCGCCAGCACCTGCTGGGCCACGTCCGATATGTCCGACACCGAGCGGGCGATGAGTTCCATGCCGTCGCTTTGCTCCTTGGTGGAGCGGGCGATGTCGGACGACGCGCCCTTCACGCGCTTGACGTGTTGCAGAACTTCGGCGGCGTCTTTTTCCAGTTTCGCGGTTTCGGTCTTTATCTCTTCTCCCTGTCCCACCATCTTTGTCATTGCATCCATCACCTGCATGGACGCGTTCTGCTGTTCCTGCGTGGAATTGGCGATGCTGGTGACGAGCGTGACCGTTTTTTCCACGCCTTCCACGATGGTGCGCAGGGCGTTGCCGGAGTTTTGCGCCAACTGCGCCCCTTTTTCAACTTCCGCCGTGCCGCGCTTCATGGCCGAAACGGCAACCGTGCTCTCCTCCTGCACCCCTTTGATGAGGTCCGCGATCTCCTTGGTGGCGAGGCCGGAGCGTTCCGCCAGCTTGCGCACTTCCTCGGCCACCACCGCGAACCCCTTGCCGTGTTCGCCCGCGCGGGCCGCCTCTATGGCCGCGTTGAGCGCCAGCAGGTTCGTCTGTTCCGCTATCTCGTCTATCACGGTGATGATGTTCCCGATGGAATCGGCCCGCCCGCTCAACCCCTCTATGACTTTCGCGGCGTCTTCCACGATCCGGCGGATGGACTCCATCGCGCGGATAGCTTCGCTCAGCGCCTCTTTTCCTTTCAGCGCGTCCGCGGCCGTATCGCGCGAAAGCTTGCCCGCGTGCTCGGAGTTCGAGGCCACCTCCTTGATGCTGGCGGCCAACTGCTCCAGCGAGGACGACACCTGATCCGCCGCCGCGGCTATCGCGTCCGCCCGCAGGGTGAAGTTCGTCACGCCGCCGTACAGCCGGTTCATCTTTTCGTCTTCCACATCGGCCAACTTGGCGATGTCGCCCGCACGTTTGGCGACCTCCTGTATCGAGATGGCGGTCTGCTCGATGGACGCGGAGGAACTGTCCACCGATTTCGTCATCTTTTCCGCCACGCGCTCCGCCTGCTGGATGGAAACTCCCATCTCCTCGATGGAGGAGGATACCGCCTCGGCGGAAAGCGCAAGCTGGTTGGCGCGCTCCTGCACGCGGAATGAGGATTTGCCGAGGTCCGTGATGGCGGACGCGGTTTCCGTGATGGAGGCGCTCACCGTGTCAATGTTCGTCGTCATTTTGTGCCCCTGCTCGGAAAGGCGTTCCGTGCCGTCGTTCACCGCCGCGGCGGAATCCTTCACCTGCCCGATAAGCTGGCGCAGGTTGCCGGACATGGCATTAAGCGCTTCGCCCAGCTTGCCCACCTCGTCTTCGGCGGCGACCACGGAAACGCTCCCCGCTATGGTTCCGCTGGAAATGCGTCGCGCCATATCCACCGATTCGTTGAGCGGCGCCACAAGTTCTTTTTTGACCAGTTTCATGAGCACCCAGCAAAGGCCGATGGAGGCCAACAGGAAAAACACCTGGATGGTCTGGAGCAGGTTCATTTTCCGTCTGCTGTTCTCCACCAGTTTTTCGGTCACTTTGTCCAGTTCTTCCAGCAGGGGGCCGCTGAGCTTTTGAATCGTCACGAGGCTCTTGTTCATGTTGCCGCCGTGGGTGGCCACGTTTTCCACATGCTGGCGGAACTCGCTCCATGTCCGCTCCACGGCGTTCAGGCGGGCGGCGCTGGCGCCATCGTATGCCCCCGCGCGCAGGGCCGAAAGGTTGCGGTCAAATACCTCGGCGTCGTTGTGCAGGGATGAAGCGCTTTCCACGCCGTTCACCACCATGATGATCTCTTTCGGTATCCGGTCGCCGATTCCGTGTACCTCCATGAATGCCGCCGCCCGTTGCGACCGCAGGGAGGTAAGCCCCACTTTGTCTATCTCGTCCTGGAGTTGCTCGCCGTTTTGCTTCACGAACAGCACGGCGGTGCGGATGGCCGGAGCGGCCTCCACCACCCGTTGGGCCTCCGCCTCGTATTTTTTCCACGTCGCGCTTACGTCCTCCATCAGTTCGCGGCTTTCGCGGTCGCTGATGGCGGGCAAGTCCTTTTCCGGGTCGCCTTCCATCAGGCCATCGTGACCCTTGGCGAACTCTTTGAGGGTTTCTTCAAGGACTTTGGCGTCGGTGATGCCGCGGGCCACTTCAAAACTTTCTTTGGCCATCTTCTGCGAGAGCATCCGCAACCTTCCCGCTTCGTTGCGCAGGACGGAATCCCCCTTTTGCGAGTGGATGGTGATGAACGTGGCGAGCGTCACTATGATGATGAAGAAGAGGAAGCTGGCAAAAGCGGCGCCGAGCTTCGATTGGACGCTGTTCAGTTTCATCAACCCCACCGGTTTCCACCCCAAGTATATGCGTTTGCACGTTCGGAGCGTCGCGCGGGCCACCTGGGTCCGCCGACGCTATTGAAGATTACAACGATTGCCAGTGCCTGTAAACCCCCGCGCGGGGGGGGAAAGGGGTAGAATGGAGACGGCAAGGAGGTTTGGTATGAGGCATCTTTGGTTCCTGCTTCTCGTTCTGGTCATTTCCGCCGGTTGCGCCGGAAAACAGTATTCATCCAAACTGCAAGGGGCGGGGGAAAAACTGTATTTCGGCCAGCAGTACGCCGAATCCGCCACCGCCTACAAAAATGCTGTGGAAGCGGCCAAAAAAGCGGGTGACGCGCGGGACGAAGCGCACCTGCGGTCATTGCTCGGTTGGACCTACGCCGCCACGATGGATTTTGACAACGCGCGCGCCGAACTGAAAGAAGCGGTGCGGTTGGCGGAGACCAAAGGGTTCGATGCCGCCCTTTTCAATGCGCGGCTGTCCGCGGTGGATTCAAAGTCCGGCGATTACGACGAGGGGCTGAAAGCGGCGGAAAAAGCGCTGGCCTCGATGGGGGCGCGCTGGAAAGAGGCCGCCAAAACGGATGACCGGGAGAAAATCCTCGATTTCGCCATTGCCGACCATGGCGGATTGCCGCCCGATGTTGACCTGATAAAGATCATCACGATCTCCGAAACGGCGCAAAGCGTTATCCATGTGGTCAAAGGGGATTTCAAGAACGCGGCAAAGGTGGGGACGGCGGCGGTGCGGCATTTCGATACGATCTCCGGCCTGATGGGGATGGCCCCCGGCGGCGAGAAAAAGGAATTTTTCATCGGGATGGCGGTTGCCTCCGCCGCCACCGGCACCGCATACCGTAGTCTGGGAGACGCGCAAAAAGCCGAAACGTATTTCAAGACTGCTGGCGACGCATTCGCCAAAACCGGCGTGACGGCGAAAGGGGGCGACCTTTTGACCGCGTATGCCGAAGCCACGGGCTATAGATCGGTGGCCAAAGTAACTACGGGGAAATCAAAAGCCGATACGCGGTATTCGCAAAAGTTCAACGAGGCGGAAGCGGCCTACTTGGCGGGTGAATATAAAACCGCCGAAGCGGCGTACCGCGTTGCGATCGCGGATGCGCGGAAAGCGGGGAACAACGACGAACTTTCGCGCGCGCAAAGCCAGCTGGGGTGGATGCTAGCGGAATTGGGCAAATATCCCGAAGCCATGCGGCTTATGGAAGAAGGCGTCGCCGCCGCGCCACGGGCCGATTTCGCATCGGTGACGCTCGCCCGCCTATCCGCCATCGAGGCGCGGCTGGGGAATTATGAAAAAGGATTGCGCCACGCCGGTCAGGCGCTGGATGTGGTCTATAAAAACCGGATGAAAATGTTCGAGGGAAAAGAGCGCGCACAGGTGCTGGACGCGGTGATGAAAAATCCCGGTCTGCCGCCGGACATCATCCTGATAAAAGGGGTCACGTCCGCCGAATCGGGAACGGCCACCAACCTCTATTTCAAGGAAGATTACCGCGCGGCGATAAAAGAAGGGGAAAAGGCGCTGGGGCATTTCCGCGACGCGATGAACGCCGTGACGTACGCGCCGGAACGCGAACAGGTCAGCTATTTCGAGGGGATGGGGTTCACCTCGCTGGTGGTGGGGGACGCATACCTGCATACCGGAAACGTACAGAAGGGGAGGGAACACCTGTCCGCTTCGCGCGATCACTTTAAGCGGGCGCGGCTGAATTACGGCGACGTGGCGGCGGAAGGGCTGATCGCCTACTCGTACATCATGGAAGGGGAGTACGAAACCGGCGGGCGGATATTCAAAACGAACCTCGCGCGGATAGAAGAGGGCGGGCTGGAAGAACTGAAATGGCACATAAGGAGCGTGTATGCGCGTGAATTGCTGAAGGAGGCGTACCAGCTTGACGCTGAGATCATAAAGACATTGGCTGGCCAGGACCAAACCCAGACCCCCGGCTGTATGGAAATGAAGCGGGGAATCCTCAAAAAGAACGAGGGAAGGACGCAGGTGCTTTCGCAGTTGGTGGACGCCGAATCCGGCGTGCGCCTTTCCGCGATAGTGGATGCGCTGAACAGAGCGACCGAATGTGGGCAGGCGTTGGAGCAGATGACGCTGATGGCGCGGTTCCTGAAAGAAGAGGCGCACAAAAACTATCTGGGGGCCATCGAGAACCTGGAGTCACTGCGCTCAATTCTGGAAACCGACCTGAACAAGCGGCTCTATCAGTCGAACAAACGCGCGATCTACGAGGATTTCATCGCGCTCTCCAACGAACTGTACGGCGCGCAAGCCGGATTCGACGCGGCGGAGCGGGCCAAGGCGCGCGGCCTGATGGATCTGTTGGCCACGAAAAAAATGACGTACCGCGACAGCCCGCTGATGAAGGAAGCCGACGCGCTGAAGGACTCCATCGCCGAAGCGCATGCCCAACAGAGGGAACAGGAACGCACGGGAAAACAGGACGCAAAGATTGCCGGAGAATTGGATAAAAACCTTTCCCGCTACCGGGGCGTGATGATCACATTGAAGAGGGAGGAGCCTGAACTCGCCTCGTTCGTCACCGCCTCGCATTTCACCTATGCGGAAATGGCCAAAACCCTGCCGCCGGATGTTTCGCTGGTGGAATACTACCCGCTGGAAACTCAATTGCTGGTGTGGGTGGCTGACAGGCAAGCAGTCTCATCCCTCCAGATCGGCGTTTCGCGGGAGGACTTGCGTGAGGGGGTGGCACGGTTGCGCGATGCCATCACCGCGCGCGATGCGGCAAGGACGGCGGCGCTTTCCGCCGAATTGGGAAAAACGCTGATCGCTCCCGTGGCGGTAAAAATTGCGGGAAAACGGGTGGTGATCGTTCCCACCGATTTCCTGCACTACCTCCCGTTCGGCGCCCTGAAGACGGACGGAAAATATTTTGCGGCGCGCTTTCCGCTCTCGTACGCTCCCAGCGCCTCGGTGCTGAAATTCGCGATTGACAAGAACCGCCCAAAAGGTGAGCGCCTGCTGGTTCTGGCAAATCCCGATGTGGGGAACCCCTCCTACGATCTTCCCTCCGCTCTGGCGGAAGGGGAGAAGCTAGTTCGCCTGTTCCCTTCCGCGAAACTGTATTCCGCAAAGCAGGCATCGAAGTCCGCGTTCCTCGCGGAAGCGGCGGGGTACGATCTCATTCATTTCGCTTCGCACGGGGAGTTCAATGAAGCATCGCCGCTGTTTTCCAGCCTGCGCTTGGCAAAGGAAGGGAACGGTAACGGGAAGCTGGAAGTCCATGAGATATTCTCGATGGACATAAAGCCGTACCTCGTCACGCTCAGCGCGTGCCAAACCGGGCTGGGGAGCATCGGCAACGGCGACGAGGTGGTGGGGATGAACCGCGCGTTCATCTATGCGGGTAGCCCCGCCGTGCTTTCAAGCCTGTGGAGCGTGAGCGACGTTTCCACCGCGCTATTGATGGAGAGATTCTACGCGAACCTGAAAACCTTGCCGAAGGACGAAGCTTTGATGAAAGCCCAAGCGGAGGTGCGGGCCATTCCGGAATTCGCCGAGCCGTTCTTCTGGTCTCCGTTCTACCTCACCGGCGACTGGCGGTAGTTGTGCATTCATTCGCTTCGCTCTCCGGTTTGGTTTAGAATTGTTCCGCACATGGGTTCTACAGCATGATTTACATGATCGCCGCCACGCTCCTTTTTTCGTTCGGGCCGGTGCTCATCCGCATGGGGATCAACCACGGCGTCAGCCCCGACCAACTGATGGTCTTGCGGCTGGCGGTCGCCTCGCCGCTGTTCTTCATCGCCGTGGTGGCGCGCAAAACGGTGGACGAAGCTCTCCCCGCGAAAAAAGACATTCTGTTCATCCTGCTCCTGAGCCTGGCGGGGATGGGCGGCGCGATGTTCTGTTTTTTCCGCGCCATCAGCTACCTCGGCGCTTCCGTGACCACGCTCTTGGGGGCGGTGACGCCGGTATTCACCGTTATCCTGGCATACCTCATCCACAGGAAGCCGGTAAAGCGCCACCAGGTGGCAAGCATGGCGTTCTCTTTCATTGGGGTTGCTTTGCTCATCGTCCCGATGGTGGGGGTGGGGGGAGTGCGGGACATCCTTTCTTCCTCGATGACGGGGGTTCTTTACGTTATGGCGGCGAACCTGTTCGCCTCGGCGACCTCACTTGGTTTTGAGAACTACGTTAAGAAAAAAAGCCCGTTGGTGGCCTCGTTCCATGTGACGGTGCTGATGCTTCTTTTTTTTGGCGCGCTCAATGGCGTTCCCCGCACTGGGTTTGACGCCGATACCTGGTGGATCGTCATTTTACTGGGGAGCGTGACGTGGTTCGTGCCGTTCGTGCTGTTCTTTCACGGCATCCGCGAGATGGGGGCTTCCAACGCGGTGATTGTGCAAAATTCCGGGCCGATGGTCACGGTGTTCGCCGCCGGGCTGTTATTGGGGGAAAAGTTGACGTACCCCCA
The DNA here is from genome assembly GCA_016212275.1 of Nitrospinota bacterium. Classification (GTDB taxonomy): domain Bacteria; phylum Nitrospinota_A; class UBA7883; order JACRGQ01; family JACRGQ01; genus JACRGR01. The sequence goes on along the minus strand of JACRGR010000017.1, from coordinate 135,772 downwards.
ATTCGCGGGGATGGCGGTGATCCTGTTCTCCGTCTTTCTGCTCAAGGGGTGGCGGCAAGAACAGGCGCTGGCGGACAAGGTGAAAATTGACGTGAGTCTGCCGAAAGGTTAACGCTCTTCCGGTTCACGCCTTTTGTCCCGTGTGATATTATCAATGTATAGACCCGCCAACACTTGACAGGAGGTAGTATGCCTGAATCAAAACCCGAACCGAAGGTGGCACAAAAAGGTCCCTATGTACTCGAAATGGAAGCCGGAACGTACGTCTGGTGCGGTTGCGGCCTCTCCAAAAACCAGCCGTTTTGCGATAGCGCGCACAAGGGGACCGAATACCACGGCATTCCCGGCGTGGCCCTGCGCGTGGATATAGACGAAGACGAGCAAGGCCAAAAGGCTTTTTGCGGGTGCAAGCACACCCACACGCCGCCGTATTGCGACGGCACGCACAACACGCTGTGAGGGATGCCGCTGAAGAGTTTTAAGGTCGGCGGTGTGACGGTGCGGGCGGGCCATCCGCTCATCATGGGCGTTTTGAACGTCACTCCCGATTCGTTCAGCGACGGCGGGCGGTATGCCGCCACGCGCGGGGCGGTGGCACGCGCGCTGGAGATGGAGCGGGAAGGGGCGAACATCCTCGACATCGGGGGCGAATCGTCGCGCCCCGGCGCGGCCCCCGTAACCACGGATGAGGAATTGCGCCGCGTCGTGCCGGTCATTGCGGGGGTGCGGAAAAAATCCTCCATCCCGATCTCAATTGATACCGCAAAGGCGGATGTGGCGCACGCCGCGCTGGAGGCGGGGGCGGACATCATCAACGACATTACAGGATTTATAAATTCCGCGATGGTGGCGGTGGCCGCGCGGCACAAGGCGGCGGTGATAGTGATGCACATGCAAGGTTCGCCGCGCACAATGCAAAAAGGTCCGCGGTATAAAAACGTGGTGGCCGAAGTTTCCAGCTTTTTGCGGAAGCAGGCGGCCACGCTGGAGAAAAGCGGCGTGCGCAGGATAATCCTCGATCCCGGCATAGGTTTCGGCAAGACGGTGGAGCACAACCTCGCGTTGCTGAAAAACCTTCCCCGGTTAAAAAAGCTCGGTTACCCGGTGATGGTGGGCGCCTCGCGCAAGTCGTTCATCGGGGCGCTCACCGGCGCGGGGGTGGATGACCGCTTGCCGGGGACCCTGGCCGCGCACCTTTGGGCCGTTTCGCAAGGGGCGGCGATAGTCCGCGCGCACGATGTGGCGGCGCACCGGCAGGCGCTGGAAATCATTGAAAAAATCGCTGTAAAACCTGTTTGACAGGGGATAGAATTGTGGTAGCATTTGCCGGATATTTTGAGGTTAGGCGCGGCGCTTTTTGAACAAGGATAAAAGACCGAACTACGTTGAATACACTTTGCTGGCGGGCGTGGGGACCCAACTTGCGGTTTCCATTTTCGTCGGTTTTGGCGTGGGGTACTGGCTGGACAAATGGCTGGGGACCCGGCCCGTGTTCATGGTGGTCTTTCTCCTGCTTGGGGTCGCGGCCGGATTTTTGAATGTGTACCGCACCGTGCGGAAAGGGATGAATAGTGGAACTGGCCCGGACGATCGTCGTTAAGAGCTTTCTCGTGACGGCCCTCGTCGCGGCCGCATGCGGCGCGCTCATTGGCCGGCAGGCCGCTGTGGCGGTGCTGGCGGGCGGGCTTGTGGCCACCGCGAATTTCCATCTTTCCTCCGGCATTTTGCGGAGGATCATCGTTCCGGGAGTTGATCCCGACGCGGGCAGGGCAATGGGCATGGTCTCCTTCCTCTTCCGTTACCTGCTCCTAGGCACGGTGCTTTTGATCGCAATCCGTTCCGGCATACAGCCGGTGTATTTCATCATCGGGCTTTCCGCGGTGGTGGCGGCGGTATTCGCCTCCGCGCGGCAATTGAAAAGAGGGGAAGTATGAGCGAACCGTTACTCTATATCAATATTCCGGGGCTTGAACACCATCCGCACGTCACCTACACATGGGTGATCATGATCCTGTTCACCATTCTCGCGCTGGTGGTGCGCGCCGGGCTGAAAGTGGTGCCCACCGGTTGGCAGAACGCGGTGGAAGCGGTGGTCGTTACGCTGGTGGACTCGATGGAGACCATCATCGGCCACGGCGGAAGCAAGTTCCTGCCGCTCGTCGGCACGTTGGCGCTTTTCATTTTCACCGGCAACGTCATCGGGCTTATCCCCGGTTGCTCATCGCCCACGGCGAACGTGAACACGAACCTGGCGATGGCCGCCACCGTGTTCGTGGTGTACAACTTCGTGGGAATACAAAAGCAGGGGCTGATCGCCTACTTCAAGCATTTCCTCGGCCCGGTCTGGTGGTTGTCGTGGCTCATTTTCCCCATCGAACTCATCAGCCATATCGCGCGGCCCATCACGCTGGCCATGCGGCTATTCGGCAACGTGAAGGGGGAAGACCTCGTTATCTTCGTGCTGGTGTTCCTGGTGCCGCTCATCCTGCCGATGTTCATGATGGCGTTCGCGGTGTTCACCAGCGTTTTGCAGACCATCGTGTTCGTCCTGTTGACGATGGTGTACTTACAGGGTGCATTGGCGGAAGAACACTGATTCCGCTTTGTAAAAAACTTGAGGAAAGGAGGATACTAGGAATGAAAAAAAGCACGATGTTCCTGTTGGCCGTTTTGGCGCTGATGGCGGTCGCCCCCGTGGCGTTCGCCGAAGAAGCCGTAGCGGCCGTTGAAAAAGCGTCCACCACCGGCGCCATGCAATACATGGCTCTTGGGTGCGTGGTTGGCCTGGGCCTTGCGGCTTTGGGCGGCGGCATCGGTATGGGTCATGCCATATCGGGCGCGCTGGGCGCAATGGCCCGCAATCCGGGTTTTTACCAGAGGCTGTTTCCGAACATGCTTATCGGCCTGGCGTTGATAGAGTCGTTGGTTATCTATACACTTGTTATAGTCCTGATTCTTCTGTACGCCAATCCTTTGTAAGCAAACCGGGAGGGACGGGGAGGGTTAAGATTCCCCTTCCTCCCGCATTTTTACATGACCGTGGGGGATCACGGAGGTAAATTTTGTTAAAGGTAGTTGTTTTCATCAAGCAAGTGCCGGACACCAGTTCGAAGGCCGGGGTGAACCCGGACGGCACCATAGACCGCGCGCGCGCCAAGCGGATGCTCAATCCGTTCGACCGCTACGCGCTCCAAAAAGCCATAGAAATAAAACGGCAGTACGGCGCCGAAGTCACCTGTGTGACCATGGGACCGCCGCCCGCCGTGGAAGTGCTCGTCGAAGCGTTTGAGCACGGGGCCGATTACGGCATCCTGCTCACCGACAAGCGTCTGGCGGCCAGCGACACGCTGGCGACCGCTTACGCGCTCCACATGGTGGTGCGCCACATCGGCGCGTTCGACGTCATCCTCACCGGCTTGCAGACCACCGATGGCGATACCGCTCAGGTCGGCCCGCAAATCGCCGAGCGGCTCCACATCGCGCAGATCACCTACTGCGAAGGGCTTTCCATTTCCGGCACCACGCTTTCGGCGCGCCGGGTGGTGGAAGGCGGCTTTCAGGAGATGGAGGTGCAACTGCCGGTGCTCATCACCGTGGCGAACTCCGCCACCCCGCTGGACTACAAGCGGTTCGGCGATGTGGCGGCGGTAAAGGAGTTCCTGCGGCACCCGGAGGAACGCGAAAAGCGGATAAAGATCGTCTCGCTGGACACCATCGGGGCGGATTCGGCCCGCACCGGGCTGGTGGGAAGCCCCACCGTGGTCGGCAAGACGTGGAAACTGGGAGAGATCGGCGGAAGTTGCGTTGTGTTCCAGGGGGAATCAATGGAACGCGAAGTTTCCGAGCTTATCGAAAAACTGAAAGCGGACGGAAAAGGCGTGGAGGAATTGATCAATGCCTAACCCCAACAACGTAGTGGTGGTCGCCGAACAGTTGCAAGGCGACCTGCAACAGATAACACAGGAACTCCTCGGCGCGGCGCGCGGTCTGGCGGAAAAGCTGGGCACCGGCGTTTCGTGCTTCTTGCTCGGCCACGGCATCACGCCGCTGGCGGAGCGGCTCATTCACAGCGGCGCGGACGAAGTGATAGTGGTGGACGACCCGCAATTGAAGGAATACACCACGCTCACTTATCGGCGCGGAGTGATCGCCATCCTCGAACACCTCAAAACGCCGCCCCCCATAGTGCTGATGGGCTCCACGACGATTGGGCGCGACCTCGCCCCGCGCATCGCCGCGTACATGGAAGTGGGTCTTACGGCGGATTGCACCGAACTCGACATCGGCGACTACGAGCACAAGGGGAAGGCCGATCCCACGAAAGTGGGCACGTTCAACAACATCCTGTACGCCATCCGGCCCAGTTTCGGCGAGAGCCTGAAGGCGCGCATCCTGGGGCCGTGGAAAAAACCGCAGATGGCCACCACCCGCATCGGCGTGATGCAGGCTCTTCCATTGGACAAAACGCGCAAAGGCGCGGTGTTCACCGTCGCGGTGAAATTCGAGCAGGAAGATTTCCGCGTGAAGGTGGTGAAGACCGCGCGTGACGTTTCCACCTCCGTGAACCTCACCGAAGCGAAGGTGATCGTGTCCGGCGGGGCGGGCCTGGGCGGACCCGAAGGGTTCGACGTGGTGCGCGACCTGGCCTCCGTGTTCAAGGACGCGGTGGTGGGCGCAAGCAGGCGCGCCGTGGATAGCGGCTGGATACCGTACGCGCATCAGGTGGGGCAGACCGGCAAGACGGTGCGGCCGGACATCTACATCGCGCTGGGCATCTCCGGCGCCATCCAGCACCGGGTGGGCATGGCGAACGCCAAGACCATCATCGCGGTGAACAAGGACGCCGACGCGCCGATCTTCAAGTTCGCGCACTACGGCATAGTGGGGGACCTGTACCAGGTGGCCCCGTTGTTGAAAAAAGAATTGATAAAGATGGCCCGTGAAAAGGGCGTGAAGGCGGGTGCATGATGGCAAAGCGCATTGAATACGACGTATTGTTCGTGGGCGGCGGCGTGGCCTCTTTGAGCGCCGCGCACCGCTTGGTGGACCTGGCGAAGCAGAACAACGCCTCCGTGCGGATAGGCGTGCTGGAAAAGGGAAAGGACTTCGGCGCGCACGTTTTGAGCGGCGCGGTCTCCAATCCCCGCTCGGTGAAAAAGCTTTTTCCCGATTACGAGACCAACGGGTTCCCGCTGGAAGGCAAATGCGCCCAAAGCAATGTGACCATACTGGGCCGCAAAAAAGCGTGGGACATGCCATCGTTCTTCGCCCCGCCGGAGCTGAACAAGACCGGCTACCTCATCCTTTCGCTCAGCGAAGTGTGCCGCTGGATGGCCGCCAACCTGCATGAAAAGGTGAAGGAGACCCCCTCCATCGTGGTGGACCTGTACACCGGGTTCGCCGGGCAGGAAATACTGTACGACGGCAACCGCGTGGCGGGCGTGCGGGTGGACAGCACCGGCAACGCAGAGAACGATAACTGTTACGCGAAGGTGACGGTGTTCGGCGACAAGATGTTCCTCTCGCGCGACCTGTATGCCAAGTTCAACCTCACCCCCACACCGCAAACGTGGGCCGTGGGCGTGAAAGAGGTGTGGGAGACCGAAAAGGATCTTTCCGGCAAGGTGTGGCACACCATCGGCTTTCCTCTGCTGGACGGCAGTTTCGGCGGCGGCTTCATCTACGGACTGAAGGACAAAAAACTCGCCATTGGCATGGTGACGGGGCTGGATTCCGATAATCCCGCGCTCCGCCCCCCGCAGATACTGCAATCGCTCAAAAAACACCCGTGGGTGCAGGAAATGCTCAAGGGCGGCAAGATAGTGAAGTACGGCGCATCGCTGATACCCGAAGGCGGCTACTATTCGCTCCCGCGCGAGTTCGCGGTGGACGGCGCAATGGTGGTGGGCGATGCCTTGGGCGTTCTGGACGTAAAGGGCTTCTCCGGCGTGGACAAAGCGATGGAAACCGGCATGACCGCCGCCGAAACGCTGTTCGCGGCGGTGCAGAAGAAGGATTATTCCGCCGCCACGCTCGGCGCGTACAAACAGGCGCTGATGGACGGCTGGGTGGGGCAGGAACTGAAAAAGTCCCGCTACTACCGCTGGGCGTTCCACGAGAACAAAAAACTGTTTAGCGATTACCTGCCAACGGTGGTGAACGGGCTGGACGACGCGAATATCTACGCAGGGGGCGTTTCCGCTTTCCTAAGCGGCCCTGCGGGGCTTATCGGCTCCGCGCTCGACCTGAAAAAGCTGATGGACGGCGGCACGGAGATCGGCCCCGTGCAGTGGAAGGACGACCGCACGAACACGAAACCGGATTTCAAGGCGAAACCGCTGGCGGAGCCGGATGGGTTCGTGAAGGGCACCGTCTATTCCACGGCGGACGTGGTGTTTTACGCGAACACGCACTATCACCACGGCAACGCGCACATCACCGAGTTCAACGCGGAAGCGTGCAAGCGGTGCATCGGACGCTACCACGGGAGCGGCAACGAAGTGCCGTGCGCGGGGGACTGCACCGCGGAAGTGCATGAGGTGCGCGAGAAGGACGGCGTGAAGTATCATTTCATGAACCTTGAGAACTGTGTGCAGTGCCGCACCTGCGAGATCGTCTGCCCGGAGAAAAACCTGCGGGTGAACGGCGCGGAACACGGGAGCGGCCCGGACTTCACGGGACTGTAACGGCTATCGCGGCGGGCCGTTCAACTGGCCCGCTCTCAATTGTCATCCCCGTGAAAACGGGGATCCAGAATCATGGATTCCCGCTTTCGCGGGAATGACAGTTTCTTCTATGGTAAACTTATCTCCAAAATTAACTACCAACGGGGAGAGACGTGAAAAACAAGGCGTGGGGCGGAAGGTTCAAGGCATCCCAGACAACCGAATTCCTTGAGTATGGCGCGTCCATCGGGTTCGATAAAAAGCTGGCCGAGTTCGACATCATCCAGAACATGGCGCACGCCCACGCGCTGAAAAAAGCGGGCATCCTGAAACCGCACGAATTGAACAAAGTCCTGAAAGGGCTGAAAAGCATTTTTGGCGAAATAGGGAAGGGGACGTTCCGGTTCAGCGTGGCGGATGAAGACATCCACATGAACATCGAGCGGCGGCTGAAGGAAAAGATCGGCCCGCTGGCGGGGAAGATACACACCGGGCGGAGCCGGAACGACCAGGTGGCCACAGACGTGCGGCTGTATGTGCGGGAAAACAGTCGGAAGATCGCCGCGCTCCTCATCCAACTGCAAAAGGCGTTTCTGGCGCAGGCCGAAAAGACCGTGGACGACTTCATGCCCGCCTACACGCACCTGCAACAGGCTCAGCCGGTGCGGACGGCGCACTGGCATCTTGCGTATCTGGAGATGTTCCGGCGTGACGAGGCGCGGTTTGCCGCCGTTGCCGAAAGCGCGAACATCAGCCCGCTCGGCTCCGGCGCGCTGGCGGGCGGTAATTTCAATTTGGATCGCGAGTACCGGGCGAAGCTGATGGGCTTTGCGGGAGTAACGCAAAACTCGCTGGACGGCGTTTCCGACCGGGATTTCGCGCTGGAATTCTGCTTTGCCGTATCGGTGCTGTTCGTGCATCTCTCGCGGCTGGCGGAGGAGTTGATCATCTACTCTTCAAGCGAGTTTTCATCGGTCGTGTTGCCGGATGAGTTTTGCACCGGTTCGAGCATCATGCCGCAAAAGAAAAACCCCGACCTTTTGGAGCTGTTCCGAGGCAAGAGCGGACGGACGGTGGGGAACCTGATGAACCTGCTGACCATCCTGAAGGGGCTACCGCTGGCGTACAACAAGGACATGCAGGAAGACAAAATACCGGTGTTCGACAGCGCGGAACAGGCACTGATGGCCTTGCCGCTTGCCGCGCAACTGGTAAAGAAGATGAAGTTCAATAAGCGGCTTTTGGAAACAAGGCTGGATGAGGGCTTTTTGACCGCCGTTGACCTGGCCGATTACCTGGTGATGAAGGGATTGCCGTTCCGCGAGGCGCACCACATCGTTGGCGCGGTGGTGAAGGAGTGCGAGGAGTTTGGGATTTCCTTTGGCGGCTTGAATCTTGCCGACCTGAAAAAACATTCCCCGCTGTTCGGCAGGGACGTGTTGAAAACTTTGGATCCGAAGCTATCCCCCGACCGCAAGAAGGGGACCGGCTCCACCGCGAAGGCGGAGATACTGAAACAGATAAAACGCCTGAAAAAGGAATTTTGATGTTGAATGAACCCGGTAGGTACACGCACTCTTGCGTGTACTTTGCCGCAGAGCGGCAAGGTGGGCCGCGCCATGCGATGGCGCGCAACAAGCAGGAGTGCTTGTTGCTACTGAATATCGGAAAACGGTTATTGTCTCTGACGATTGTGATTATGTTGGTGGCAATTCCGCTCGCCGCTTGCGGCCTGAAAGCGCCGCCCCAGCCCCCGCACAAGACCGCTAAATAGACTTGTTGGAAATCCCCCAAATGATCCCCTCCTTTTCAAGGAGGGGTGGACGCCAAGCGTCCGGGGTGGTTTAGGGAAAAACCCTTCCGGCCCGGTGGGCCACCTTCCCTTGAGAAGGGAAGGATGTTGGGAGTAACCATCTCCGTCGTTTGTAGGGCGGTTTTCCGCTACAGAGTTATGCGCATGCCGTCGCGCGCGGCGATGACGATCCCATCGAAGAACTTCGCGGCCCGCGCTTCGAGGTCAGTGGTGTCGTTATCAGGGTAGATGTGGGTGAGGATGAGCGTTTTCACTTCCGCCTTTTTCGCCACCGCCGCCGCCTCGGAGGTGGTGGAGTGGCCGGGCAGGGGAGAACCGTCCGGGCGCGAGCAGTCCATCAATAGCGCGTCGGCGCCCATCGCTAGTTTTATGATGTTGCTACACGGGGCGGTGTCGCCCGAATAGGCGAGCGACTTCCCGTTCGCGCCGTCGAACCGGTAGCCGATGGCGGGGGCGGAATGCTCCATCGGCAGGGTGGTGACTTTCACCGATTCGATCTCATACGAGTTATCCCCATGTTCGATTATCTTCACATCGTATTTTTCGCTGTCTATCTGGTTGCCATACGCCTGATGGATGGCGCGGAAGTTTTCTTTAAGTCCTTCGGGGCCGTGGATGGTGAGGTCGCCGCGTCCCTCCGGCAGGCCGTATTTCATGGCGAACAGGATGGCGGGGAGATCGTTGAAGTGGTCAATATGGAAATGGGTGATGAAGATATGGTGTATCTCCTTCAGATCCGTTCCCAGCTTCGCAAGGTGGCGCAGGGTGCCCGGCCCGGCTTCAACGAGAAACATTTTGCCGGTGGTGCGGACGAGGTATCCGGCGCAATTGCGGTCCGGCGCGGGAGTGGATGTGCCGGAACCGAGAATACGGAGTTCCATGCACTGATTGTACAAAAGAGGAGGGGAAAAAGGAAAGGCCCCGCGTTTCCGCGGGGCCGTATGATTATTTCTGGTTCTCTCTGTCTTCCAGCGCTTCTTTGTGGCTCAACCGGATCTTCCGGGTGCGCTGGTCAACGTCTATGATCTTCACCCATATCTCCTGGCCTTCCTGCACCACGTCGGTCACGCGGTTCACGCGGTGGTTGGCGAGGTGGGAGATATGCACCAGCCCCTCGGTGCCTGGCGATATTTCCACGAAGGCGCCGAAGTCCACGATGCGCGTGATCTTGCCGAGGAACATCTTGCCGATCTCTGCGGGCTGGACGATGTTTTCCACCATCGTCTTCGCCTTCTGCGCGTCGTCCAGGTTCGCGGCGAATATCTTCACCGTGCCGTCGTCCTCGATGTCTATCTGCGACTTTGTGGTGTCGGTGATCATGCGGATGATCTTGCCGCCTGGTCCGATGACGGCGCCCACCATGTCGGAGGGGACCTTTAGCGTAAGCATGCGCGGCGCGTAGGACGAAATGTCCGACTTCGGTTTCGGCATTGCCTGTTGCATCTGGTCGAGGATGTGCATCCGGGCCTTGTTCGCCTGTTCCAGCGCCTGCGCCATCAGCGCGGTGGAGATGCCGGTGAGCTTGATGTCCATCTGGATGGCGGTGATCCCCTTGCGGGTGCCGGCCACTTTGAAGTCCATATCGCCCAAGGCGTCTTCCATGCCCAGAATGTCAGTGAGGATGGCCGTTTTGCCGTCTTCCGCCACCAGACCCATCGCCACGCCCGCCACCGGCGCTTTTATCTGCACGCCCGCGTCCATCAGCGCCAGCGTGCCGCCGCAAACGGAGGCCATCGAGGAGGAACCGTTCGATTCCATGACCTCGGACACGATGCGGATGGTGTACGGGAACTTGTCCTTGTCCGGCAGGCAGAAGGATACCGCCCGCTCCGCCAGTGCCCCGTGGCCGATCTCGCGACGTCCGGGACCGCCCGCGAACTTCACTTCGCCCACCGAGAACGGGGGGAAGTTGTAGTGGAAGAGGTACGACTTGTTGGTCTTCCCTTCGATGTTGTCCAGCAATTGTTCGTCCTGACCGGTGCCCAGCGTGACGACGACGATCACCTGCGTTTCGCCGCGGGTGAACAGCGCCGAGCCGTGCGTGCGGGGCAACAGGCCGGTGCGGATGGTGATGGGGCGCACGTCGGTCAGGCTCCGCCCGTCGGCGCGCTTGCCTTCGTTCACGATCATCAGGCGCATCACCTGCTGTTCCACGTCCTCGTAGGCCGATTTCACGGTGCCCGCCAGCGTGGCGCGGTTCTCTTCGGTGGTGAGCGCTTCCACGATCTTCTTTTTCAGCGCGGAAAGGGCGTCGGCCCGCTTGTGCTTTTCCGGGATGCAGATGTTCTTCTTTATCTCGTCGGTGTACTGCTTGCGTATCGTTTCGTGCATCTCGGTCTCGCGCACCGCGGGGGTGAACGCCATTTTTTCCTTGGGGTCGCGCGCCGCGAGGTCTTTCTGCGCCTGACACAGCTTTTTGATCGCGTCGTGGGCAAGCTCCAGCGCTTCCACGAACTTGGCTTCGGATATTTCCTTGGCTTCGCCTTCCACCATCATGATGGATTCGGCGCTACCCGCGATCACCACGTCGAGCTGGCTTTTCGCGCGCTCTTCATGGGTGGGGTTCACCACCAGCGTGCCGTCCAAAAGGCCGATGCGCACCGCGCCGATGGGGCCCAGGAACGGGATGTCCGAAAGCACGAGCGCGGCGGAAGCGGCGTTCACCGCCAGCACGTCCGCCTCGTTGATGCCGTCGTACGAAAGGGTGTACATGAACACCTGCGTTTCGTTGGCGAAGCCGTCCGGGAACAGAGGGCGGATGGGCCGGTCGGCAAGGCGCGAGACCAGAGTTTCGCGGTCGGAGGCCCTGCCTTCGCGCCGCAGGAAGCCGCCGGGGATGCGCCCCGCGGAGTAGAATTTTTCGCGGTAATCGATGGTGAGCGGGAAGAAATCTATTCCCGCTTTCGGCTGTGAGGCGGCGGTGGCGGCGCTGAACACGATGGATTCGCCGCAGTGTACCATCACCGAGCCGCCGGCCTGGCGCGCTATTTCGCCGGTTTCAAACCGGATGGTCGAGTGGCCCAATTGGACCTCTATGTGGTTAGCCATGAATCAAATTCTCCTTTTCTTTCAGCAGGGCATTGGCATGGCCGGTCCGTGATCCGTAAAGGGAAAAGCGTCAACCGGCCGTTGCCGGGAAAAAGGACCTATTTCCTTATTCCCAGCGCTTCGATGGTCGTTTTGTACCGGTTGAAATCCGTCCCCTTCAGGTAATCGAGAAGCCTGCGCCTCTGGTTCACCATCATCAGAAGGCTCCGCTTGGAGTGGTTGTCCTTCGCGTGGGTTTCGAAATGTTTGCTGAGCGACTGTATCCGTCCGCTCAACAGGGCGATCTGGACTTCGGAGGAACCCGTGTCCGCTTCGCTCTTTTTGAATTTGCCGATAATTTCCGTCTTGACCTGTTTTGCTAGTGCCATAACTCCCTACTTACTATTGTTTTTCCAACCTTTTTCATCAGCCGGAATTTGTACCATATCCGCGCATGTTTTGTAAAGGGTTTTCCAACTTCCAAAAATAAACCTTGCAATCCATCCGAAAGTTCTTTATACAACGAGCCTTATGACTGAGAAAACGAAAACGAAGTCCGCCAAGAAAGCGCAGAAGTGCCTCGTCATCGTGGAATCGCCCGCCAAGGCGTCCACAATAAGGAAATACCTCGGCCCCAGCTTCGAGGTGAAGGCCAGCGTGGGGCATATCCGCGACCTGCCCAAGAGCAAACTGGGGGTGGACGTGGACAACGGATTCAAGATGCAGTTCGTTACCATTAAAGGGAAGGCGGACGTGGTAAAGGATCTGAAAGCAGCCGCGAAAAAAGCCGATGTCGTTTACCTCGCGCCAGATCCGGACCGCGAAGGGGAGGCGATAGCCCAGCATATTTTCGACATTCTCAACAGCCCGGACAAAATATACCGGATCATGTTCAACGAGATCACCAAAAAGGCCGTTCTGGCCGCCGTGGAGAACCCCCGCAAAATAAACGCCAGCCTGGTGCATGCCCAGCAGGCGCGCCGGGTGCTGGATCGGCTGGTGGGGTACAAGCTCAGCCCCCTGTTGTGGAGCAAGGTGCGGAGCGGCCTTTCCGCCGGGCGGGTGCAAAGCGTGGCCATGCGGATACTGGTGGATCGGGAGAAGGAGATAGAGGCGTTCGTTCCGAAAGAATATTGGTCAATAAAGTCCATATTATCAAAAAGGTCTGATGGTCAATTTGAAGCCAAACTTCATCAAATTGACGGCGCGAAATTCGAGATTAACAATGAAGCCGACGCAACAGCGGCGGTCGAGGGAATAAAGGGGGAGAAACTCTCAGTCGCCTCGGTTGAACTGAAGGATCGGAAGCGGAACGCTCCGGCGCCGTTCATCACCAGCACCCTGCAACAGGCGGCATCCCAGCGGTACCGTCTGCGGGCGGGCAAAACGATGCGGATAGCCCAAAAGCTGTATGAAGGCATGGACGTGGGCGGCGGCGAGTCCGTCGGTCTCATCACCTATATGAGGACCGATTCCACCCGGATAGCGGACGACGCGATAGCCGAGGTGCGCGGGTATATCGGCGACACGCTCGGCAAGGAATACCTGCCGGAAAAGCCGAACAGCTACCAAAGCAGGACCAGCGCGCAAGAGGCGCACGAGGCGATACGCCCCACATCGGTTGCGCGCACGCCGGAATCGGTCAAGAAATATCTGGCCCCCGAAGAATACAAACTGTACGACCTCATCTGGAAGCGGTTTGTGGCAAGCCAGATGAACCCGGCGATCATCGCCACGCTCACCGTGGATGTTGCGGCGGGGCGCTATACCCTGCGGGCCACCGGTTCGCAGATGAAGTTCTACGGGTTCTTGAAGGTGTATGGCGAGGACGAGGAGAAGGACAAGGAGCCGGAGAACCGCATACCCGCGCTGGAAAAGGGGGACGTGCTGAACCTGGACGAGATCACGCCGAACCAGCATTTCACCCAGCCGCCGCCGCGCTATACGGAGGCGGCACTTATCCGCGAGTTGGAAGAGAAGGGGATAGGAAGGCCGAGCACCTACGCCACCATCATGGACACCATCCAAAGCCGCGATTACGCGGAACTGGAAGATCGCAAGCTAAAACCGACCCAACTGGGGAGGATGATAACCGATCTTTTGTCCCAGCATTTTCCCACCATTATGGACTTGCAGTTTACCGCGCAGATGGAAGGCGGGCTGGACAAAGTGGAGGAGGGGAACCAGGACTGGGTGGGCCTTCTGAACGAATTTTACGCGCCGTTCGCCAAGGCGCTGGAAGCGGCGAACGTGAACATCGTGAGCCAGAAGGAAGAGATCAAAACGGAGCATGTGTGCGAAAAATGCGGATCGCCGATGGTGATAAAGCACGGGCGCTACGGGAAGTTCCTCGCCTGCTCCGGCTATCCGGCATGCAAGAACGCCAAACCGCTCAACGACGAAGGCTCGGCCCCGCTGGAGCCGGTGAAGACCGGCGATAAATGCCCCACCTGCGGCAAGGATATGGTCCTGCGGAGCGGGCGGTTCGGCAAGTTCATCGCGTGCGAGGATTACCCCACCTGCAAGACCACCAAAGCGGTGACGATGGGCATCAAGTGCCCGAAGGACTGCGGCGGCGAGATAGTGGAGCGGCGCACGAAGGGGAAGCGGTTTTTCTACGGCTGTTCCAGCTATCCCAAGTGCGATTTCGTCAGTTGGGAAAAGCCGATAAAGGAACCGTGTCCGAAATGCGGCCATCCGTTCCTTGTATATGCGGCGAAGAAAAAGGGGGAGACCCCCGCGATCAAGTGTCCGAAAAAAGAGTGCGATTACACGAGGGAACTGCCGCAGGAAACGGCGGAAGCGGGCGTGGCGGAGTGACCCGCGCGAAAAAAAGCGGCGCGGACGCGCGAATATCCTGTTAGAATTGCCCCCCTATGCCGCCGGGCGGCGTGAATTGGTAGAATGTGATAAGTCGGGACGTGGCTCAGCCTGGTAGAGTACTCGCTTGGGGTGCGAGGGGTCGTGGGTTCAAATCCCGCCGTCCCGACCATTTTTCAATAAGTTATGGCTCTTTGCCATGGCCATTAAAATCTTTCCCACCATAATTCCCACCGATATTAAGACTCCAAACTGGTAAGTGCCTTGTCTTTTTCGCCTCCTCTACGTCAGGCAATCAGGGTACCCCTAGCGCGCATCATCTATCAGGTAATCAGATAAGGAGGCACCCATGTTCAATCAGTTTACGGGAGTTGGCAACCTCACCAGGGATCCGGAGGCGGGAAGCATTCCCGGTACGGGGACGACTGTCACCAAGTTCGGCGTGGCATTCAACACCAAGTACAAACAAAAGAACGAGACCAAGACCGAGACGCTTTATCTCAATGCCGTCGTTTTCGGGAAGCCTGCTGAAAACTGTAAGACGTACCTAAAAAAGGGGAGCTTGGTACTGGTCCAAGGTCGCATTCGCCAGCGGGAATGGGATAAAGACGGGGAAAAGCACAAAATAACGGAGCTGATCGCCGACAACGTGAAGTTCCTTCCTGGCGGGCCGAAAGAAGCGGAAGCGGCTTTCGTTGCGGAAGGCGAGGCCGTCCCGGCCGAGGGTGACGAAGACATTCCCGAAGTCCCGGGCGAATAACGGGACCGCGGGCCCATGGCAAAGACCCTTCTCTTAGCCGAAAAACCGTCCCAGGCGCAGGACATCGCCAAGGGGCTGGGCGAGGCGTTCAGCAAAAAAGACGGCTATCTGGAAAGCTTCCAGTACCTCATTACGTGGTGCTTCGGGCACCTGGTCGAACTGGAGGACGCCGAGGCGTATGACATCCGTTTTGCTAAATGGGATTTAGCGGCACTGCCGATATTCCCCGATGAGTTCCGCTACCGCGTAAAGCCGGCGGCCCGCAAACAGTTCAGGGTCATAAAAGATCTGCTGGACGCTCCCGATATCCGGGATGTCGTGGTATGCACCGATCCCGGCCGGGAAGGGGAACTTATCGCGCGCCTGGTACTGCGGCTTGCCGGCAATAAGAAACCGGTGCGCCGTTTTTGGAGTTCCAAGGCGCTTACCCCTTCCACGGTCCGCGCGGAATTCGCAAAGCTCAAAGATGTTGCCGAGTTCGACCGGCTCTACCTTTCAGCCGTCCTGCGGCAACAGGCGGACTGGGTGATCGGGATCAACGCGACCCGGGCGTTTACGGCCATATTAGGGGACATCTATTCCGTGGGGAGGGTCCAAACGCCGACCCTGCGGATCATCGTGGACCGTGAAATGGCAATCCGGGATTTCAAGCCGGTGGATTACTGGACCGTCATGGCGGAGTTCGAACACCCGAATGGACGATACGGGGGCAATTGGATACCTTCCGATTCGCAACTGACCGGTATTTCCGGGGGACGGGCAGAGGATGACGACGAGGAGGAGGGGCGGCGGGATGTAAATTCCGGCGGTAAACTTTTCCGCGGGGAGGATGCGGAGGCGATAGCCAAGCGGGTAAAGGGCCAGCGGGGGAGCATTGTGTCCGTGCGGGAGGAAAACCGCGAGGAGGTTCCCCCGCAACTCTTTTCGCTCACCGATCTCCAGAAAGAGGCCAACCGCCGGTACGGATTTTCTGCAAAGGATACGCTCGATATCGCCCAGTCGCTTTATGAGAAGCATAAGGCTCTCTCGTATCCCAGGACCGAGAGCCGCCATCTGAATACGGAGATGGTGGCCGATGTCCGGCAGGTGCTTGAAGTTCTCGGTGAATCTGGATTGGTGAAATTCAGCCTCGGCAAAGTATCGGTCGGCGCCACGGACAAACGGGTGTTCGACGATGAAAAATTGACCGACCACCATGCCCTGATCCCGACCGGCAATATTCCCGCCACGCCTTCGGAGGACGAATCGAAAGTGTACGAGCTGGTGGTCCGGCGCTTTGTGAGCGCCTTTTATCCGCCCCGCAAGTACCGCAACACGAGCGTCGTTACCGCCGTGGGAAATGACCGGTTTCTGACCGGCGGCGTAACGGTGCTCAATGCGGGATGGTGTGAAATATACGGCGGCGGGGGCAAGGAGCAAATTCTCCCGGCAGTGGTGGAGAAAGATGGAGTGTCCACGGTGTTGGCCGAAGCGGCAAAGAAGCGGACCACCCCGCCGCCGCGCCATACAGATGCTTCGATCCTTTCCGCGATGACCAATGCACAGCGTTTTGTAACCGACCCGAAGTTGAAAAGTGTGCTTAAGGAGACCGCCGGACTTGGGACGCCGGCGACGCGCGCGGCGATTTTGGAATCCCTGGTGAAAAGGCAATATCTGCAAAAGTCGGGCAAACATCTGGTTCCCACGGAGAAAGGGGTGTTTCTCATCAACAACCTACAGGGAGAGAAGATCGCGGATCCCGCATATACGGCGGTGTGGGAACAGGCTTTGGAAGGGGTCGCCGTTGGCGGGGAGGCTCGTCCCAGGGAATTCATGGAAGGGATAAAAGGGTACACGGCCGAAATTGTTGCGAAGGCGCGGCAAATGGCGGGAGAAGCGGGAACGCGCGCCCCCAAGGCGGTTGGCGGGGATGCACACGAGGGGAAGGTCATCGGACAGTGTCCGCGGTGTCAAGGGGAGGTATATGAACGGGAAAAGGGATTTCAATGCGCCGGTTACAGCCTCGGGCGGGAGAAGGCCCATCCGGATGGAAATAAGGGGTGCGACTTCATCCTATGGAAGAACTCGCTTTCCGCACTCGGGAAAAGGACGATCACGGCCGGACAGGCGGCTACGCTTCTTACCGGCGAGACGATAGAGCTTAAAGGGCTTAAGTCCAAGAAGAGCGGGAAACCCTTCTCGGCGGGTGGAAAGTTGTCCCGGCATGAGAAGTATGGATGGCAGGTAGAACTGATCCTCGGGCTTGCTTCCAAGTACCAGGAAAGGAGTTGACGATCATGGGGAAAATGTTCGAATTGGCCGGGATAGGGCGCGATTTCATCAGGGATATCAAATGGGCAAGGCTTGGGGGCAAGCTACTTGACGCGGTGGGGATGGTCGTTGTGGTGATTGTATCCATCGTGGGCGCATCCATACAATGGCTGATCACGACCGTTGCCAGCGCCGCTGTGTGGTTTGCGGTATGGGTGATAGGGTTTGCCATTACGTTTCTTTTTATTGCCCGTTTTTCGGGATTCAAGTTCACGAAACTGATGGGACTTCTTTCCTGACCTTCTATGGGTGGATGGAGACTCGCCTTGGCCACCTTGGCGGCATTAGCTGTATCTTCCGCGGCGGGTGCCTTTTGCTGGGATGAGGCGGGCGCCGAGTACGGCATTAGCCCGGAGTTGCTCAAGGCGGTATCGGCCGTCGAATCGTATCATAACCAGCCGGCCGTCAACTGGAACCGCAACGGTTCTTACGATGCCTGCCATATGCAGATCAACACCCACTGGTATTTCTTGCTTAAAAAGCGCTATGGAAAGGAATATGCGGATCAGGCGTGGTCAGCTTTAGCCGACCCCTGCTACTGCACGAAGTTCGGGGCGTTTGTGCTTGCGGACTGCGTTGCCCGCCTCGGCAACACCTGGCGCGCCGTTGGTTGCTACAACGCGGTGAGCGAGCACAAAGCCTTCCTTTATTCGCGTAAAGTCTATGCACAGTGGCGATCAGGCCATAAGCGGTAATCCCCAGGCACCCTCCCTTATAAAGGCGCTTGTGGCCGAACTCGCCTCAAAATACTCCCTTCCTACCGAGGTCGCGTGGGAGATCATGACCGATACTCTTTCGGCCAGTCTTTCGGCCAAGTCCGGTTGCCAGGTTGTGGTGAGCGTCAGCGTCGGAGAGGTGAGGGCTTCTTTCCTTGGTGAGGGGCCTTTTCCCGACTCGAAGATGAAGCAGTTGGGAGGGACATTCGGAAAGGATCTCAAATCCTTCCGCCAAGACCTGGAAAAGGCTTTCGCGTACCGCTCCGCGCGAGAGGCGCTGACCATTTTCAGGCCGCTTATCTATCGGGTGGCGCTTGGCGAGGTGGTGAATCTTGATGAAAACGGCGGGCTGACGGTCGAGATTGAGAACGGGGGTTATGCCGACGGCAAAGTCGCGGCCTATTGCGATCTGTCGGATATTCCCCTGCGGGAGCGTGGTCACTTACGGCAAGCCGACCGGAGGTGGTTTTACGTGAAAAGCGCGAAGGTGGTCCACCTGCACGATATGCCGCGGCTTGATGTGCGGCTCAGCAGGAGATCAAAACGGCTATTGGAACTTCTATTGGTGAATGAGATGGTGAGCCGGGGACGGTGCATTGCCATGCCGCGCATCCGGTGCATCCATCGTATTCCCGGCAGTAAAAGCCAGGTCAAGTCTTCCGTGGAGGTCGACAAGGCCATATTGGCGGCTGTCGGCAGGCTGTTGGGCGGGGAGATCATCCATGTCGTGGATTGAAAAAGCGGCCCTATTCCTCAAAAGGCTTTTCCGGATGCTTTTCCGGATGCTTTTCCGGATATCGCAGGCGTTCGTCGATCCGGTAACGGTCATCGGCGAAGGGTGGCTACTGGACGACCCCGAAAAAAAGCGGATCAAGATCACGGTCAAGGACCGGGAGCGGACCGCCCATTACATCTGTTTCGGCACTACCGGTAGCGGCAAGACCCGGCATATCGAGAACATGGTGGAACAGGACATCCGCAAGGGGTATTCCGTTGTGGTGATAGACCCCAAGGGGGACATCGAGCTGTTCGAGAAGATCGCCCAGGTGGCTCTGGAGGAGGGGCGGGAGGAAGACCTCATGCTCATCAACCCCATTTTCCCGGAACTGTCGGCGCACATCGACCCGTTGCGATATTTCGCAACTCCGGAAGAACTGGCCCAGCACATGGTCGCCGGCGTGAGCGTGGGGAAAGAGCCTTATTTCTTTAACGTGGCGTACGATCTCAGCCTTACCATCGCCCACGCGCTGGTCACCATCAACCGGTACAAGGGAGTGCATCCCTCGTTCAATTTCACCGAGGCGAGCAAGTTCATGACGCAAGACGGGCTCAAGGTGCTTCAGCGCCAGCTCTCGGCCATCCACGACGGACACTTTGCGGAGGATGCCGTAACGATCCTTCAGCGCATCAACCGGACGCTCGAAAACGACCGGGACTATTTCAACAAGGTGAGTAACTCCTTAGCCGTGGCTGTGGGGGAACTGACCTCCGGCTATATGGGGAAGATCATCGGCAAGGCGACGACCAACCGCTTCCTGGAGCGGCTTGAGAACGACAAGCCGGTGATCGTGGTGGTCCAGTGCGGCTCCATACTCATGCGCAGGGCCGCCTACACGGCCGGGAAGGTCTTTTTGTCCACCATCCAGGCCTTCATCGGCAGGCGGTACGCTTCGGGGAAAAAGGTGGATCCGATGCTTTGCATCCACATGGATGAAATGCCGAAGGTGCTTTATGGCGGCATCGAGGATCTGTTCACGATGGCGCGCGGCGCCAATGTGGCGTTGCACGGGTATCTTCAGGAGATGGCCCATCTGGCGGCCGAGATCGGGGAGGACAAGGCGAAGGTCATTTTGGGGAACTGTAACATAAAGCAGTTCATGCTTGTGGCGGAACGGAATACCGCCGAATACGCCTCGGAGCTTTTCGGCATAAAAAGGGTGTACTCGCCGGTGTTAAGCGGCGGAGCGGGACAGGGGAGCGTATCGATGCGCGAGATGGAGGAAGAAGTTATCCGACCCGAAAAGATGTTGGATCTCTCGCCCCGGCGTTTCGTTCTGCGCGTCTACTCAAAAAAGTACGAGGGGATGACGTCCGATGTTTCGCGCCGCTGGCTCAAGGTCGAATATCCGGACGTAACGGTGAAGTGACGGCCATGTCCATCGCGGTATCCCTGGGCGGTCTCATGATGATCGGCTGGGCCTTCTACTACGGTCTTTCAGGGGTACAAGCGGAGAAGGCGGCGCCGGTTGACGACCTGAAGGCCCTGGTGGCCCTAAAAACCCTTTCCCGGCTATGGCGTGAGGATACGGTCCGCACCGTCAAAATGCGGGAACTGGCAAAGCTTTGGAAAAAGGATGAAGAGGAAATCGCCGCGGAAGCGGAGCCGGAATATAAGCACGAGCTCACGAGGGAATTTTACCGGGAAAACATCAAGGGGCAGAAGGTATTCCAGGGAAATGCCGGGAAGGTGGTGCTGGAACTGCTGGGCATCCTGGACGGGGAAGGGGATTGCCCGTCCGTGGTGCCGATGGATATCACCGCCGACGCCGAGGCGGCCATAGGACGAAAAGAGCGGAGCACGTACGATATTTTCGCCCACTACACGCTTTTGGAGCATTCTCTCCATGTGGCGGAAGAGGCCCGGAGGATATATGGCGACGGGCCGGACCTGGCCGAGGCCTTCATCGCGGCTTTGGGACACGATATCGGAAAGTTGCCGCGGCACCGCGACAGCCTGTACGCGATCGGGGACCACCCGATGTTATCCACGGCGGTACTCGATGCGATGCCTTCTTTTAAGGCGTTGCCGAACCGGGAGGAGATACAGATGGCCATCCGCACCCATCACGGGCAGGGGAAGATCAAGGAGGAGGATACTTTCGCAAAACTGTTTTATGAGACGGACAAGGCGGCGCGATTGCGGGAGATCGGCGAATTCGCCGCCGCAAAGGGCGAGGCCGTCAAAAAGCAGGAAGTGGCCGGCCGATCGGAGGATAAGCAAGCGATTGTTACTCCGGAATCCATGGCGGAAGTAAAGGTGGAGGCTCAAGCCGGACAAGAAGTCGTGGAGCGGCCGGAAGGCGGGAAGGCCGTACAACCCGCTCCGGTTTTGCCCCCGGAGGTGATAGTGGCCAAGGCGGCGGCCGCTTATGAGGCGGGCGAAAATCGCGGCGATGGCCCGCCGAAGTGGAAGGCTTCGAAAGAGGAAATTAAGAGGGCGGAGATTCCGTGGTTCCGGTCGGACATATTCCTGGCGAAGATCAAACCGATCATCAACAAGGTGGGGCCATTCGGCGGGAAGTGGAAGGCCATCTCGATGCGTGACGGGTATGTGTATGTCCAGACCGGTTATCTGTGGGATGCCGCGAGGGAACTGGGAACGCAGTTCGGCGATCCGCTGATACGGCTGGGGGATGGCGACCAGAAGGTCCGCCAGGAGATACTTCTGGGAATAGTAAGCCGATTGCGGGAAGAGGGGCATATCGCCGCAGGTCTGATAAAGGACGGCTACATCGGCGGCAAATTCATGCTTAAGGTGAAAACCCCGCAGGGGCAAAAAGAATTCAGTTACTACCTGACGCCCTTCATGGCGGAGGCTTTCGCCGCCACTGTTTCACAACTGGAGCAGGAGAAAGAGGGGAATACGAAAAATGTGATGGAAGTCGCACCTGACTATTCTTTATGATGCCCCGCATTCAACGGGGAAGTGCACCACATAGTTTAGCAAACACCTGATTCGGTGTCTTGTAATTGAGACACTTCATCGGGCGATTGTTGATCCGCCGTTCAATAAATAGGGTACCCCTTCCGCGCATTATGGGACATGAGGTGGCTTGAGTACATAAACCCCTTAAAGCACTTTTCCCATGAGGAGTATATTTCCTTCTGGGACGCGCTCTTTAAAACCACTTTATCGGGCTTTTGGCCCCGGGTTCTTTTCATCGTAACCATATGCCTGGCTTTCTGGGTTGGCGTTCGCCGCCAGAACTGGCTGGCCGCCAAGACGTTGCTTCTCGTTGCCGCGATAACTGCCTATGGTGCGGCTTTCCTGATGGCTTTGGGAGTGATGTAGATGGCCAAGGACGGGGGCAAGGCTTCACAGGGAGGCGGGCGGGATTCCGCCCCGATATTCACCTCCCAAACTCCATATGAGAAGCCCAAGGGGCTTATAGAGGCGATCTCGGATATCCAGCAGATGTATGTGATGGAATCCGCCGCCCCGGCCGGTTCCCCTGGTCTTCCGGATGAATGGTTCACTTCGCAGTCGCGGATAGATTTTTGGAACGTGGGGTTCAAGGCGGCGTTGGCCGGCGGGCTGGTGGGGTCGGTCTTTATACCGCTTGCGATAGGCGTATTGGAGAAAAACATCCCTGTTTTCGGGTCGTGGCAACCGACCGTCATTGATGAACTGCTCGTTTTCATACTGGCGGTGAGTTTCCACATCGGCTACGGATTGCTTCTGTATTCCCTTGGGAGGTATTACGTCGGGACAGTAACCCGGGCGATGGTAAACAACCTGATGACCGGCGTGCTGACCGGCGCCGCCACGAAAGGGGTTCTGGTTTTCCTCTTATTCCACTATCTCTATCTGAAAGTGATCACGGCCGAAAACCTTACGGATGCTCTGATGTGGTTCTATCCCACTTTTTCTTACGACCAGCTGAATGCCGCATATCGTTGGGGGATGGCGTTCAGGCCGGTATTTTTGACGAGCGCGTGGTTTGTGCTTTTAACGAACCTTTTGTTCGTTGGGATACCGTACGCGGGAATCGCCATGAGTGTTTATCGCCAGAGACGGCTTAAAAAAGATGTGGAGGTTTAATATGGGTGAACAAAAACCGGATCAGAAAAACGGGAATGGAAGAGATCGCCGCGCGAAGATCGAGGCGTTGAAGGAACGCAAGGCGGAGAAAGCGACACGTCCGGATACGTTCGTTGTCTATAGCCGGGTGCCGGAGACGGTACGGGTACTGCAGGTCTTCGAACGGGGCGGCGATTATGGCATTACCAAGCTCCGCAAAGGGCTTGCGATCCGGTACGAGGCCGGCAAGGCGCTTCCCCTTCTGGAGGAAGTCGCCCAGGCCACGAGGCAGTTAAGCGAAGCGGTTGCCAAGGTGTGCAAGCTGGTTGACGTGGAATACAATCCTCCCCCCGGGCTTGGCAAAAACGGCGGTCCGGAGAAGAAGACAAAAGAATAACGACAAACGGTGTGTTCTTAAGAAAAACCTCCAAAGAAACAAGCCAAGAAAAACGCGGTAGTAAGGTCAGCCCGTGATTGAATGCGTAGCCAGGAAATACGACGGCCGGATAATCTGTGGCAGGCCAGGTATTCCCTGGCGCTCCCCCGCCGATCTCCTTTCGGCGGAAGCGGTTGATCATAACCGCCGGATGGGCTGGTGCGTGTGTTGTGTAAGTCTGAATAAGGCGGAGGCCCGTAGTGCGGAGAATAACTCCGTTTCTCGTGCTGGTCAGGTGTTGATTCCCGAATAAAAAAGCATCCCTTGAAAAATCTTTGAGCCTGGAGTATAAAGTAGCCATTATCACTCTTTTATAGAGACCTCGCGTAAGCGAGCCAGGTCATTTGGTAACCAGCCCAAATGTTCCTAAACCACTTGTTCCAGCAAAACAAGATTTGATGAAAGGTTGTCCGTTTTAGCCGGATACCTTGATTTAATCCCGGGCACGGGAACATCCATCGGCTTTTAGCCCACAATTTTTATCGTTGTGCGTTTCAAGCCCGTTTTTTACCTGCGTTCGCAGGCATTCATTGCACTCAGCCTAATAGGCTGTTATTCAACCCAGTTTTCCAGGAAAAGCCCCGTTGCGTTTTCGCGCCTTTTTTTCGCGTGGACCGCTACGGTGTAAGCTTTTACCTGTATTGACATACCCGTTATGGGACGTTCTTTTAACCAAGTGCGGCCCTTTACGGGGACTATCCTCCCATGCGGGAGCCGCGCGCTTTCGAATCAGGAGGAGAAGTCATGTCATCGATTGCATGGAAACTTGTCTGGATCCAAAGGGCCTTTCTCGCCATCGAAGCGGGAGACAATCCCGAGGCGTACGAAAACCTGCTCATGAAACTTGCCCGCTGTTAGCGGGTGGAATCATGAGGGAGGTCGTAATGCGGCTACCCAAGCAGTAGTCCAAAGAAAGAAAAACCTATGGTATAAGGAGGTAAGGAGCATGACCATGTCAGCCAAGGCTATCAGAGTTTACAATATCCTCAAGGCACGTAACTTTTCCGACGAGGAAGCCCAGGAAGTCGTCGACTTCATGGACACCGCTCCGAAGGAAGGTCTCGTCAGCAAAGAGGATATCGCCAACCTGAAAGTCGAATTGATCAAGTGGATGATCGGCGTCGGAATCGCCGGTTTTACCGCGCAGGTCGCTCTTCTGAAGATTCTCAAGGTCATCTGACCGCATAGCTCATTCCAACGCCCATCATGGGGCATCCGTAAAACATACGTACGGCCCCATGGGGGATGGTCCTCCATTGGAGGCTGTACGTCAAAATCCAATCAGGAGGATCAGTCATGGAAAACAATGAAAAGAACTTCAACGTCAACAGCGTGAAACTCGGCGGCAACCTCGTCGAGGACGCCAAGCAGATCGTGCAGGAGGTCACCCGCCAGGTGTACGCCTTCACCGTGGCCAACAACCGCGGCGACAAGGTGAACTTTGTGGAAGTGGTGGCCGAACTGGGCGCGCCGCTTGCCAAAGGGACTTTCGTGGTGGTGGAGGGAACACTCCAGCAACGGAAGTTCGAAGTGGATGGCAAAAAGCGCAGTAGCTTGCGGATCAACGCGAAGACCGTGAAGGTCTACGAGAAAAAGGCGGAAGGAACGGAAGAAGCCGCGGCACCGGCCGAAGGCGAGACCGTCAACGCCTGAAGTTCGCGAAATAACGCCCTTAACGGGGTGCGTCACTAAACTTGTGTGCGCCCCCTTGGGGGATTGTTTCTCCTGAATAAGGAGGGCGCACGCCAAACTATTTTCAGGAGGAAACAGTCATGTCAAAAGAGCACACGTTCTACGCCAAGAACAGCGGGATGGAGATCGCCACCACGACGGTCGTGAAGGAAAAGGACGGCGCCGTGATGAAGGACGGGCGGGTACGCCTGCGCTTCTTCAATTTAGGTAGCGACAGCTCCATGTTCTTCATGATGAAGCCGGACGAGGCCTTTACGCTTGCGTTAAAGGCGTCCGAGGCGGTCATGGACGGCAGGAAACACGCTTTCACCCACAAGTACACCGGCAAGGATGGCGAGGTCATCACGAAACTCGCGGTGGACAGCTTCCAGACGGGGAAAGAGGGGCAGAAAGTGACGCGCTACGCGTTGATCTGGTCCCGCGGCGAGAACAACCAGGTGAATGTGCCGATGAGCGCCGAGGCGATGCTGTACCTTGCCGAACTGGCGAGGGCTTTTAGCGTCGAGCAGGCGTGGACGAGCTTCAAAAAGCCCGACGGAAACGGAAAAAGCGTGGAAACCGAAGAACCCGGCGCCGAGATCGAAGAGGTCGAGGAAGGCGGGGTTGAAACGGAAGCCCAGGCGATGGAACCCGCGGCAACGGCGCAAGCCGAGGCCAAGGCGTTCCAGGCCGTAACCGTGAAAGGGCTCACCAAAACCGGCAAAGCGATCGTGGATATCGGGGAACGCGAGGTTTATGAGACCCGCCACACCCGGCGCGCGGAAGGAATTTCCGTCGCCATCGGTACCCTCATCGAGGTGGCCGTGGAGAACGGTTGGATAACCGAGATCCGCCAAGCCGCCTAATGCCGGCCAAGAAAGCGGACAGGCAACGCCCCCGGAAGGGAGCGCCCTGTTCGCTTTTTTTTTGGAGGGACAATGGAAGTCAAACTTAACAAGACCCAAAGACAGAGCCTGGCCAAGTTCTTTTATGACATGGCCAAGCTGTTATTCGGGGCGGTGGTTCTTACGAAGATATGGGATGGCGGCAGTCCGCTGGCGTTCGCGCTTGGATTGCTACTGACCATATTCTATACTGTAGTTGCGGTAACGCTTGAGAAGGAGAACGGAGATGATGAATGATGCACTGACCGACGTGGTTCTTTTCGCGGCGGGAATAGCCGTATTCGGAGTCGTCATCCTGGTACTTGACCACTATTCAAGAAGGAAGAAAGCCAAGCACTGCTGAACCTCCTTTTTTAAGCCTCGCGATTACCTGCCCGATTAAAATCCCCAATGCGGGGACGTGCGTTTAACCAAGCGTACAGTCCCTCGCGGGGATTGCCTCCGAAGGAGGGCTGTACGCCATTCGGAGGAAATCATGAAAGTTTCGGAATATCCAAAGTTCATTTTCGGGAGGTTATACCTTACCCGGGGTGTCAACGATAAAGTGGCCGAAAACGCGCATTTCGCCAGGTTCGTAACCGGAAGCCTTGCCCGTCACCGGAAAGGCGACTGGGGCGATCTTGAGGATGAGGACAAAAAGGCGAACGAATCCGCCCTGAAAGCGGGTGAACGGCTTTTTTCGGCCTACATCTTCGGCGACGAGAAGATCTGGATAATCACGGAGGCCGACAGATCGGCAACCACCGTGCTTTTTCCGGAAGAGTACTGACCAACCCCCGTCGGGGGACAACTGTTCAACAACAGCACGGTCCCCTGGGGGAACTCCCTTTAAAGGGGCCGTGCGCTTATTTTGAAGGGAGAGACGATGCCTATATCCATACGGCGGCTTGGCCAGCTTGTGGCCCGCCGCCCTGAAAACCGAGGTGCCCACACGACCGCAACCTGCCGCGGATGCGCGGGTGAGATCCGGACCGGGACGATCAAATGTCCCCATTGCGGGATCATCAACCCGTTCACGCCCCGGCGCCGGCTGGTGTCCAACCGGCCGCAACGGGAGACCGCGGCGGCGGTCGCCTCGCGCAACCATAACGGGGTTTATACTATCCACCGGAACCAGGACCAAAGCCTTTCCTGCAACTGCCCCTCGTTCCTTCAACAGAAGGAGGTGCAAAACGGGACCGGTTTTGCGACCTGCAAACACATACGCGACCATCTCGGCCATGACTTGCCGCGGCTTGAAAATCCGCGCAAGGCGACCGAGTGGCAAAAGGCCGCGTTGGCCAAGCTGGGGGTGCAAAACACCGTCCACTTGACCAACAACCAGGCCTACTTCCTTTTCGGGGATCTGCTCGACTGGCAGGGACTCGATTACAGGGAGTACGAGGCCATTCTCCAGCGGCATGGGAGGATCGAGCTTCTTCCGTACCTTTCGTTCGGTATCGAATTCGAAGGGGGCGTAATGGGGAGTTCCGAGTCTTTGAGCCGGCGGATGAACGAGGCCTCGTTGCCGTGCGTGGTTCCGGGCTATTCGCATGCATTGCTCGCGGACGCCGAAGGGCGGCCGCAATGGAAGATCGTCAACGACGGTAGCGTCCATGTCCAGGGATTCACCCCGGTCGAGGTGGTGACCCCGAAGCTCTTCGGAGCAAAGGGGATCGCCGCCATACACCGGTTCGCGGATGTCTGGAGGGAGCAGGGCAGTTCGGTTAACCGCAGTTGCGGAAGTCACGTCCATTTCGACGCATATAACTGGACGCTGGACGACATGGTGCGTCTGGCGCTGGTTTGGGCGAAGATCGAGGTGCCGGTCCTTTGGTACCTGGTATCGCCTTCGCGAAGGAACGGGGACTTTTGCAAACGGGTGGACGGGGATTACGTATCCTCGTTGACCGGCGACGGCCCCGACAATATGGATCGCTACCATAGTCTCAACCTTGCCGCGTACCGCGCACACAAGACCATTGAGGTGCGGTTGCACCAAGGGACGACCGAATCGAAAAAGATCGTCCCGTGGGCCGTATTCATGGCCAAGTTGCTTAACGCCGTGAAGAACGGACTCACCCACCAGGAGGTCGAACCGACCCTCGAAGGGGTGTTTTCCGCGATCGGCATTAGCAACGACGCGGCGGTGCCGGTGATACGGGAAGCCAGGGAATACCTGACGGAACGGTACGCCCACTGGAAGGATGATGCCGGGCGCAATCCTTCCCATATGCCGCATACCGTGGCCTTAAGCCTTGCCCGGCTCGAAAAACGGGCCATGGCGGGCATTGAGGAGGCGCGGGCGCGGATGGATCGGGAACGGATAGACCAGGAGGTGGAACGGGAGTTCCGGCAAAGGACCGGTTCCCAAACCGCATTCGGAGCGATGAGCGTTTACGCCCTCCAGCGGGGAAGACCCTCCAGAAGGCAGAACCTGACCCAAGTGGTGACGGACATCAATGCCGTTCAATGGCAAGTTCCATCCGTAAACGGCGGAGAAGGCCGATTTACCGTAACCCGCGTGGGAGGCGACCAGCTGAACCCCGCGGATACGCTTTCGTGCAATTGCCCGCGCGGAAGGGGTGGCAATAGCTGTGCCCATGTGATGAACGTGGCGCGGCACCTCAACGGTGAATATGAGAACCGTTTGAGGACCTCCATCAGGGAGGAAGTGACGCGAAGGCTCCGGCCTTCGGATCCTTCCCCGGAAGGGAGGTAGGCCATGTGCGGGATATTCGGCCATGTGTCGGACGGCCGGGGAAACCAAATGGACGGCGTGAAAGCGGCCCTGCTCCTGCAGGCGCTCGCGATCGCGGACCAGTCCAGGGGGAAGCACTCGACCGGCCTTGCCATCATCACCCCGGAAAAGGCGATCCTTCGGAAGAAAGCCCTTTCGGGGGAGGAATTCGTAAGCCAGGGGGACACGGAATTCCTGTTCAAAAGCAGGATTCTGGCGTGCCTTGGCCACAACCGGTTCGCTACGGCCGGAGCCATCACCGACCGCAACGCGCATCCGTTCGCGGTGCGCGTGGACGGGAAATGGAATTTCGGGATCCATAACGGGTGCGTCGGAAGGACGCGCCGTTTGGCGAAGATCTTCCAGGTGGAGGAGGCCGACGTTGACAGCGAAACGGTGTTCAGGGCGATAGCCCGTCAGCAAAACGGAGGCGTAAAGGTGGGAGAGGCGATCTCAAAGGTCTCGGAGGTGATCTCCGGATCGGCCGATTTCGCTTTCGTTTACCTGAACCGCTTTCGGGAAAAGGCCCTTTACTTGTGGCGATCGCCGGACCGGCCCCTTGCCGTTATTGACGCGAGGAAACTTGGCCTGGGGCGGTGGTTTTGCTCGACGGCCGAGATCTTCGAGAAAGCCTGGGCATCCCTTCGCGGGATACTGGGCAACATCGAGAAGGCTGGGCTGTTCGAAGCGGCGCCATACCGGCTTTACCGCATCGAATACGGCCCGCACAGCGACCTCGAGGTTACCGCCGTGAGGGAGCTGGAATGCAGGCCGGTGAGCGGGTGCAGGGCTGAAAGGAATTATGCGGGTGTCCTCGGGGAAGGCGGGAGGCAACTCTCGTTTCTTTCCGATGGCTCTGAAGATCGGAGGTTGCTATGAGCCTCGAATTCAAAAGGGCCGTAAAGCCGGCCACCCTGCAACGGATCAAGGACTGGCTGAAAGAGTGCAACGGATCCGATCCGGTCATTTCCGGCGGCTATTTCGTGGCCGTCAAGGAAGGACGGATAGAAGGGTGCGTTTGCCTTTTGCGCCGGTCGTGGTTCTTAACGGAAATACGGCATCTTTACGTTTTGCCGGAACGACGCGGCCATGGCGTTGGAACGTTCCTGGTCCGCGAGGGCTTGGGAAAGGTGAAAACGCCGATGGCGGCCGTGACGGTGCGTGAAGACAATGCCGCGAGCATCCGCATTGACGAACGGCTTGGGTTCGAAAGGTGGAACAGGTTCACCAATCCGGCGACGGGACATCCGGTCCTGTTGCTCGGCAAGGTGATCGGATAGAAGGGGAGGGGCGGCCTTATGGCCGCTCCTTTCTTTAAGCAAAAGGGATCACTCCGCAAGGGTTCTTCGGGGTTTCCCCCTGCTGGTCGTGTTGTCAAAACATGGTCGGCAGGGGGGATCTCCCCGAAGGTTCATTAACCCTTTTTATGGAGTGGTCCATGTACAAGGAAATTTATGCCACGTTCCTCGATGAGGCCTTGAAACTATGCGCCAGCGCGGCGGAAGCCGTCGAATTGGCCAATGAAGCGATGAATGAATTGCTTCAGAGGGCATAACGGGGAACAGAAGCAAGACAAGGGGGAGGCGGAAGTCTTTGGACGGATGCCGCCCCCTTTTTTATTGCCGCAAAGGCCATGGTTCGAGTTTCTGCCAGTTCATCCTTCAATTTCAATCAGCAATTTCTTCCCCATCGCCGCCGCCGCTTTTTCCAACTGCTTAAGGGTTGGCGAGTGGCGCGGGTCTTCGAGTTTTTGCGCGGCGGGCCAGGACGTGCCGAGCGCGCGGGCTATTTCGGCCACAGTCCGCTTGCCACGCGCCATCTTTAACAAAACCGCGCTTTGCACCCGCGCCGCGGGCGCAACGAGATGCCTGCCCCTTTCCTTCGGAGAGGGGATTTCCATTCCCTCCTCCATTCGCCCCTCTAAAGTCAGTGTAAGCGCCTCAGAAGCGTTGTGCAGGGCTTCCTCCAAGGTGGCGCCATCGGTCACGGCTTCCGGAAAGTCCGGAAAGGTGACTGTATAAATTCCATCCTCGCCTTTGACGATATTTGCCGGATACATAATTTTCATCTGAGTTTCACTCCCGATTGTTTTTCTATCGCCTTGATAAGTCCAATTCCCAAATCCCTGCTTCCGTGAACAGGCACCGTTACCCGTTTGGAAGCATGGCCCAGCCTGTGGTGGCTCCCTTCGATTCTCATCACCTTCCACCCATGTGACTTAAGGATTCTGATAACCTCTTTTCCATCCATCCGACCATATTATATTCGCATAAATATATTTAAATCAATATATGTTTTGCTTGACACTTGAGCCGGCGTCATGTATAAATATTCTCGAAAGAAGGGAATGAAACCGACATGAAAAGGATACCGATGCTAATTAAACGCCACCCGGTGGCCATGCTCTTCGTGGTTGCCGCGTATGCGTTCATCGGCTGGCAACTGCGAAATGACCTTGCCGCTCTCGCGGTAGTCGTGGGCGGATTGCCGTTCTTATTCTTAATGGGCTATTTAAGCCGCAAGCCAAAGGGTGATAATGATGCGTGGGTTGATGGATTTCGCATCGATTTTAGCTTTGATCCAAACCTGAAAGATGAGAACCAAAGGTAGTTGGTATTTCTATAAGCCCGCTTTTCTCATTGCTTCCTTTACCGCCTCTTCATTATTAATCGATGTCGGAATTTGAGGTTGTTCGGGTTTTGAGTCAGGGGTGATGTAGTCTACGGCTTTAATAATCCCAACCACATCCTTTACCGCTTTTTCTCCAGTTCCTACAGCAATTGCAAATTCCTTCCCTCCGATCGCCTCAGCCGTATTGGTGATGGTATCGGCTTGGACGTGGGTGCCGCCATCGACGATGGTGGTGTCTTTGTCGATCTTTTGCGACTTGCCCATCTCGCTCTTCTCCAGCGCG
The DNA here is from genome assembly GCA_016212275.1 of Nitrospinota bacterium. Lineage (GTDB taxonomy): Bacteria > Nitrospinota_A > UBA7883 > JACRGQ01 > JACRGQ01 > JACRGR01. The sequence goes on along the minus strand of JACRGR010000017.1, from coordinate 104,215 downwards.
GCTTGCCCGGTTGCCGGATCGTAGGTGGTGTTCGTGACCCCTTCGCCAGTCACCCGCTTGTCCTGAACGGTGTTGTCCGTCTGGCCGGCCACGGCGTGTTTTTGCCCGGCGATAACGACATTGCTCGTTTCATGGTGGCCGGACAGGTCGTCTCTCCTCTCCGTATTTGTGTTATCCACAAGGACGCGTGAGCCGCTCTGGTCCGTGTCGAGGTGGTCGCGGACACGCTTTTGCGTGTCTTCCGTCACGTCGCTCTTACCGCGTTTCGTTTCACTTAGCACCGCTCCCCCGCCCGGCGTGGACGCCACCGAGTGGTCGCCTGTGGCGTCCGCATAACGCGTATGCGCCTGCTCCTGCTTCAGGAAATCCGCGAAACTCCTCTCGAACCCTTGCTTTTGGGCCGCCTCATAGTTTTGGTGGGCGGCTTCAACTCCCCGGTATTTCCGTTCGTGTTCCAGGTTGCCAATGACGTTGGCCATGCCCTCGGGGGTCATGCCATTGTCCCGTGCGACATTTGCGAACGCTTCAGAGTCTCCCGCGGTCCGTTCGGTTTGTGTTCCACTCACGTCTTCGATAAGTTGCTTGCCGGAAATCCCTTTCCTCTCGGCCATATCGTCGTACGCCTTGGCCATGGCGCTCTCCCGCGCGGTGTTTTTCTCGCCAACGTTGTGCGCGCCTTCGCGGATGCCGCCAGAGTCTTGGCTAAAAACTTCGCCGGCGGCCGACGTCCTGCCGGCGTTGATCTCGGTGCCGGTCTTCCCGACGCCGTAGGCGTCATGCTGGCCCTGGTAGCCCATTCCCGATCCTATCGAGGCGGCCTGCGAACGGGTGGACGACTCGGCCATGGCGTCGGCTCCGAAGGAGGCGGCGTTGCTCAACCGTGGTATCTCCATATTGGCGTACCGGTCGAGCGATTGGGCCTGGCCGGAGGGGGTATAGACCTCCTGGCCGCTCGATGACCCCGCCGCTGTCCCCGATCCGGCGATCGCCCCGCTGAATGCGACCGAAGCGTGCCCGAACTTCACGAAAAGCCCCGTGATCATCCCGGCGAACGCCATGCCGGCCATGCGCCACTGGTACCACTGCGCGAGCGTCTTGATGATCGGATCGGGCATAAGCAGGATGGCGTCCATGCCGATATGCTTTTGGCGGATCACTTCGAGCACTTTCATGCTGTGCGCCACCATCGCGGTATGCACCACAGCGTCGGTGACCGCCCAAACGACGTTGAAGAGGTACAGTCCCAATACCCCCAGCAGAATCTTGTCGAACATCTGGGTGGGGAGGAACAGGAACAGGATCGGGGTGAAGATGAGCGTCATGGTAAGCACCCCCGCCTGCATGATCGGCATCCATTCCTCGTAGAACTCGGCAACGCCGGAGGTCTGCGCCATGTAGTTGGCGTTGGCGGCTCCGCTGGGATTCCAGGATAGCCGTTTCGCCTCGATCGCCCGTGCCAGGAACGCCTGGCGGGTGAACCCTTCGGCGGTAATGCCGGAGGTATTGTTCACGGCGCTCACCCAGGAATTGAGTTGCAGGTTGCATTTGCCGGCGCCTTGGGAAACTTCGGCGTTGCTCGTGGGGTTGAATCCGGCGGCGCCGCAGGCGGATTTGACGGCGGAGGTGAAGTTGGCGTCTGTTGAGAGGTAGCTGTTCAGAAGGCTCCAGTCGTCGCTACACTTCATCGTGACCCCCACGTTGTCACCTTGGGCGTAGTACACGGTGTAGAAAGCGGGGTTGTTGCCTATGGCCAGCTGATCCAGCAGGCTTCCGCTTCCGGTTTTTACGGCGTTGAGGTCGATGTTCACCCCTCCGTTGGACTGGTTCAGTATCTCCATCGCCCAGCAGTCGTCCAGGTATTTGAAGAGGGATTTCTGCACATAGGAGTCATCCAGTTCGTTGGCCTTGGCCGCCTCGAGTAGGGCTTTAAGGCCGGCGGGCCCCGCCGAGGTCCGGTAGTTAAGGTCGGATACGCTCATCGGGACGATGACGGCGCCAGCGGTCTCGACCACCCTTACCAGGGTGCGCTGGATGACGTTCATGCCGCCCGCCATGGCCACCATGATGCTGGGGACCGGGATGGCGCCGCTGGTGCGGTTTAAGACCGTATCGTAGATGAAAACGCTACCGGTGGAGGACATGGTGTAGATGAAGACGGCCATGCCGATAAACCACATTTTAAGGGGCTTAAATCCATCTCTCGCGCTGAAGCCGATGGCGGCGAGGGCGACGACCAAGCCCGTGAAGCCGGTGATCCAGGCGGCTTGCCGCATCGCCGGGTCGGTTATCAGGAGGGACGCGGTATTAAAGCCGTAAAGGACCATATCGAACCCGCCCGAAGTGTAGAAATCGAGCGTAATGGCGGCGTGGGCGGTTCCGGGAAGCAGGAAAACCGCCGCGGCGATGGAAACAAACCACCGGAAGTACCTCATCCTTCCATGTAATGCGCGGGAGGGGTACCCTGAAAGGGGGTACTTTTGTTATCATCATGGAAATGGATATACTCGAAGTGAATATCGTCCCTTTCATAAAAAGGGTGGAAAATATCCATGAAGAGGTGGATTTCTGGATGCCATCTCTTGTCCTTGACGTCGCATGCAAAAAAGGTTGCCATTTCTGCTGTTATTTCCCTTCCGATAAACCCCTAATGAGCACTCTGATAGAAGCTTCTCTAATTGCTTCCTATTTGAATTCTCTTAACGACAACAGGGATTCTTGGGCAGAACATTTGGTCATATTTAATGGTCATTATGAGTTGGCAATGGAGCGCTCCTATCCGAGCTTTCCAGTTGCATGTCCTTTCACCGAAGACAAGTCATGCTCGGTATATCCGGTTCGCCCGTTGTTATGCCGTTTATACATCAGCGAGTCCCAAAATGTATGCATGACCGGGGAACAGACGGCTCTTATGCAAAGCGGAAAACTTAAGTATACCCTTGAGAAAAAACGGCGGGAAATCCTTCGTATAGATGGTGAGCTTCGTGATCTGTTGCATCCGAAAGAACCGTCTATCCCGGATTATAAGCGCGTAAATATCCTGTCCGGGCCTTTAGGCAGATGGTTCCATGTGGAAAATGGAGAACGGTATTTCCGTCCGCCACATCGGTCATGAGCATTTTCATCAGAACCTTTGTCATCCCGTTAGAATGATCAGAGTCGCATTCGAGGTTTTTCAGGTCGTCCCCCATCATAAACTTACCTCACCGCGCGGGCGGCGATGTGGGTGCCGAACGCGTCTGAAAGCTGGTTGAACGCCGTGGTCTTGTACCGCTGGTAGTGTTCCATGCTTTTCTGGCGGGATGTCATGGTGTTGGTGAACGCCGCGTATTGGGCACGCATCTCCACGATCTTTTCATTAGCTTTTTCCAGCAGAATCTGGATTTGGCCGAGTTCCCCCTTTACCAAGGATATCTTGCAATAGGTCGAGTCGGCCCGTTTGGCCTCGATCATGCTTTGAGCCGCGACCATGGCGGTATTCATCCGCACATACAGGTCATAGAGCATGTAATAGGCGTAATCCAATGCCATTTCCTCGGCCATGTTCATGATCACCGCGTTCGGTTCGCCGCTGGCGATCGCCGCCTGCAGTTCGTTGTACACGGGTTGACGCATGGCTTGGATGAACGCGACTTCGCCCGAACCGAGGTCCTGACGGCCCTTGATCTTGATCTTGATGGCCGTGACGTTCGTTTCCACCCACTTCCGGATGCTTTTGTTGGCATCCGGGATATCTAGGCAAGTGCCGGATGCATCCATGATCTTTCCCCTTCCCTCGACCAGGGCCGTAAGATCGCCATTTTGTTGGCACGGGTCGACCGGCATCAACGTGAGTCCCGCGCCGCCGTCCCACATGACGACTCTGATGTCGCCGAAAACCCCGCGCATCATGTCCACATGCTCCGGCGGGATGTTGAGAAGCGTTCCAAGGTGCGAAAGTACCGAACCTCCGGTGAGGAATATCTGGTCAATGTCCGCCGGGCAAGCGCCCAAGGGGCTGGCGGCGCTGTTTTTAAGGCCGAGGTCTTTGGCTTTTTTACTGGCGGCGTACCAGTTGTCGTCTATACCCACTTCCTGGGCGAACCTGGTCAGCGCTTCACCGCCGGTCATCTGCCCTGTGGCGGCGCCTTGCAGAACCGCCACCATCGTTTTGGTCATGCCGCATTCGTTCAGGTTGATATTGTTTATCTGGTCGAGGATACTTTCGAACTGCTTCAGATTCTCCGCCACCGGCGCCACGAGTTCCTGGATGGCCAGCATGGTTGCGAACGTGGGGGCCTGTTGCATGATCTTCTGCATCTTGGCGGCAAGGTATTCCATTTTCATCATGGAGTAGGAACCCAGGAACATATCCACGCCGCCGCACCCAACATTGAAATGAGGCTTTTCGAGTGAGAAGACATATTCAGGGGTGTTTGACCAGGCGCGCGCCTGGTAGCCGCCGCCGGTCCAGAAGTTGCGTTGTTGCCCCTGGAATTCGCTGGGACCGGATCCGGTCTGTTGGCTCGGGTTGAATCCGAGGACATTGTTGAGCTGGTCGCCGACCCACGAACCCCCGGCGCTTGCCGTGGAGGATACGGCGAATATCCCGGAAAATGTTAGGGCGGCTATTCTTTTCAGCATCATAATGGGCTCTTGGCTTAAACCTCCTCCTTATTTGTAATGTGCCGGAGGGGTACCCTCAACTTTATTGAGGGGGCTTGGATGCCGTGGGATCGAACCCTTTCCCCCGTTCCGATTCCATCATGGTGTACTGTTCGGGAGTGATCTCCCCCTTCATCAGCCGAATGCCGCGGTAGATGTTGTAGGCCAGGTCCGTCATGGTGGTAAGCCCAGGCCCCACGGCGATCGAGAAGGAGCTGTTCTTGTGCAAAAGCACGATGAAAGGGGTGGATTGCGCCTTATAGCGCAATTTGAGCGCCGGCCATTTTTGCACGTCCATTTTTATGATCTCGCAATTGTCCGTTTGCAGGCCGCCGTTGGCGGCCGTTTCGGGGCACAGTCGCCAGTTGAATGCCTGCATGAACTGGATCAAATATTCGTCCTGAAACTTACAGTATCCGCAGGTGGGTGAATAAAAGTAAAGGAGCGCGAAGTCCTCCCGCTCCCGGGCGATCCGTTCGGCGACCTCCTGGTCCCGCGAACTGAGCCGCTCGTTGATTCCCTCCATTGAGACGGGGTATTCCTGGTCGAGCGACATTTCGGGATTGGTTTGCAGGTTGTACTGCCATACGTTGCCGAACTGCACTCCCATCTTCCGGGCGGCGTCCTGCACGTCCTGGTAATCCTTTACGTTCTGCGGGCTCCGTTCGCCGACCGCTTTTCTCATGTACATCCTTGCCAGCGGCTCGAACTGGTCCGGATGCATTTTCATGAGCTCTTCCTTGGTGTACACTTCCTTGAGCGGGGGAGGGACGGCGGGGGTGGGGAGGTTCAGTGCCTTGCGTTTGTCTTCCCGCGATTTTCCATCATCTTTTTGCTTTTCATCCGAAGCGGTGGTTTCATGCCAATAGAAACCCCGGCAGTACTCGCATTCCTTGCCGGCCCAAGCCGGTGAGGTGAACATGGCGGGCAATGCGAGTAATGTGAGTAATAGGGCGATCATGTTCATCTTCGGTCCCTCATAACAGCGGCGTGGCCACCGACCGCACCAGTTTGAAATCCACTAGTCCGAAGTAGCGGCTGTCGAAAGAGTCGTCCACCATGCGGCCGTTCTCGCTTCTGAAGCTATGGCCGATCCCGAAGAAATTTCCTTCAGGGATCACCCCGTTAAAACGGAACGGCTCGACCAGCGCTCCGGAGGCGCTTTTATCTTTCGCCGTTCCGAGCGGGAATGGGCCACAAAAGTATTCGTTCCCCTTGGTGGAGAGCGTTTCGCCCCCGATGCAGGAGGCCTTTTTAACGATGAGAAAAGGCTTTCCGCCGTGGACATGGGGCGAGCTGATGGTCCATGCGTAATAGGCTCCCTTATGCAGTCGTGCCGGCTTTGAAAGCCACATGACCTTATAGGGGATGGAAGGGGTTTCGTTGATAAGGATCCGGTCCGGACAGATAACCATTACCGCCAGGACAGGCGCCAGGAGGACGACCGCCATGACCGAAAACCAGTATCCCGCCTTGGTTACTTTTTCAAATACGGTTTTTAAAGTCATCTTCACGGCTCCATGATGGGAACATTCGTTAGCACGGCGTCGCTTGATAGGACGATCCGGTCCTTGGGCATCCCTTTCACTTTCAGGATGTACTCCGACAGGTTGGCGTTGAATTGCGTTTCGGTGATCAACCCCTTTTTGAGGAGCTCCTGCTGTTTCTCGAGATAGGCGTGCAGGTCGACGGCCACCACCTCCCGGCCGCCGGCCAGCCCGATCTTCTCCATCGAACTCTCCAGCTTGGTCACATCCGTTTTGAGCGCCGAGATCCTCTTTGCCACGATCAGCCGGTCATAGAGGAACATGGCTCCCACGACAAACGTGCCGGTGAGCAGGGCGGTCCAGAATGCCCCCAAACGCCCGCTTGCCGGTTCTTTCATTTCCGCCATAAATCTCCTCCTTACAGGTCTTCCGCAAGTATTCGCGCCAGTGCTTCGCTATGGGCTTCCCCGTTAATGTATTCCAGTAATTCCCGCAACGGCGCGTCGCCGTAGGCAACCCAGTATTCCCCTCCGTTCTCTTGGCCCGCCACGCATTCGATCCCTTCCATCGGATTGACCCCGCGCGCGTACACCACGGCGGGGACTTTGGTGATCCCGTATTTCCTGAAGGCAAGGGGGTCAATGGTGAGGTTCACCGGATACTGTTCGCACTTGCCGGTGCAAGAGGGCCTTATCCTGAGGAAACTCTGGGCGAACTCACCGGTTGCCTTGAAATCCCCAAGTCCGCCCACGAAACCACGCAGGACCATGAAGACGTTCTTCGGGTTACCGACCCGTGCGGCGCTTATTGCGTAATTGCGGAGGGCGGTTGCTGGCATGGAAGAGGATACGAAGATGTAGATGCGCTCCTCGGCGGCCAAGGTACTGCCGGGATCGCTCTCTTTCGGCCCCGCTGGGGTTACAGCCGGCTCCGGCGGGAGGTATTCGCGGAATATCTCCTTTTTAACCCGCTCGGTCTCCGCCTTGATCTTTTCCTGGTATTCCTTCGAATTGTAGATGTCATACATCTCATTGGCCTTTTGTCCGGTTTCACCCGTCTGATTTACCGGTGGCAGTTGGAGTGACTTTGCCGCCTCCTCCGCTTTTCGCATCGCCTCCGACGCATCGCGGGGCGACAGGTATCCCGGGTTTTCCTGGGCGGAAACCACTGTAGCCGCCATCACAATGGCCAAAGCGAAAACGGTTTTAATCAAGGTTCCCTCCTTACCATGCGCAACAAGCCTTTTTCCTGAACAGCACCCACGAGAACTGGTCGCTCATCCCGGTGAATGGGACGTTTTTTCCCGCGCCCCAGATGAGGCTACTCCGGCCTATCGGGATGCACTGCCTGCCGGGCACCGGTTTCATGATCTGGAGCTTGTAGTGCGACTTTATCCAGACCGGCGTGGGGAGCGTCAGGCACAGCGTCGGGTCGATCGCCGCATCCCACAGCATTCCCACCTTTCCCAGGCGGTACCAACTGCGCACCGCAAGCTCCGCGTTGGCCGACAGTTGGTCGCCGCTGAACGCATCGCCCGTCAACGGGTAAACGATGCCCCAGGAGCCGACGCACCAGAACAGCGGGTCGAGCGGCATGCCAAGGTTTGCGGTTACGGAATCGGCGATGCAGGTAAACGCCGCGACGGGGTTGGCGAAGAGGAACGATTCGGGATGGGTGAATGCCGCCAGTATGCCATTGTTCCACAATGGATCCACCTCGGTGACCGTTGTCACGCCGAACCCCTTGGCCAGGTCGCTGTTGGTCGTCGCGCACGAGCCTAAAAGGATACTGCCGAGGAGTTCCTTGAGCGGGAACGAAAAGATATGGGCCTGCGCGAAAGTGTGTTGCGACACATCTGAGCCGCTGACCCGGGCATGGCTTCCCGCCAGCATCCCCGGACCGAAAGGATTTGAAAGGCCCAATCCGAGCGTGGGGAAACAAAACGGGTCCTTGACCGTCTCGATTATCCGGGCTGGCTCCCAATAGCTTACCGGCAGGCCAGGGAAGGGCTTGGGCGGAACCCCGTACATGCAGGCGCAAAACGGGGTGCTGGTAAGGTCTGGAGCGTCTTCAGCGGGGTTTTGTCCCACGACGACCGGGACGCCGGCTATCTTGATCGGCAACATGCACTCCCAAGCCACGTCCACGAGGGGATTGAAGAAGGTGCCGGCGCACGCCCCCCACGCGCGCCCGGGGGCGAGCATAATGGCGGCCGCAATGAGGAATGCCTTAATCTTTCCCATCGCCCTTTTCCTTCTTTTCCTCGATCTCATATTCGTTCACGCGCATGGAAGTTCCTTCCTGCCAGACCGTTGAGGGGACGCGGCGGAGCTTGAAACGCTCCACGATGTCGGCGTTAATGTAGAAAGTCGGCATTTTCAGTTTTTCGCCAAGCTCATACCAGGGGCCGCCAGTCAGCAATAGCATCGTCCGGGGATCGTCAACATAGGGTGAACTTTGGAACCAGGCGACCTGCGCCGGATCGGCGCCGTCGATGACCACCAGGATGTTCGGCAAAAAAATCAGTTCGGCGGGGTTGAAACGGTACCCCTTCGGGTAGAGGATCCCTCCGCCCGGCGCGGGGATGTCCTGGTCGTTCACCCAAATTAGGTCGGCGAGGAACGTGTCGTCCTTTTCGGCTTTGGGAAGTGCGGAGAGTTGGGGCTGGAAATTCCGGACCGCCTCTTCGATCCGTTCCTTCCCGAGAAGGGTTTCCAGGTTGCCGGCGCGCGAGACCCTTTCGAGTATCTCTTCCAGCGCGTCACGTTCGGCGATGGGATACACCGCCCCGAACGTCCCCAGTTGCTTCGCCTCGACCGCTGAAACGGTCAGCCACAATAGCATGAGCGGTAAATATTTCATGGTCATTTCAACTGGTTATAAAAGTCGGTTATGTTTTGCTGGATCCCATTTTGCAGGGCCGGTATCTGCTGGTTGACCTGGTTCTGCAGGTCGGTGAAGTACTCGCCCAGGTCGATTTTGCTCCAATCGAGCATCTGAAGTTCTTCCGGTTTCAGGCCGCTACAATCAGGCACCAGCGGAGTGTTCCAGTATGAGGTGTCCGCTTGGGGATCGATCCCGGCAGGGGGGCAAGTGCCGTTCGGCCAGTTCGGGCAATAGAACTGGTTGAAGCGCTTGAGTTGCAGGCGTCCTTGTTCGTTTATTATCCGGGAGAGGACGGAATCCCAACAGCAGTAGCTTTTGGTCATCTGGACGCATCCCGCGATGGGCCACGAATTGGAACAATAATCGCCGACGTAGTGGCACAACCTGCTGATGCCCGGCATTTTAGCAGGGTAATCCTCAGCGCACACGCCCCCGATAATTCCTCCGACGCTTGCCGCGGGATTGGAGCAACAATCCTGCCCGGCGGTGTCGAACCCTTGCGGCCTGCAGGTGCGCGGCTGTCCACCGAAAATATATACGCTCCCGGCACACGATCCGTCCTGGGTGTTGAACCCGATGTCGTTTTGCAGGAAAGTCAGGTCGGAGGTGGTGGAGACCGAGGTAGCGGTATCCACGCACTGGTTCGGGGAGCAGGAAAATTCGCTCACCGTCGGGTTGGCTACGGTAGTGATGCAGGCGTTGGAGGATTTGCAGGCACAGCACTTCTTGTTGGCGGCATCATAGGTGGAGCCGGTGCAGGTGGGGACGTGTGTGCAATTGTCGTTGGGCTGGTCCCAACCCCACGCGGTGGGGCACAGGTCGCCGCCGGGTATCTTGCATTGATGGATCGTGGTATCCAATGCCGATGGCGAATCGCACCTGGCCACCGATTGGCAGGTGATGTTCGAGCCATTGACGGGACCGGGAGCCATCCCGCCGCAGTCTAAAGTGGGGTCGAGCTGGCAAAGCAGACCGGTTTGTGCTCCGGAGGATGAACATTTCGGGGAATAAACCGCATAACCGGTGGCGGAGTCGTAAGTGGTGCCGGTCGGGGGAGTGCCGTTGGCGGACTTTGTGCAAAGGTCTATCGAAGTGTTGTAAGCAGAGCCGGGTTTATCGCAGATCGGGTCGGCTTGGCAGATCGGAATCGCCGAATTGTACGTCGTTCCGGTCTGGCAATGTGGAGTAGCCGCATAAGTGTATGTGGAAGTGGTGGTGTGGGTGCAGGTACCGTTCGACAGTGTGTCGCCCGCGTCGCACGGAGGACGGGCGGCGTAGGTTGTGGTGGTCGTGGTCGTTCCCGTGCAGGTTGTGCCGGATCGAGGGTCGCTCCCGTTGCAAGTGCAGGAGGTATTCCCCGTTGCGGCCCACTCGGAACCCGAAAGGCCTGTATAACAGGTACCTCCCCAACCATAATCGTTCGTGAAAGCGTTGCAGGGGCCCCACACCCATTTCTTGGTAAAGGTTTTATACCCACTGGAATAATATTGGCATTGGGTAGCTGAATATTCCCAACAGTTAACACCATAATTGGCAAATGAACACGGCAGATAAGAACCCGACCGGGAATAGGAACCTTGCGGGTAACAGGTGCCACCCGATAGTACGATGGTTACTCCGGATGGAGGGGCTTGGCTTGTGGGACATGAGTAGGTGGTGGTGCAACTGGCCGCGTAAGTGCTCGTTGTGGTCGTGGTGTGGGTGCAGGTACCGTTCGACAGCGTGTCTCCAGCGTCGCACGGAGCCCGCGCGGCGTAGGTTGAGGTGCTGGTGGTCGTCTTCGTGCAGGTCTGGCCGGTGAGGGGATCATTTGGATCACAGGTGAATGTGGGGGCAACTTCGTATTTATCCCTCGTGGTGTTTAGAGCAGTCCCATCAGGCCCGGTGGACGGCGTATCGCACAGTCCCGCCGCAGTCCCGTATCCATAACCGGCATCGCAAATCCGTGAGGCGGTTCTGCACTTGGATAGGATGTTGTCCCATGAGGTTTGTTCCAGACAGGACATGGTGTATTCGCATTTTTGGGACGTTATTTTGTAGCCATACAACGGATCGGTGCAGGTGATAGGTTTCGTGGCCTCGCACACGTTGCTCGTGGCGCTGAACGTTCCCGCTTCGCAGAAAGGGTCTTTAACCGCCCCATGAGCGGCGGCGGAATAGGTGAATCCCGCCGGGGTCAATGATGCACCCGTTAGTTGGCACTGGTCGGCTGATGGTGCGAACGTCCCGTTATCCTGGCAGGTCGGCGCCGTGCCGTTTGTGCAATCGCACCCGTACCCTACCGGGCAAACCGGCTCGGCATTGCAGGTGCCCACCTTGGAGCACGTCTTCGTGGATGATGGATTAGGGGTGGGTGTGGTATTGAGATAAAAGTTATGCCAGTTCGGACCGGCATATTCCTTGCCAACATAGATAGCTCCTGCCGGAGCGGCGGCTACATCGGAATATCCCGATGAGGGACACAGGCCTGAGCAACTACCCCAGGCGGTGCAATACGGTCCGGGGCACGGGGTAGTGACCCGATAATATTGCGGGGAGAAGTCTGCGGTGCCGACGGTCCCGGTGCATTGGGCAGTGGCATCCAGCGGACAGGTATAGGCGTTATTGGCGATAGTGATTGAATAGGTGTAAAGATATTCCCAGGTTCTCGATCCAGGATCGGGGTCCCACCGATAGGGGAATGTGGCCGCGACTCCCGCCGCATAAACGCATTGTTCTTTTTCACAGCGGCGGTCATTGGTGCCATCGCCGTTAGTGTCGCAGGTACACGTTACTCCAGTGAACCCACCACAGTCCCAAGGGTCGATCATGCTGGCGCAGAATTTGACCTGGGCATTCCAGGCATCCCACCCGTTAGATGCGGGGAGATACGGCGTGAAATCAATATCCACCCCGACCTGCGGGTCGGCGGCGGTCCCCGGATGGTTGATGATGTGCCAGCCACCCATGATAGGCGGGTTGTACATCGTGTATGTTCCGCCGTCATTAACCGTCGGCGGTTCGCAATTCGCATGGGCACCACCCGACGGCGAGGTGTCCAGCATGGCCAATCGAAACCGGGTTCCACCACCCACGTCCTGTACGGCGATGGTCATATCCGCGTCTGTGCAGATCGTTCCTTTCCCAAGACCGGAGAGGGTTTTCGTGAACGGTGTTGATGTGCAGGTATCCGTCCAGTTGCACCCGTTTTGACAGGAGGTGGTGTCTGAATAAACCGGCGCGAAGTTGGCCGACTTCGCCACGTCGGCATCGCACCGGTATTGCCGCATTGAGCAGTTTGCCTGATTGATGGGGCACAGGTTCGTGTTGGCCACGCCGGTGGGCGTTACGCCGCCATACGCGAATGGAGTACCGGCTGTGCAGTCGTTGATCTGGTTGAGTACCCCGCTTCCGGTAGTGTCCGCCCCGCACTTGATGTTCCCCGCGTGGGCGGGGAAGGCATTAAGCCCAAGGAGAATGAGTACCAGAATCCTCTTCACGGTTTGCAGGTTCCCGATGCGGTATCCCATTTCTGGCCGGCGGGACATTTATGGTTGGAGGAACACATCAGGTTGTGGCCGGCGGCCATCAGGCCGGCCAATGCCGTGGCGGACGAAGTGAATTCCTCCGTGCAATAACAGATTTTGCCGTCACTTCGTGCCACGGGGGTTTCCCCTTTGGATGCGTCGGCGGGGCAGACCGTGCCGCCGTCAACGCACGCCCTGAAAAGATGGATCGGGCCGGTCGAAGAAGTGCTGTACTGGCTCTGGTTACCGCTGGCGGAGGCGTTGGTCGCCGGCGCGTCAACCCTTACTTTGCAGGCATTCTCGCACTGGGCCGGCGCGCTGTTGGCCAGGGACGGATCGGCATTGATACTGCCGGTGGAATTCGTGCAATTCCCGTTATCGTCGCACTGGTAATCGGAATATTCCTGGTTCACGCCCCCCTTGTACGAAGCGGTGGATTCATTCACGATGCCGACCCGCTTTTTCATCTTCGCAAGGTCGAGCGAGTTTCCTCCCCGACAAAGGTAGGTCCTTGATATTTTCCACCAGTTATAGGTCTTCGAATAGGCGCCTATGGAGGTGGTCCTCGTGCTGGAGGTGGCCAGCACGTGCAATCCCGTGGGCTGGTAGTCCCGGTATGACCGCACACCGTTATCCTGGGCGTCGTATTCGTATTCATCCTTCAGCGTGCAGTTGGGATCGTTCATATAGGGGGTGCAGGCGTCGGTCAGGGTATCGCTCGAGGCGTCGAACATATATTCGAAGGTAAGGCTGTAATCGTACACGCCATTGTGGAAGCCGATCATGGTGCAACCCGAGATGGCGACCATCGCGTCGGCGGCGGAAATCAAGGTAGGTGGCTGGCTACAGCCGCCCGCAGTGAAATGGGCGTTTCCGGACACCCCTTTGAAGATCGCCGGGCTTACCGCGCCGGTCGGCAGGGAAAGCGACATCGCGGCAAGGTCAACCGTATCCACGGTTATCGGGCTGGATGCTGGGCAACCCGGGTAGCCCGCGAATGTCGTGGCGCCGATGCGCACCTCATAACTATCCGCGTCGGCCGTTTTGATGACGCCGGCGGAAATATCCGAGACCACGCAGATACTGCCCGAACCCGTTTTGGAGAGGGAACGGGTCTCGGTGGCCACGGTCCACGATCGCGTAATATCGCACATGTTCGTCGAATATTTCCCGGTGGTGGCCATCTGGAGAGCCTCGAGGTCGGCATAGTAGGGGTTGGAAAGCATCGCGTTCGAGGAATCCGCTGAAAATGTGGCGGACATGTTCCCGCTCCCGCTCCAGTACTTTTGCGGCGTAGCCGAACTGCCCGCCGGGCCGATTAGGGAAGCGCAACCTCCGCTTTGCTGGCCGTAAAATGACGCGGTCGGCGGAACCACGTCGGACATGGAGACGGCCAGTTCCGGCGCCGTCGCCTGAACGGCCGCCGACATGCCGCCACCCAAAAAACCCAGAACATAGCTGTAGTTGACGGCCGCCAGCGTATAGCCGCAACTTGAATTGACGCAAAAGCATCCCCCCAAAGCGTTTATGCCGGTGGATTTTGCCGTCAGCGCCACGGAGCCGGGCAAGGTTGCCCATGCGTAATACCGGCAGGAATTCCATGTGCCGGGATCGCATGCGATAAAGCCGTTGGCGCACACTCCCGACACCTTATCGGGGAGGGTATACGCATAGTCGAACGTTCCGGGAGCCAGGCTGAAGTCGGTCTGTTGTTTAACCGTTACCGCAATATCCCCCGTCGAAGTGGGGATGCCAGTGACCTCCATGAACTTCGAACTGCTTGGGCAGGCGATCTGGCCGTTGAACGTGGCGCCAGAAATCGTGGACATCGGCTTGTCGGACGAGATCGCCGGCTGGGATATTTGCCGGTTAAACGCTCCGGTGGAGCCGTAAAAGCCGGTGGCCGTGTTTCCCAGGGTATTGCCGGTTTTTCCCGCGGCCTCCATTTCGCTTATGCATTGGCCGGTTGCCGGATCAGTTACTTGCCCGGCGGGACAGGCGGCAACGGTTCCACCAAACGAAAGAAGCGACGCCGCGCAGACCGCGGCAAGGAGCCGTAGCCTAATTGCCATGCCTTCGGATCATTTCCATGATGGCCAGGTCGTAGACCACCTGCTCGAACTCCAGCTCGTTGCCCGCCATCCCGTCGTTGTAACCGTGCATAAACTGTTTGCTGTCGACGCCGCGCCGGATCTCATCCATGATGGAGTCTATTTCCGCCACCTCGTCCGGCTGGCTGGAGTTCAGGTAATGCATATAGCGGGGGACACAGAGTCGTGCGACGCCGGTCCCGCGCGAGGTGTGGAAGAATATCTCGGAATACCGGCCCTGTTCGGTCCTGACGCTTTTCAGCAGTTCCATCGTAAAATCGTCGTAGGTGATGATGGGGTTCGCGCCATTGCGGGCGGAATCGAAGTCTTCCGATTGAAGCAACATTTTCTTGTCGGAGTTGTTCCAGATGACCCTGCCGACATCACCCGCGAAACTGATAAGGTCCAGGACCGATTGCGTGATGATGTTCTGTCCGGCGTTATGCTTGCGGAAACGCCGGTACGCCTGCTCGAACAGGTCGGCTATCCTGCCCGCCTTTTTCAGGGCAAGGTGGGCTTCGTCCTGGTACATGAACTTCCGCACGGACCGGTCGCCGAGGTAGAAGGTCTTCGAAACATAGTCCATGGTCATCGGATAGATGACCCGGAACAGCTCCTCGGCGGCGAACAGCTCCTCGAGTTCCATGTAGATGTACTGGTCGTTCATCAGGTCGACGTTCGATTTGCCGTTCACCCACCGTCCAAACACCCCCTTCGATGAAAAATCCCGCAGGCTGTAGGCCAGGATGGTGGCCATTTCCGCCATCCCCTTGACCACCGAAGAAGACCCGCGGTCTTTTAATTCAGGGGAAAACCTCGGGAATCCGTAGAGGAACTCCTGCACCATATCAACGGTCGCCTCCTCGCCCGCCTTGTCGTAGGCCCAGGTGACCGCTTCTTTCATGATCTGCGACTCTTCTTTCCGCCATGCGTCGGCGGGGGAGGAGGAATATACCATGTTCATGAATATCTGTGAAGTGGCCCCCATGTCCGAGGGAAGGTAGTCTTCATCATCCGGGTTCCCTTCATCGTGACGCTTGACGAGCGAGAACGGGGGGATGCATATATCCGATTTATCGTGAAAGCGCATCACGCGGGCCTTGAGAATCTTCGCGAGTTTTTCGCCCGACCTGCCGATGTCGATCCCGCGTACTATCACGCCGGTCTCCAACAAGCGCATTACGATGTAGTTCAGAAGGTACGACTTCCCCTTGCCGGCGGACGCGCAGATCAGGCCGTTGTGGTTGGAGGCCGCGGCCTTGTCCCAATAGTCGAGCCGGATGATCTGTCCGGTCCGGTCCACAAGCAGGTTCACCGCATTGCCGCCCCCCGCGTACCCGCCTTGCACCGGGCTGAGCCGCGCGGCCGCCTCGGCCGTGACGGTGTGATGGCGGTCGATCACCTCCAGATTGCCTTCGTCCGTGTACAGGCCGAACGGCATGGCGGCCAGGAACAGCGAATCGAGCAAGCCCCAGTCTTTCTGCATTTCGTACCCCTGGCCTGCGAATATGACGTTGGCGGCGTTGCTCACCGCGGAATCGACCATATGCGGGTCTTCCCCGTATATCCACAGCAATGGCATGACGAGCAGGAACTTCTCTCCCTGTTCGAGCTTGTCGGACGCGGTGGCATGCTCCGCCTTTTCCCTTGCTTGGGTCTGCTCTTTCCCCTTGTAGAACTCCTTGCGCGAGACGAGCCAGTTCTTCGCCTCTATCTCCATCTTGAGGCTCTTGAACACGAAGTTGACGGTATACACGAACGGCTGTGTTATCTGGGCGATGTCGCTACTGGGCCCCCATATGCCGCCGATCACCTGTTTGCTTTGGAGGATATCAACCTCCTTGGGCAGTTTTTTGGGAGAAAGGCATTTCCATGTGTTTTGGGCGATCTCCAGCCGGTTCCAGTGTTTCCGGATGACCGAGCCCCCTTTGATGATCTGGCGGTGTATCTCCTCGTGGGGATCATAGGTAAGCCGGGGCAGGCATATTTCCTTATTGAGAATACGTCCCTGCCAATTGATAAGGCCTTCGGCGTCAAGGTAGCGCGGCGCCAGTCCGCAACTGCGCAGGATGTCTTCCGCGCCGTTGCGCTGGTCAAGCATCACTTGCGTCACCCTGGCGTTCTTGGACTTTGAAGGAATGGGGAATTTGAGGGTCACATATAGTTGGAAGTCGCGCACCGGGATCTTTGACATCCGTTTCATGCCGCCGGTCGAATCCTCCAGAAAGCGGCAGTATTCATCCATGGTCCTGCGCAACACCGGGTTGTCGTGGACGGCGCAAAGGCCCTTGTATTCGTCCAGAATCGGCCGGATGAACGGGTTGGCATGCAGGATGAACTGCATGACGGTGTTTTCCGGGAAATCCATCGACAAAAGGCGCGCGAGGCTGTCCGACCCTTTATCGTCCATAAAGTATGCCGGATGGCATTTCCAAATGAAGCCCAACGTATTGTCGAGGTTGTGGAAGGCCATCGTCTCAGGCCGGTACACCCGGTAGGGGAGGTATTCGCTAAAACGGTCGCGCCGAGCCATATCCAAAAGGCCGGTCCGGGTGGGCGCGCCGGTGAGTCTTTCGATGATGCGCGCGGCGGTTCCCTTAAGCGCCTTCATGCTATTTCACGGAGCCTTTTCCATCCTTGCCGCCGATTCCGGCTCCAAGGTTCCAGCGCGGCTTTTTGACTTCGATATAGGCGTAGCGCCCGCGGAAAAGCACCCCTTTTTTATCAACATAGTCGTAGATCTTTATCCGGAGCACTTCGCCTGGATCTCGAAGCGGTTTTCCTTCATTCAAAGCGTCATCGTCCCGCGGCGAGGCAATGCTCCATTCCGGCGCGGGAGGCTTGTAGAGGTGGCGCCATTCATTCCGTCCGATATTACCTGCATCTTGGTGATCGGTTCCGGTTGCCTCGCTCTTTCCGTCCTTTCCCTCCGATAGGGCATCTTTATAGGTCTGGTTGATTGACTGGCATTTCCACCCTTGGGGACCTGAGCACGGAAGGTCTTTTTGTTCGATCCATTGCCCGGGTAGCACGCAACCCACCATCGGCAACAATGCGATTACCGCGATCATTCGCCTGAACATTCCTCACCCTCCAAACAGATCTCCTTTAACTGAAGTTCCACGCCGTTTTTGAAAACGACGTTGACCCGGATCCCCGCGCTTACCCCGATGGTGGGCATCGAAAGTTCAATGAAGCGCAGGTAGAATTCCTGCAACTTATCGAACCCTTTCGTCAGCGCCCCGCCCACCGCGGCCTGACCCAGTTTGTTTGTGTCCAATGCCTGGGTCTGCCCCAGCGGGCTGATGATCTGCGTGGAGGAGGTTGCTTTCATGACATCCCCTATCCCGGAAATGGAGCCGAGAATGATGGATGTGATCATCGGCTCCTTTAGTTCCGCCACCACGGGGCCGCGGATGCCGTCAATGCTCGGGTCGGTCTCGGCAACGTAGGCGTCGATCGTCTGGTCGATGACCGCCTGCTTCCGGCGGTTGACGCAGGACAGCTTGTAGGCGTTGAGGTGGGCCCGCTTGTCCTGGAGCGATCCCACGCCGGCGGCAAGCACGAAACAGCCCGAGATATCCGCCTTTGCTTCGTTGGGGAGCTGGGCGGGGGTCTGTATCCGCAAAAGGAACGGCGCGGCGGAAACGTCCGCCTGTTTTACGACCGGCGCGAATCCGCCGATGAGGACGACCGCTTCAGTCCAGGATGCGGAAGGTATATAGGCGATCGGCTTTTTTTTTGAGTCCTGTTCCTTTTTCGGTTCCTCCACCTTTGCCGTGACGACAAGAAAGCCTCCCCGTACGGCCCTTTCCTCTTTCTTTTGCGGTATTGGAGGAAGGTTGAAGTTCTGCGTGGCGGCTCCGCCCTGCGGAGGAGGATATGGCATCCCGGAAACATTTGCCGTTTCGGCCAGTTTGCCCGGCGGGGGAGGGAGTGGCAGGTTGTTTAGATCCGCCGGGGCCGCACCGCCGGCTGGAGTATTCCCGTTTTTATTTATCTCGGCACCACTTCCGGGCTCTTTGGCCTCTTTGGGGTTTTTAAATTCCTCGATCTGTTTGGTCAAACGGTCGATGGTGAGGTCCTTATCAATAGCTTCGCTTTGTTTAAGGATCTTCACCGAGCCGGAGGACATGTTTGACTCGAACTTCTCCACCCCCACCGCCGGTTTTGGCGGTGGTTGCTCTTGTGAGTCGTCCATCATCAGGTAGATTTCGGTGGAAAAGACGATTACGCCGGCAATGCCGATCCCTTTCCAAATGTAGCTTTTGGTTTGGGCGCTAAGACCGCTCCATAGCGTTGTCTTCGCGGGGGGATACTGATCCGGCGTTTGAGGGATTTCTTCGTCGGCCATCTCAATTGCCCCTGAAAACCGATTTCACGATGAATATCCGCGTCCCGGAGCACTCCGGGCATTCCCTTGTCAGTTGGTGGCGCGCCGCGGACGAGGCGAGCAGACCTTCCTCTCCCGCGAGCTTTTTGGCGATGTCTTCATCCAGACGCACCTCCTTGATCCCTTCGGCCAGCAGTACCTCGTACTCGTACAGTTCCATCCCCGTCCCCTCGGCGATCACCTTGCGCTTGAGCCTGGTCTTGAGCTCCTTGAACTTGTTGAGTGTCCGGTTGACCTCCCGTATGGAGAAGGACTCCGGCAGGTCGTCGTTGTGGACAAGGGCGATCATTTTTATCGCGGATTCCTCTATGGAATTCGATTTGAACACCCCTTCGTTCTGTTCGATCCGTTTCTTCAGCCCCGACGAGAGGTATATCGTTTGCGTGGGGATCTTCCGCGGACGCACCAGCAGTTGGTAACGCTCATCGCCGCACATGATGAACAGTTCGTTCGGTTGTCTGGCGTACTGCGGGCCGCGGCCCGTGTCCACCCAGGCGAACTTGATGAATACCTCCTTGCCGGCGATCTGCGGTTCCAGAAGTCCTTTTTCAATCGACCCGCGGGCATCCCTGATTAAATCCGGGCAGACGATCCGGTTCTGGTCCACCGCGGAAAGCGGCACCACCGTGGTCACTTCCGGAAGGACGGTGATCCTGCCGTGATCGGGAGAGGGGAGGGAGTATTCCCCTTTCTCCAACATTTTCTGGATGTAGGTCTCGTAGGGATTTTCCTCGATGAGGGATGGAGGCAACTCGGGTCGTTTAACGCCCGATTGGACGCCCGCATTGTTTTGTGGCGGCCTGGTGGTCTCATTACCGCCGGGAGCGGCATTATCTTCACCGGACGCAAGCATAGGGGTGGTGGAGAGCGTTAGGCCCGCCAATAAGCAGAGCAATAAAGTGTTACGCATAAGTTATTTCCCTTCCACCTGGATGACCGAAAGTAGCTGGAACCGGGCGTTTTCGATCTTGAAACGGATCAGCCAGGATTCCTCGCCGTCAGGTTGGGGTTTTCCTTTGATGGAGAGCCGCCGGCGTCCTTGCACCACCAGCCCGGCCTGGCGCGAGTCGACCTTGTAGGAGACCGGGTTGAAGAAACTTACGACTTCCTTTTCCTCGTACAGCTTGGCCATCTCGTAGTATTTTTTAATCGCGTTATCCTTCTCCGCGTCCGAATACAGCTTGAGAAGTTCCTCGAAGCCGCCCCGCGCCGTTAAGGGGTCGAAGTTGAGTTCCTTGGCAAGTATGTAGGTCACCATTTTCCTGATGTAGTCGTCGCTCAGGTTGTTGTCGGCCGCTTCGTAGGAGATGAGCATGTCGGCCGTCATAATGATGGTTTTGGACTCTTTAAGCGCCCGGTCGATGTCCCGTCTCACGCTGTAGCTGTTCCAGACGAGGGCGATGATCAGTACCACCACCAACCCCCAGAGCGCCTTGACCATGAACTTGAGCCGGTCTTTTTCCCAGAGGTGTACCTGTTCTTCCATCGGCATTTATTCGTAATAAAGGGTCTGGAACGTGTTGGGATAGCGCTTGAGACCAATGAAGCCGACCCAGACGAACGCATGCGCCATGAATCCCCTGGGGAACTTCTTTTTCACCTGCATGTAAATGACGATCATTATGATCCCGGCAACCGTCATGGTGATGAGCACCTGTGTCACATACCCGATCAGCACGAACCCTCCCAGCAATAGGAACTCGTCCAGTTCGAGCCAGAGGATCTTCGCCTGCTGGGAAAGGTGCCGGAAGACCGGGACTTTCTTCATCGGCCTAAAAGATCGCGCCGCTGGCCGTGTTGGCCACGGTGCTGAACTTGTCGTAAAGGGCCTTCCCCATGCCGAACCCGAACCCGGAAAACACCTCCACGGCGGCCATCTTGTACTGGTGCATGAAACCGGCGGTGATAAGTCCGATGAAAATGAGTATCAAACCGACGATATACCCCCCTTGCTTGATCCCTTTGGTGACGATGATCTCGTACAAGGGATTGAATTCGTCGGTGGAGTTCTTGGGCTCGATCGTCATCGCCGTGTAGGTCGCGGCGTACGTTACCGACTTCACGACCGCCATGTCCGCCGCGGCGAACATAAGCATGATCACAAGGAGTTTCGCGGGCGAAAGGTTTGTCAAAAAATGTTTCATACGGGCCTCTCCATTATTTGGTTTTGATCAGTGCTTCCACTTGCGTCATGTTGGCGCCGGGAACCCTCGTATCCCTGATAAAGAAATTCGGCGTTCCGCGGACGTTTAACTTCCGGGCCGCGGCGAGATGCTCCTGAAGTAGCGCTTCCGCCGTCTTTTCGTCACAGCCTGCCGGAAGCGTCTTGAAGTCGGCGTCACGTTTGCCGCCGTAGACTTCTCCATAGGCTTTCGCGCGGTCCTTCGAGCAAAGTATCAGCTTCGATTTGGCGGGGGCGTCGGGATGGAGCGGAAGGAAGAAGACGTAACGGGTCACGCCCTTGGTCAGGGCGGTATTCGCGTCAAACCACTCATGGGCCTGGCGGCAAAAACCGCAGTCGGGGTCGCTCACCTCTATGACCGTGATATCCGTCTTTTTCCCCTGGCCGATCTTTACCGCCTTGTCGAGAGGCAGACTTTTGAGGAGGGCGGGAAGGACCTTATCGGCCTCCTTCGCCATCTCCTCGTTTTCCTTTGCGGTGATGTTCACGCCGTTTTGGATGATCTTCCCCATGATGACCGTGTTCGGCGGCTCGAAGTAGAAGATGTTTGGGCCGACATGGATCACATAGCGCCCCTCCCGGTCGCCGGGCTTGATCTTGTCAATCGGAGTGTTGGGATAGGCGGCCTTGAATGCTTTTCCCGCATCATCGACGGAAAGCGGCGACGATGCCGCCGCACAGCCGCATTCGGGCCCGCATGCGGCGGAAACTTCCGGCAGGTAAGCGTTTGTGAGGACACACAATGCCAAGAATGCGAATAACACTTTTTTCATGGTTACGTTTCCTTTCAATGCGATCCTTCCGTTGAAGGGGTGATTTCAATGATCTCTACGCGGCGGCTAAAAAACCCTATCAAATCCTTTTGTACATAACTTGGAAGCTTTTCATACTCACCGGGGTGGTACGGCCACCCCCGAAGCGACTCCATCTTTTCTTTTGCATTTACATAGCAACACTTCCCCTTGCCAGTAACGGACCGGACAGTGAAGCCCTTGGATTTGAGATATTCCGCAACTCGCTCGGCCCTTTTCAGCGCCAGCAAATCATTGCTATTTAAACTACCAACATCATCTGTATAACCGATGATGTTATACTCATCATCTTTAAGCTCTGCCAGCTCCTGTATGGACTCTTCCGAAAGGCCGTCCTTATTGGTCTCGAAATAAACGACTGCCGCCGAAGGTTTTTCTTTTGCAGGTTCGACAACCTTCACCTCGTCCCCCAGTTTTGTAGGAACATCCACAGGTTTTGGCGCTTCGGCTGGAGGGAGTGCCGGGGATTCAATCCGCTTTTCCGGAATCGGGTTGTTCGCCGGCTCTTGGGCCGGTTGCTGAATGGCAAACATTCCGCCGGTTGGGCCGGGGTTCTCCGGTGGACTGTCCGCACTGGCCTGGACGCTGATGTCCACCTGCGGAAGGACTTCCAATGGGGTGGGAGCCGGGCATTCCCTGCAGACCACGAATTGAGGGGAGGGGATATACTCGATCACGCCGTTCGAAAAATGGTTGTATTCCACCTGCATGGCGGTGAACGCTTGGGCGTTTCCACCAAAAACGAAAATCACCGTAAATAGCTTGAGAAGTCCTTTCATCGCCTCACTCTCTTCGTGCTTGTCACTTTCTTAATGCGCGGGTGGGGTACCCCTATTCGCCCTCTCCAAAGTCGCCAAGCACGTTCTTGGCAGGCACTTTCTCCGCCTTTTGGGATTCTCTGGGAGCTTTAAATAACCCCGTTAGCCCTTTCCCCTCCGGCGTGTCAAAAAAGCTGGCCAGGGCTTTTTCCACCACCTTCCCGCGGATGTTCTTGGGAAGCAGGTTCACCTGCTTAAGGAGTGTTCCGTCCCGGATGGTGACGATCAGTTTTTGTTTTTCCATCGACCGGTCCTCCAGCTCAGGAATCCTTGGCGAGGCTTGCCTTGTAAAAGCCCCTGGCGTTGGCGAACTCCGGAAGTTCGGGAACATGGACGATATCCGCGTAGCGTTGCGGGACGGCGCGTGCGAGGAAATGGGCCCCGCCACCGGCGATGATCAACTTGCCGGAACGCTGTAGCTTGTCCTCCCAGCGCGATGCGAGAATGTCGAGGAGCCACTCCACGTAATCCTCGGCGATTGCCTCGATGGTGACCGTAAGGTCCTTTTCCGCGCCATAAACGCGGATTCCGCCCTCCAGCAGGGCTTTCTTGGCTTCCTGCTCGGAAAGGTTGATTGCGCACTCAACCTGCATCGCCTGGATGAGGTCCTGCGCGATGCGCGAAACGCCGGCGCGCTCGAACATGGCGGAGTCGGACTTGACCGCCGCGCCGTCCGAGAATACGACCACGTCCACCGTGTTGAACCCGATGTCCACCACCAGTCCGTCAATTACGGTGCCGGGCAATTCTTTCCCGTCGGCGCCGAAGCGGTAATCCATCAGGATCCCAACCCCCTGCGGGTAAATATCCACCTGGTCGAAGGAAATGGTTTCGCCGTTCACCTCGAACTTTTTGAGAGCGGAGGTGAAGAATTTCCGGTTTGGCGGCGTGTACCAGGCAAGCGGAAGGCCGACCGCGAGGCGGCTAACCTTCTTCCCGGTGTCCTTGACCGCCTTGTAGGCCAGTAACGGGGCGTATTTCTTCAGGAAGTCGAAGCTACGGGTGGGAAGGGCCTTTTCGAGCGCCTTTTCACCGAGGTGGTAGGCCTTGCCGCCGAAGACGAACTCTTCCTCGTTCCCGGCGAACTCGCCAAGTTCCAAAAGGCCGCTTTTGGCGTGCGCCACAGCCGTCGGCATCCGGAATACGCCTTCCCCATGCACCGCTTTGATATCACCGAACCCTATGTCCAAACCGAGCACCATTACTTTTACCCCTCCATTGAGCGCGTTAAGTGCGTTTATTCCCGCCTTTGCCCGCTTTGGGCGGCGTAATGGCGGGAACGTTTTAACCTTTCACACGAGTAATGCGCGGGTGGGGTACCCTTCTTGATGAATGTAGGCTTCTCGACCGTGTTGATTAATGCCCGCGGTGCGGACATACACGCAATCCCCAACCATGAACGCCCCCTTGAATTCCGCTGTCGGTGTCATCGTGTCATCCCTCCACTTTCTTGTTCAGGACTGAATACTTCCACCGGTGGCAAATCCGCCAGGGAATTCAGCCGGAGATATTTCAGGAATTCTTTTGTGGTGCCATAAAGATAGGCGCGGCCGGGATCCTTCGCGCGCCCCAGCATCTTGATGAGGCCTTTGTCCACGAGCGTTACCAGAACGCCGGTCGAGTTCTTGCCGCGGATCGCGTCTATCTCAGCTTGGTTGACCGGCTGTTTGTAGGCGATTATCGAAAGCGTCTCCATGGCCGCTTTCGAAAGCGCGTTTTCCTTCGCGTCTCCCATGAGGCGACGCGCGTATTCGGCGTAGGCCGGGTTCGTTTGCATCTGGTAGCCGGCGGCGACCTCCACCACCATCACCGCCTTCTCCCTGGTTGAATCCACCAGCTCGTCGGCGATCGCTTTCAATTCATCCTTTGGGATTTTCCCTTCGAAGACCTTGTGAAGTTGCTCCAGCGTGCATGGTTGCGGCGCGATGAAGATGCACATCTCCACGATCTCGCGGATCTTCTCGGCCGTGGCCATCATTGGGCGGCTCCGGTAATGGTGGTTCCCAGGTATTTCCATTTGGTCTTGCCGCGGCCGGTCCTCTGCGCGCTGTAGTAGTAGGGGCCATGGGGGCACTTGGAGCAGGTCGGCTTGCCGCACTTGACGAACTTCCGCACGACCACCACGGCATGGTCGCGGGGTGGCCGCTTTCCGGGCTTCACGCCGGCCTTGCCCGTTCTCGGCGGGGAAGAGGAATCCACCCTTGAAACAAGCTCAATTCCTAGCGCATCGAGGCGCGATTCGCAAAACGAGATCACCCGGATAAGATCGTTGGCATCGAGCCCGTCCTCTATCAGCTTGCAGATGTGGTCAACCATGGTTCCCATTGCCCGCCGGTTCAACGATTTCCCTGCATCTTATCCAACGGTCTTATCAAGCGATTATCCGTGTGCGACAAGGAACGAGGAGGGGAATTGTCCGCCCTGCCTTTGAGCTTGTATACAGCCGTGAAGATGTTTTTATTCCCACCTTGCTTGCTCTCCACCGTGAGTAAAGTGTTTTGTATTTCACTTTTCCGCCTTTGCGGGCGTTTTCGGTGAAAACAAATCAACCTGACGCGCATTCAAATGGGGGATAGGTCTGCTTGCATACCAAAGGTCGAGCAGTTCTTTCGGTCCGGTGATCCCTCGCTCCTGGAAGAACCCCCGCTTCGCCTCGAATTGTGCGGCCACAACCGCCTCAAATCGCCTGTACATCGCAGGCCAGCGTTCCTTGTGCTTTTCCAACACCCCGCCGCCCCTGCAGATATACGGGCAAATAACGCATCCCAGACGTGAGAACCCCTCGTTGTACAGGGAGGGGTAGGGGAGACCACGGCTTTCGATGTAGTCCCACACCTCCCCTTCGTCGAAGTTGAAAATCGGGGAATAGATGGTCTGCCCCTCCATCTCCGATATCCGGCCGCGAACGGACCGGGTATGGCTTTCCTCGGCGCGGATCCCCACCACCAGATGCTTTGTCCCGAACGTGCGCTTGGACACCCGGTGCTTGAGTTTCTCACAACACCAACGTTTGACCTTCGTCGGTAAACCCCGGCGCATCACATAGTCGAAAAAATTCCGGTGCGGATAAAGCCACTGGACCTCGGGATAATGCCGGCGGATGAATTTCGCCACTTCCGGAGGGTCGATTGTGGTGCAGTTGTAAAAAGCCCGATGCCGGACGCCCGAGCGCAGAACCAGGTCGTACACCACGATGCTGTCCTTCCCGCCGCTGAACTTTACTGCATACCCTTTCTGCGGCTCGTGTTTTAGCAGGAACTCCATCGCCTCGGCGGCTTTGTCCTCCTGCAGGAACGAAAGTTGCCGGAGGACACCGGTGTTGGCTGAGTGTTGCATATCCCATCAACCTTTCATCGTGAGGTTTTTAAGATTCAAACCACGCTTAAAAGTGCTCATCAAACACACCACATACAAACTTTTTCTTTTTTCTACTCCACCGCTTTTTTCCCTGTTCAAGAGTCATTTCGATACAACCTTTCCACCCTTCGCGGCACTCCGAAGGTACATTTGCGCCTTCTTTCTGATGGCCGGGATGCGGCTTATGACCACCGGCAACGGGACACCGTAGTTGTAATTGACCTCTTCCGCCACATCCCGCAGGTAAAGTTTCCGGGGGGCCTTTTCACCCCGCTTTCGACGCTGGGCGGCGTTCACGTAGCGTTGAAAGACGTATCGTTCCCACTTTGCAAGGTCGGCCTTGGCCGCGATCTGGCGACGACGCCGAAGGGAGCGGCCAGTCATTGCCATGCGGATGAACCATTCATCGCGCCAAAATCCGGCAAGCCATTCGAGCTTGCTCTGGCAGGCAGGGGAGAGGGGGAGGGCGATATGACTGAGCTCGGCAAGCCGGCGGGTCAACTTGCGGGGGAGTGATCCTGCCGTAGTCATCCCGCGAGCGCCTCCAGAACTTCGCACCGCTTTTCAGCCACGCGCTTCTTCACCCGCTCGAGACCGCGACGCTTGAGCATCTTCACATGGTGGGGTGCGCGAAGGCCGAAACGGCGGGCGATCTCCTTGCGCGTGTGCGCGCCGTCCAGGACAAGTTCCCATACCTCGCGCTCGCGCGGGGACATATGGGAAATGAGTTCGATGGCCGCCTGACGGTCGGCAGGGTCCCCCGTTTTTTGCGCGCCGGAAACAAGCATTGCCTTGGTGAGGTCTTGAAGGTTTGGTCCAATCGATACCCTGAAGCAAGCATGCTTGAAATTCACCCAGAAGAACTGCTCGAACCGCGGACCGGTCGAGCCGACCTTCCCCAGCGTCTCAAAGGCGGTTATGTAAGCCTGGTGAAGGTAGTCGTCCACGTCATAAGCGGTGTGCGCCTGGTAGCGGCGCACATGGGCCGCGATGACCCGCTTCTTGCCGTCCACCCATTCCATGGCGCTACGCCACACTTCATCCCGCTCACCCCGCATTGCCACCCTCCTTCATTTTGCGCATCCGTTCGTACATATCCTCCTTGACCAGACCTTCAAGCACGGCAACGTTCTTTGTCTTGTACGCCGCCTTCACTTCCTCAAAATAAGCATGGACCGCCCTATGCCGGTCATCGGCCGTGAAACCATCATGCTCGATCCTCCGATCGGTGAGGCTGTTTGGCCGACTCTGGCAAATGGCGAGTAATTCCTTAAGCCGTTGCTCCTGGCTTCCGTCAATCTCATTCAAGTACGATTCGAAGTTTTCGCCGAACAACGTCTGAGGCCGCAGATAGACCGAGTAGGTGGGGTCGGTCTTCCAAAGCGCCGCTTTGCGGTCTATAACGATCTTGAACTGGCCGACCGTGAATCCTTCATCAAGGCGGCCATGAACACACTCAAGGGATTTCTGACCGTCCAAAGCGTATTCTTTCCCTAACCGGCGGTTGAGATACGAGATGATCTCGTCAGTTGCTTCCGTGCGCTGGTACTGTACAGATGCACGTTTGAACACCCTCGGATTCGAGCTACCCACCACCAGCTTAAAGTCGCCTGGCCGACCGCTGGCGGAGAATCCCTGTCCTTTCCCACCATTACCTGAGGGTTTGGGGAATGGAATAACGCCGGGAGGACTTTCATTTTTTTTATCTCCATCGGAAGAATTTATCTGTCGTCCCGAACCGGGTTCGGGACTTTCTTCGAAATCACCGAGAACCGAATGAGCTTGACCCCGTGGCGACGGGGGTTGATGCCGGACGATATCTACATTCATTTCCTCTCCATGACTTTCCGTTCCTTTCCTACGACAGGGGTCGTCGGCAGGGGGTTGACCCCCCGTTAACAGGGGGTTAACGAGGGGTGAAGAGGTGTCAACGGGGGGTTCATGGGTGGTTAAGAGCGGGTTGACCACCCGTTGACCACCGTTAACAAGGGGTCGTTGACCCGTCAAAGGGTGGTTAACGCCCGTTGAAGCACCGTTAACGGTATGTTCACGGTGGGGTAACAGTTGGTCAGTGGTATGTTGACGGGTGGTTAACGTACCGTCAACGGGGTGCCGAACACCCGTCAACGGGGGGTTAACGGGGTTGCGACCCCCGTTGGACGGGGTCATGACGGGGTTAGTGACCCCGTCCGCACCATCTTCAAGAGGAATGGAGGGCTGAAACGGCCGTTCCGGCAACTTTTCACCAAAACCCTCCGGACAAGCCATACCGGCTTCGTCCGGCGTGCGCTCACCCTTCCTGCCATGACACTTCTTGCAAGACGTAACAAGGTTCTTGCGGCTACTGGCCCCGCCCTTCATCAGGGGGATAACGTAATCAACGCAGATCTTGCGCGCCTCGGCCGCCAGATCCGCGCCGCAATAAACACACTTGTACCCGTCTCTTTGATATACCTCCTTGCGGAGCTTGCCGTCAACCACCGTATTAAAGGCTTCCACGTCGGCCACGAATCCGTCAACCGAGGGGATCATGCTGGGCGGCTCAAACTTGCCGGGGCGGTGATCCTCAAGGAAACCCAGCAACTGGATATAGCGCTTGCCAACAACTTCGTACCGGTTCACGTAGGTGGTGCCGCGCACGGGGCCGGGCGAGGCGAGCAGTTCCAGGTATTGACCGGCCAACTCCTCATTCTTCTCGTACGGCAAGATGAGGTGTTGTAGCATCATCGGCCGGTCCTCAAGCCGACCCATTTTGTCCGCCGCGCACCATAACCCCTCCAGGAAGAGCCTGCACAGCGGCGGGTAATGCGCCAAGTCCTCGTCCCAGAAAAAACCGGGCTTGACCGTTCTTATGCGTAACAACATCGCATCCAAATTTCTTTTCCCCCCTTATATGGTTAACGCAAATACTTCTCCCGGGCGCACAAGCAGGCGTTTATCCGCCTCCTTTTTCTCTTTCCTCGCGCGCCCATTATTGACTTCTCCGTTTATTGAATTTTTATATGCTGGACGCGGCCGCCGTTTCCGGTTCGGTTTTTTTGATTATGATGTACATGCCGATTTCGGCGCAGACCGTTTGGATGCGCTGATGCACATCCGCCACCGCGGAAGCCGTGATCCGGTCCACCACGCCGCCATTCAATTCGCCGCAACATACTTCCAGGCTGATCTTCCCGTCACAGGTTGTCGCTTCCGCCGAGTACACGACGTATTCCCGAAAGCCACACCGGCCAGGCATCATCCTGGTCCCGATAACCACGTCCGGCCTGGAACCCTTGCCGGCGAGGCTCCTCAATCCCCGAACAAATCCGCTTACGTTCTCGTACACTCTGTTCATCCCGTCACCTCCCTTCATAAAATTCACCCTGGAATGATGAGCGGTTGCCCGTTGCCAGGTGCGATTTCGGATCGGTGGCAACCGCTACAAAGTCCTCTCCCTGTTTTGCGGTCCACCCATACCCAATGACATGGCCCTTCAAGCGTCATACACGCCAGGTCGTCAGAACAGCCGCAATGGATACATCGCGCTTCCGGACCGCCCGGCGCAATAAGCGTTTCCGTGGCGCTCATCAGCCGTACCATTTCTTCATTTAGCCAGTCGCACAACCGTTGAACGGCGCCTTCGCCGCGTTTGATCTCATCCGCCAAGCCGTCCAGGTCGAGCGCCGTGGAAGACTGCCTCGGACGGTATGCCGGGTCACATGCTTCATTCGTTGATTTCATGAAGCGGTCGGCCTCGTCCCGGTCAGCTATGTAGAACTGCCGGTCTTTGCGGTCCAGCACCAGCCAGTGGGTGCAAAGTTCGTTTGAACTGCCGAAGTTGAAATGACCGGAAACCAGCCGGTAAAGGGGATGGTGCATGAGCGCGATCCATGATGGCCAGTTTGCCCCAACCACCCCCGTCTCGCCGTCGTACCAGGCGAGCTCGTCGCCGAACGGCTCCCAGTAGAATGCAACATACCGCCTGCAACCGGCGTAGCCGAATGCTTCCTCCAGCATCGGAGGGACGGGGAGGGGAGTCTTTATGAATGTGGTTAATTTCCCTTCTCCCTCCATTTTTTACGGCTCCCTGGCGGATATGACAACTGGCAGTCCTAGTGCCTTATGCCGTTTCTCACAACAGTCAATGCGATAGTCAAGTCTGCTGGTGCAGGTTATCTCGTGCAATCTCCCGTCGCAATCCACGCACGTTCGCCATTCACCGCCGTTGGCGCACTTATGCCCGCCTGCTTTCGCAGACGTAATCAAGAGCCGCTTATTGTCGCGATGTCGTGTTTTCACGGTAAAGAACCTTCATCCAAAAGGAGAAGGGCCGGGCGGGCGTCACTCCGCCCGGCTTTCAGGGAGGAAAAGTCACATGGACTTCTTTTTGACTTAGGGGGGGCCGCCGGAGCGGGGTAAGCTCCGGCAAGCCGGGAGAAGAGGTATAAGGGGGAGGTTTCGCTTGTCATGCAACCTCCATTGGAACCTTACGGTTTTGCTCGATGAAGCTGTTTAGGTCTTCGATACGGTAGCGGATCAGCCGGCCGATCCGTACATAGGGGATGCTGATCTTGCCGCGCGAACGCTCGTTTCTGAGCGTAAGCGGCGAGATGCCGAGTATCGTGGCCACATCGCCTTCCTTGAGTAGCGATGGCACGTAGTAGACCTTGAATTCAAGGGTGGGGATCATGGGCGCGGCGGGAATCTTTTTCATGATTCCCGCGTCCTTATTTCAAGAACATCAAAGAGGCGATAGAACTTTACTTGGAAAGTCTTCGGATGGACGGGGAACCGTGTCGGGCTCTTGCGCCTTTGGGCTGAATGGTGCGATAATCCGCCCATGGCTGTAGATACCCTGAAAATATACGAACGGCTGAAAAGCCACGCGATGCCCGATGCGGCGGCGCGGGAACTGGCCGAAGTCCTCAAAGAGAACATCGAGGAGACCCACGCCGACCTTGCCACCAAGAAGGACATCGAAACGCTCCGCAAAGAGATGGCGGAGATGAAATATGACATCATCAAGTGGCTTGTGGCGCTCCTCGTCATCCAGACCGTAGCCGCGCGTCTCCTCCACTGAATCCCAAAGTCCGCCTCTCCGGCGTGGGTTGCATCGGGGACGCACTC
This sequence comes from Nitrospinota bacterium, assembly GCA_016212275.1. GTDB lineage: Bacteria > Nitrospinota_A > UBA7883 > JACRGQ01 > JACRGQ01 > JACRGR01. The sequence continues at coordinate 72,934 of JACRGR010000017.1, read as the reverse complement.
GCTGATTTCCTTTAGGGTAACAATCCGTACAAAATCCCGTACTTTCGTGGTAAAATTCCCCGCTGGATAGGGATTCCGGGCAGTTACGCCCGGTAGTTTGGGACTAACCTTTTCCAGCGGGGGGCATTCCTTTGGATTCCCCTTGAAACTCGCAAGGGGAGATGTGCGTGTGCGTTTTGAATTAAATAACCGGGGGCCCAGGGAGCAACGGGACTTCCATTTTGCAAGCGGAAGCACTGGACCGAGGCTCTCAGGTGCGCCTGAAACCCCCAAGTTACTTCTTTTTTCTTCTATCCCGCTCCGGCCCATATTCCATCCTTCCGCTTGCATGGGGATATATTCCGATAAATATCGGAAAATGTCAAGCGTAATTCCGAAATGAATCGGAGGCTGTTTTGATAGCTTTTAAGGATCGCCTCCTAATGCTTATCAAGCAGGAATACAGCGATAAAATCACGGGTAGCGGTAAGTTGAATTACTCCGAGGTGTCAAGGGCTATCGGTCTTGATCCCGACTCGATTAAAAACTACTTGGAAGGGAAAACAAAGCCCAACTATAACGCCTGCTTGAAACTTGTAAAAAATACAAGGGTCAATATTCACTGGTTGCTTACTGGTGAGGGTGGGATGTTGAAGCAGAACGCAAGTTCTAGGGGCAATGGGAATAGTGAATCGATCCTTACAACCGAGGAAAAAGAACTGCTGGCGCTTTTTAACGCCGCGTCCCCGGAGGCCAAGGCTATGGTGATCGCCGCTCTTAAAAGCGCGCCCGGAGGGGCGCTCCGTAAAAAAAAGGCCGGATAGCCCAATGACGGCCAAAGACCGCGCTTTTGAGAAATGGGGGCAACTTAGATTATTACCTGATGGTCCTCAGGAATGACAGATGCCGGGGAGGACCGTTTTGCGAAGTGAACGGGAAAAGATCCAAGACCTTTACTTTGGGTTTGGGGTTGAACACCTGACGATGAGCACGTTAAACATGATGGGTTGGGATGTTGCAAAGCCCGCCGCAGATATTGGGATCGACATCATTGCCCTTAACCACACAGAAATGGTCTGCGTTCCAAAGCCCGAATTGACTATACCGCAGCAATTATATTTCCAAGTCAAATCAAGGCGGATAGCCGATAGTGATTGGAAGGGATGCGATACCTCTGGGGGGCATCGGAGCACTGTAGGGAAAGAGTTCATCCTTAAAAGGGCGGACTATGATCTGTTACTTCGCACACCACGTTCCTTCCTCGTGTGCTATTTTGTCGAAGTCTCGGGTGACGGCTATCAACCTGGAATTCCCGATTACTTTTGGCTTTCAAGGGAACATCTTTGCCTATTGGATGGAGCCGGGTTTGTTTGGAAAAAAGATAGCCAAGTGCGGTTACGGACGGAATATAAGACCGCAGGGGATATTAAGGATGAGTTGATCGATGTGCTAAAGGAGGTTCCGCAAGCGATTAAGGAAAATATCCTGAAGCTCGTGAATAAATCGGCGGTGAAAAATAACAACACACATTCGTTCGTCCGACTAGCCCGTCCAAATAGAAGCGGTCAATATTTCCCGGGCAAGGACAATAATTCTGAAGCGATAGGCGGCGAGGAGCGTCTCGTATGGCGAATGTTGCCGGAGCCACTTTTGGATTTGCGTAATATTCTTCAGAATGTGTCGTTGGAGGAATTTAAATAATCATGATGGGGGTATTTGAAAAGGTCCTTTCCGCTATATGCGGAGGGTATTGGGCTTCCAGTCAACATCAAATATTCCATAAGCCATCATGCGGGCAAGCTCAGAAAATATCCCAGGCCAATAAGATCGTTTTTCAATCAGAAGGCGAAGCGCGTGGCGCTGGTTTTCGCCCGTGTTATTTATGTCTTTCGCGGAGATGGCCCTTTTGGGCGAGGAGAAGATGAACAATGTCAAGATACGAACGTAAACCCATACAGCTAACCCAGCTTTTGCTTGATCCGCAAAACGCCCGGCATGGAGTAAAGAATAGCCAGCCCGAAATCGTCGAATGGATGCTCAAAGAAATAAAAGACAAGATATACAGCCTTGCCAAGGATATCGTTGAGCATGGGATGAGCCCAATCGATGGCGTGTTCGTTTACCCTTCCGAGGAAGATGATGGGCATTTTATCGTGGCGGAAGGAAATCGAAGGATTACCGCCCTTCAACTCCTTCTTGATGTTGATAAATGTCCGGATGAATTACTCAAAAAAAAGCTAAAGCAACTTAAGGAGAGTCCTTCCCATTCAGTTCCCGATGAAATAGAGTGCGTTATTGCGGAGGATTTTGATGCGGCGCAACACTGGGTACGGCTACGTCATGGCGGAGAGCATGAGGGCGCGGGAACCGTGCCTTGGGGGGCGGAAGAAAGAGAACGCTTTAACCAACGCATTGGGCATGCGGGGCAGGATGCTTATGCAATAAAGGTGTTGGATTGGGCCAAAGAAAACGCCTTGGTCGCCAATGACCAGGTGAAGGATTTTCCTATTACCAATCTGACCCGTCTTTTGAACGACACAGCCGTCCGCGACCTCCTGGGGCTGATCATTGAAGGTGATGCTTTAAAAAGCGTGACCGACGATTCCGAAATTGGCAAAGCCCTTAAACGGATGATTTTGGATCTGGCCGGCGGCAAAAAGAAAGTGGATGATATCAAGAGCAAGGATCAGCGTGAGACGTACGTCAAGAAATTGGTCAAGGAAACATTGTTTGATTCGAGCAAAAAGGCGGCAATCCCTTTTGTTCTTGACGGCGATCCTGAAAAATCGGGCGGGGAGGGGGAAAGCGCTCCCGTTGCCGCAACAACTCGTCAAACGCAACGCTCCATCGACCGGAAAAAGCTTATCCCAAAACAGTTCAAGATCGAGATAGTCAATAAAAAGCTGAATGCGATTTACCATGAGCTACGGTCATTGACCGTGGAGGAATACCCAAACGCGGTTTCCGTGCTCTTTCGAGTATTTTTTGAGGGATGTGTGGATGCCTATAAAGATAAGCATAAACTCGCTGTAAAGGCATCATCGAGAAAAGGGGCGACGCTTAAGGAAAAAACCACCGCTGTTCTTCAGCATCTGGCTTCCAAAGGAACAATTGATAAAAATGTTGAGAAGGCGGTTAATAAAGCGCTGTCAAACGATCATCATTTTGCTTCAATTGATACTTTTCATACATATGTCCATAATTACCTCTATCAGGCATCGCCTAAAGACCTGAAAAGAGCGTGGGATAATTTGGAAGGGTTCTTTTCCATACTGGAAGGATCCATATAAATTACCCTATGGCCAACCACTAGGCGTATCTGTTAAACTGGCGCCAATTTGGGGAGGTTGATGAGTGCCAACAAGCTATACGCCATTGCGATATCCTGGGGGGAAAAGCCGCCTCGCCAACTTTATTAAATTGATTATCAGGACAAACAGGCTGGGCGATGTGCATTATGTCGAGCCCTACGCCGGCGGGGGCGGTCTCGCTCTTTCTTTGCTGTTTCATGGATATGCCCGGGCCATCTACCTTAATGATATCAATAAGGCCATCTACGCCTTTTGGTTCTCGGCAAAGAACCATTCTGATGATCTGTGCAAGCGGATCGATCAGGTTAAAGTAACGATGAAAGAATGGGAAAAGCAACAACAGGTATTTCGGAATGCCGGTTCACACACTTTGCAGGACTTGGGGTTTGCCGCTTTGTTTCTGAACCGTACCAACCGCAGTGGAATATTGAGCGGTGGGGTAATCGGGGGGAAAGGACAGACCGGCAAGTGGAAAATCGACGCCCGGTTCAATAAAGCCACCCTCAAAGAAAAAATCCGGACGATCGCCCGCTATAAACAACGAATACATCTCTACAACCTGGATGCTTTTGAATTCATCAAGGACGTGATCCCATCTATTCGAAAGAATGGCCTCGTTTATCTCGACCCCCCTTATTTCGTAAAAGGACAGGACCTCTACGAAAACTTCTACAATGCCGAAGATCATGTGACGCTGGCGACCCTCGTAAGGGAGCACATTTCACATCCATGGGTTATTTCATATGACAACGCCCCCACTATTAGGAAACTTTACTCAGGCTTTCATCGTATCACCTATGGCATTCCGTATTGCGCTGGAGAACATTATGAAGGGAGCGAGCTTATGTGCTTTTCTCCGGGCCTAAGGGTTCCCAGGCTGAAGAATCCATTGCTGGTGAGCCGGGAAGCTATTTCGTCTTTCCCGATCCCTTCCTGACGGGTTTGAAGTTTTTGTCTTTCATGTCGGACGGGGAAAGTGCCGGCAATAAGCCAAACCGTGGGACTGTTTCACCTTCATCCTCCTTTGCAAGATCGAGGATGACGTTCGAGGCGGTGTTCGATGCCTGCTGAAGCCGGGAATCGAGTAGGTGCGAATAACGCAAGGTCATTTCAAATGATTTGTGGAGCAAGAGGCGTTGCAGTTCCCGGATGTCCACTTGGCCGCTGGCGGCCACCAAGGTGGCGAAGGTGTGCCGAAGATCATGAAATCGGAACCCTTCCAGTCCCGCACGTTTTTTAATTTCAATCCAGTGGCGCTTGCCGTCAACCATAAAATCCCCGCCCCTCCCCGGGAAAAGGTAATCCGAATCATTTGGCGGCAGACCGCGGAGAATTCCCTGCAAGGGAAGAGGGAAGGGGATCGTTTCAATTGCCCCGGTTGGCGTGCCTTTTGGTCTGTTCAGGTAAATGGTCCCCCGCTCGAAATCAAGGTCGCTTTTCTTTAAGCGCAGGATGGAGCCACGGCGCAGTCCGGTCATCAAGGCTGTCAGGACCACCGCGCGCGCATGGGCATTTTCATATTCGGCCAGTGTCTTGATCAGGGCTTTCAGGTGCATGGCATTGAGCGGATTCGTAACCTTGTTGTCAAAACGGGGGTATTCAACCTGGAAGTCGAACAGGGATACCAACTTGTGTTTCGCGCCGAACCGGACAAGGCGCACCAACAATGTCAGGCAGTGCTTCACGTACTGCGGTGAGAGCGCCTTGAGTTTTTCATTGCGGAAACGGCCCAGCTCGATCGAACTGATCTCACTGGGGTGTTTCTTTGCAAACCGTTCCTTTAAATGCCCCGCATAGGCGAAATAATCGGCGTCGGCGTAAGTCCCAATTTGATAGTTGGGCTTGTCCGGAGGTTTGCCTTTTTGCGACCGGTATTCCTCCCACAACCGGCCGATGGTCCACTCCGCCGTTTTTCTGGCTTCGATCCGCATTTCACGGTTGGACTTTTCTTCTCCCGACATTCGCCGGGACCTGATGGCGGCGGCGCGCGCCGCGGTCATGTCGTTGCGTTTGGCGTCGCCGACTTTTTCCTCGACTTTTTTGAATTGGCCGGCGTTTTTTTTTATCCAGTAGATGATGTAGAAGACTTTCCGCCCCTGGGAGTTAAGGATGTAGTGCACTCCCGGGTATCGTGTCTTATGTCTTTTAAGTGTCGGCACTCCAATCGACTCCGAATCTTCCCACCATCATTCCCACCGAGTTGTCCAACTTCACGGAGACCTGGCGGTATTTTGAGTTACCCCAATATACTTTGAAAGTGTCTATATTTCAACAAAATACCTATTTGGGAATCCAAATCCTTCATAGGATGGAAGTTATGTTTTTAAATTAACTTCTTTGGGGTGCGAGGGGTCGTGGGTTCAAATCCCGCCGTCCCGACCATTTTTCTTTTGTTTATTCGATTTTTTTGCGGAATCGTTATTGACTAATCGGCGCGTCTGGTTATAATTACCCCCTACGACGCGGGAGTAACTCAGTGGTAGAGTGTCACCTTGCCAAGGTGGAGGTCGCGAGTTCGAATCTCGTCTCCCGCTCCATATTACTCTGTTAGTAAGCCGTGGCCCCATCGTCTAGCGGTTAGGACATCGCCCTCTCACGGCGGTAACAGGGGTTCGATTCCCCTTGGGGCTACCAAAGAAATAAAGCCATCCTGCGGGGATGGTTTTATTTCTTTGATCGGCAAAAGCAGAGGATCGAAGCGAGTGTCTTCCTCGACCGGTGAGGGAGCGGCGGCAAACAGGACGTTCCCGCAATCGTTTTACGCGTCGGCGAGTTTCTTGACGAGCTTGACCTGCGAACCGCCCTCCGAGTAGCTGATCCGGTCGAAATAGAGCATGGCCATCTGGATGCCGCGCCCGTTGGGCATCATCAGGCGTTTTGCCATCGCATCGCCGGACATCTTCAGGTAGCGGTTGAAGTCGAACCCGGCCCCTTCGTCTCCGACGACAATTTCCACGCTGTTCTTCACGAAGGAGGTTTCGATGGAAATGTTTTTATTGCACTCGTCCTCTTTCATCGTGAGCGCGTTTTCGTATTGTCCCGCCAGGATGAGTTCGCATTTCAATTGTTCCGAAAGTCCCAGGTTTCCATGTTCGTAGGCGTTCATAATGAATTCGCCGACGTACATGGCGAACCGCTCTGAGCCGCCCGGCACCCCCTTGTTGGCCACGATACCGCCGATCCAGTTCTCCGCGTGGCTGACACGTTCCAGACGCGAAGGGATGCTCATATTGACGGACTCGGACGCCCCGCCGTTAGCCGCCACGGCCGCCTTGGACCGCTCAAACCGGGAGAGGGCGTTGTTGACGATATTGACCATGTGCATTTCCTTGGCCGGCTTCAGGATGAAGTCGCGCACGCCGTACCCAAGCAGGTCTTTCACTTGGTCCGGGTGGGCCCCCGATGTGCAGGCGATAAATGGCAGGTTGAACTGATGGTGGTTACGCTTGGCCAGTTCGATGCCGTTGATCACAGGCATGTTGAGGTCGGACAGAATGGCGTCGAATTTGCCCTCATGTTCCTCGAAGGCCGCGATGGCTTCCTGTCCGTTCCGCGCCTCGGTGATCTCGAATTGGTGTTTACTGAGCATCCGGTGATGAACGTAAAGCAGACCCGGCTCGTCTTCAACGAGCAGTATCCTTTTGGCTCCCGCCGATCCCATCATTATTCTTATCCCTCGTTTTGCAGGTTTCTCCGCGAATTATATCATACAATCGCATGATGAGCCGAAAAGCACTGCCTCTGGCGCTGTTCCTTGTATTGGGGACCGTCATAAACGCCCATGCGGAAAAGCCCTCCCCCAAAGTGGATATCGAATACCGCTACACCGCGCCCCAACCCGCGGCAAAACCGGTGGCGGGGGAAGAGGGGGTAAAACTGGGCTATTCCTCATACAGCATAAAAGCCTCTGTTCCCGCGCCATTCGAAGTTATCAATAATGGGTATTCCATGTACGGTTTCCGGTACTCATACCTGGATGTGCTCAATTCCGGATGGCAGGGTGGCAAACCGGATTTTATCGGGCCGCTTCAATCCTTCACGTTCGACGCGAATTTCATAAAACCGTTGGACGGGGGCGCGCGGCTGATGGTTATGGCGAATCTCGGCTACCACGGCGAGGCTTCCGATTGGGGGTTTGATGCCATCCGCCTGCAGGGTGGCGCGATGTATGAAACCGTCCCGCAGGACGGCGGTCAGTGGGGACTCGGCCTGTTCTATGTATCCGATTTCGGCTATCCCATCCCGTTGCCATTCGTCACTTACCGCAAAAAATGGGAAAACTACCGGATAGATGCGGCGATACCCACCCGGCTTGCCTTCTGGCGGCTGTTTCCCGGGGAGAAGCTTGAAGCGGGACTCGGCTATTCGGTGCGCGGCAACCAGTACCATGTGAACGAAGGGACAACGCTTGCCGCCAACAAGATAAAGCAGACTTCCTTGTACGCGGGACCCGCGGTACGCTGGACACCCGTGGAATGGGCGACGGTTGCAGTGGACGCAGGCACCACTCTATATAACAAGTTCGAGGCGTGGCATGGCGATACCCTGGTGAAAGACCTTACCCCGCAAACGGGGTGGTACATGGCAATAGGGCTGAGCGGCAAGTATTAAAGGGAACGTATGGGACGGATATGACCGGAAAAGCGCTTGTCATCGTTACCGCGCTTGTGTACCTTCTCCCGCTTCTTATATTTATCAAAAGCGCGAAGCGGATGTTCAAATTGATGGCAAAGAAGAAGGAAGAAGCGAACCCCCAACGGGTAGCCGCCGGCCCGCAAGCGGATGCTTTCAATATTTCCAAATCAAACGCGCAAAGGGGGTTTCGCCGCTTTGCGGCGCTGGCATTCGGCCTCTTTCTCTTATTTCTGCTTCTCCGCCTTTACGGATTGGAAAACCTGGGCGACACCGGCGAAGATTCCTTTTTCTCCTTCTGGATATATCCGTTTTTGATGGGGGTTGTCGCCAGCCTGTTCGGCTTGGGGATCGGATTGCACGCGCTCAACGAGAACCGAAGCGGCGGATGGCCGATATTCCTGGTTTTCCTTTCGTTCGCCACGTTGTTCATCATCAGCCTCATTGCTATGACGATGTTGATGTAGCGCGAGCCGGGAAGGGGATTAGAGTCTTTTAACCAGCGTGTCTATCTGCTTGAGGTCTTCGAGCAGTTTGGGAACTTCTTTCAGCCTCAGCATGTTCGGCCCGTCGCACGGGGCCTTGTCCGGATCGGGATGAACTTCCATGAACACTCCCGCAACCCCCACCGCGACCGCGGCCCTGCTGAGCGAAGGGACGTACTGGCGTTCGCCGCCGGACATTTCCCCCATCGCGCCGGGCAATTGCACCGAGTGGGTTGCGTCGTAAATGACCGGGAAGCCGTGTCCCTCCATTATCTGGAGACCGCGGAAATCGTTGACGAGGTTGTTATACCCGAAAGAAGTGCCGCGCTCGGTGAGCATTATCTTGTCGTTGCCGGAGTGGAGCACTTTTTCCGCCACCCTTGCCATGTCGAGCGGGGCCATGAATTGCCCTTTCTTGATGTTTACCGTTTTGCCGGTGCGCGCGGCGGCCACCAGCAGGTCGGTCTGGCGGCAAAGGAAGGCGGGTATCTGGATGATGTCCAGCACCTCGCCGGCTGAGGGAATCTCCATTTCGCTATGCACGTCGGATATCACCGGAACGTCGAATTTATCCCGCACTTTTTTTAGGATGGTCAGGCCGCGCTTCATGCCGATGCCCCGGAACGATTTAAGCGACGACCGGTTCGCCTTGTCGTAGCTCGATTTGTAAACGAGGCCGATGCCCAGGTCGTCCGCGGTGCGCTTCAGTTTCTCCGCGGTGGTCATGGCGTGCTTTTCGTTCTCGATGACGCACGGCCCGGCGATGAGCACGAACGGCAGGCGGTTGCCGAAGGTCACGTTGCGGACCTTGACGGTCCTTTGCGCGCTCACAGCAGGTATTCCGTTTTCCGGGTGGCGTTGATGAACGCCGTGAACAGCGGGTGGGGCTTGAGGGGAGATGACTTGAATTCCGGGTGGAATTGGCCCGCCAGAAACCACGGATGGTCTTCCAATTCCACGATCTCCACCAGGTTGCCGTCCGGCGAAAGCCCGCTGATCACCAGCCCGGCGTCTTCCATCTGCATCCGGTATTTGTTGTTGAACTCGTAGCGGTGGCGGTGCCGCTCGCTTATCTGCGCATCATGGTACGCCTCGAACGAGCGGGAGTTCTTGCGGAGCATGCAGGGGTACGCGCCCAGCCGCATGGTCCCGCCCTTTGCTTTGCCCTTTTGGTCGGGCATCAGGTCAATGACCGGGTTGGGCGACTGTTCGTCGAATTCGGAACTGTTCGCGCCCTGAATTTTGCACACGTTGCGCGCGAATTCGATGACGGCGCAGTGCATGCCGAGGCAGATGCCGAAGAACGGCACCTTGCGCTCCCGCGCCACGCGCACCGCCCTTATCTTCCCTTCGCCGCCCCGTGTGCCGAACCCGCCGGGCACCAAAATGCCGCCGCACCCCGCGAAGATGCTTTCGGCGTTCTCATCGGTGATTTTTTCCGAATCGATCCACTTGATATCCACTCCCACGTCGTTGGCGATGCCGCCGTGCGTGAGCGCTTCCACCAGGCTTTTGTACGATTCCTGCAACCCGATGTATTTGCCCACCACCGCGATGCTCACCCGTTTTTCGGGGCGGAGCACTTTGTCCACGATGGCGCGCCACTGCGCGGGGTCTTTCACCTCGACTTTCATGTCAAGGAGGCTGAACAGAATTTCATCCAGGCGCTCCTTGCGGAATACCAGCGGCAGTTCGTAAATGGTCTCCACGTCAATGGCGTTGATCACGCATTCCTGACGCACGTTGCAGAAGAGCGATATTTTCTTCTTCATGTCGTCCGGCACCGGGCGTTCGGTGCGGCAGAGCAGTACGTCGGGCTGAATGCCGATCTCGCGCAATTCCTTCACCGAGTGCTGGGTGGGTTTGCTCTTGAGTTCCTGCGCCGATTTGATGAACGGCACCAGCGCGACGTGGACATACACCACGTCGTTGCGGCCCACGTCGAACTTGAACTGGCGGATCGCCTCAAGGAAGGGGAGGGACTCTATGTCGCCCACCGTGCCGCCTATTTCGCAAATAGTGATGTCGTACCCTTTGGATGCCTCGTGTATCCTGCGCTTGATCTCGTCGGTGATGTGGGGGATGACCTGTACGGTGCTCCCCAGATATTTTCCCTCGCGCTCGGCGCGGATGACCGTATCGTAGATCCGCCCGGTGGTGACGTTGTTTATTTTTCCCATCTTGGTGGTGATGTACCGTTCGTAGTGGCCCAGATCCAAGTCGGTTTCCGCGCCGTCGTCGGTGACGAACACCTCGCCGTGCTGGTAGGGGCTCATCGTGCCGGGATCCACGTTTATGTACGGGTCCAGTTTGAGCATGGTGACTTTCAGGCCGTTGACCTCAAGCAGTGCGCCGATGGAAGCGGCGGAAAGCCCCTTGCCCAGCGAGGAAAGCACGCCGCCGGTGACGAAAATGAATTTAGCCATTCAGCATATCCTCCGCGCGTTTCAGGTCTTCGGGGGTGTCTATGCCTATGCTGTCGGTGGCGGTGATGATGACTTTAATCCCCATGCCGTTTTGAAGGATGCGCAACTGTTCGAGTTGCTCGGTCTTTTCCAACCCCCCTTGTTCCATCCGGGAGAATTCTAGCAAAAACTTCCGCCGATAAACATATAAACCTAAATGTTTGTGGCGGGGCGCCCCTTGCGCTTTTCCCCGGTTGTATGGTATCGGCGCGCGCGAGAAGTACAACGCCATGTTGTTGTCATCGAACACCACCTTCACCGCGTTGGGGTCGTGGAAGGTTTCGTCGTCCCGTATCGGCACGGCAAGCGTGGCCACGTTCAGCGTGGGGTCGTTCAGCAACGCCTCCACGGCGCGGTCCACCGAGGCCGGGTCTATCATCGGCTCGTCTCCCTGGATGTTCACGATGATCCCGGCCACGCTGTTTTGCGCCACTTCGGTGATGCGGTCGGTGCCGCAGGCATGGTGCGGGGCGGTCATCACGGCGCGGTAGCCGCCTTTCTCCACCACATCCCTGATGCGCGCGTCGTCCGTGGCTACCACCACTTCATCCACCCGTTTGCATTTGCGCGCCTGCGCGGCGACATGCAGGATGACCGGAGTGCCTTTCAAGAGCGCCAGCGGCTTCCCCGGAAAGCGCGTGGATTCCCAACGCGCGGGGATAACGGCCAGCACCTTGCTCATGGCTGGAACTTGTACTTTTGCAGGGTTGCCGGGACCCACCATTTCATCGGCCAGTTGTAGCCGATGCCGGTGGTGGCTTCGTTCAGCTCCACCCCATGCACGCGCGCGCTCACGGCGGGCAGGGCGTAAGGGGAGAAAAGGAAACAGTATGGCTGTTCCTCCGCCAGGATTTCCTGTATCCGGTCATACGCTTTTTTGCGCACCGTTTTGTCGAACGAGCGGCGGCCCGTTTCCAGCAGGCGGTCCACCTCGGCGTTTTTGTAGGTGATGAAGTTGAATTCGGATTCCTTTGTTTTCGAGGAGTGCCAGATGTCGTAGATGTCCGGGTCGGGCGAGACGGTCCAGCCGAGGATGGTGGCGTCGAAATTCCGTTTGTTGATGAATTCCTTGAGGAAAGACGCCCATTCCAGCACGCGGATCTTCACGGAAATGCCCACATTCTTCAACTTTCCCTGTATTATCTCGGCGGTTTTTTTGCGCGTGTCGTTGCCCAGGTTGGTGATGATCTCGAATTCGAATTTCTTTCCGCCTTTGTCCAGTACGCCGTCGCCGTTGGTGTCTTTCCATCCCGCTTCGGCAAGGAGTTGGCGGGCCTTTTCCGGGCTATAATCGTATTTTACCGCGTTCTGGTTGTATTGCCAGGTTCCGGGCTTGTATGGGCCGGTGGTCGGTTTGCCCAGACCCATCAGCGCGCCCTGGACTATTTCGTTGCGGTCAATGGCGTATGCTATCGCCTTGCGAACGCGCACGTCTTTGAAGATGTCGCGCCGGAGGTTGTACCCCATATAGGTGTAGGCGTTCGCGGTGTAGCTGAATCTTTGGAAATTCTGCTGAAAGTCCTTGGTTCCGGTCTGCCGGGAATATTGGATCGGCGTCAGGTTCATCAGGTCCAGCGCGCCGGTCTTCAGTTCAAGAAACTGTGTGGCAGTGTCCGGCACGATACGGAACACATAGCGCCGTATCCACGGCTCCCCCTCGAAGTACTCTTTGTTGGCTTCCAGCACGATACGCTCCTGCGCCCGCCACTCCACGAACCGGTAGGGGCCGGTGCCGATAGGCTTGCGGGACAGCTCGGACTTGGTGATGTCCTTCCCTTCCAGAAGGTGCCGGGGCAGGACGGTGAGCATTCCCCACGAGGCCAGCGCGGGCGCGAACGGTTTTTTGTAATGGACGATGAACGTGAGATCGTCCGGCGCTTCCGCCTTTTCCACCTGCAAAAAATCCTCGGAATAGGGGGTGGGGGTGTTTTTGTTGATGATGGTCCGGTAGCCGAACATCACGTCGGCGGAGGTGAACGGCGCGCCGTCGTGCCACTTCACCCCTGTGCGCAGGTGGAAGATGATGGTTTTCCCTTTGTTCTTTATCTCCCACGATTCGGCCAGTTCCCCCTCGATCTCCCAATTCTGGTCGTACCGGACCAATCCGGAATAGACAAGCCCCGCGATGGCATGGGATGAAGCGTCGCCCGCGAGCATCGGGATGAGGTTGCTGGCATCGCCGATGGAGGCTTCCACCAACATGTCGCCGTGGGCCGGAGCGGAGTGTGTTTCCGCGGCGTGTACGGTGTATGGGGGAGCGCCTGCCGTTGCCAACAGCAAAACGGCGGTTATGAGCGCTCGCTTCATGGTTACGGCTGTTTGCCCGGTTCCGTCTGGCCTTTCTGTTGTGCCGGCATTCCTTTTTCCTGCGCTTCGTGGACCGCCTTGAACGGGTCCGCCGATGCCGCCGGTGCGGGGGCCGCCGGGGACGCTTCCTTCGCGGGGATGCTGTCAACGATTGAAGTACCGCCCACTTTCGACGAAACGACCGAAAGGGTGAGCGAGGTGAGCATAAAGATGATAGCGGCGGCGGTGGTGAACTTGCTCAAAAAGCTCGCCGGACCTCTGCTACCGAAAAGGGTTTGCGAAGAACCGCCAAAGCCCGCGCCGATACCCGCCCCCTTGCCCGATTGCAAAAGAACGACGACGATGAGCACCAGAGCGACAAAAACATGCAATGCTATAAGGATACCGCTTAACATTTACCGCATTTCTCCCAAAAATCCGCGTTTACTTTCCGACAGAAAGGCGGATGATAGCACTGAAGTCTTCGGCAATCAAGCTGGCCCCGCCGATAAGGCCGCCATCCACGTCGGGGCAGGCGAGCAGTTCGGCGGCATTGCTGGATTTCATCGAGCCGCCGTATAGTATGCGCACGACATCGGCCACGTCGGAGCCGCGCTTGGCCTTCAGCCAGCCGCGGATGAAGGCGTGGACATCCTGCGCCTGTTGGGAGGTGGCATTCTTGCCGGTGCCGATTGCCCACACCGGCTCGTAGGCGATGACCGTCATGGGGAACTCCGAAATATCCCTGAAGCCGCCCTCAAGCTGTTTTTCTATCACCTTTTCGGTTGCGCCCGATTCACGCTCGGCCAAGGTTTCCCCCACGCAGACGATGGGGCGCACTCCCGCCTTAATGGCGGCCTTTGTCTTTTTATTCACGGTTTCGTCCGTTTCGCCAAAGTACTGCCGCCGTTCGGAGTGGCCGATGATGGCCCACCGGCACCCGATGTCCGCGAGCATGGAAGGGGCCACCTCGCCGGTGAACGCCCCTTTTTCTTCCCAAAAAACGTCCTGCGCGGCCAGCTCGATGCCGCTGGAGCCGATGGCCTCCCGCGCCGCATGAAGGAACGGGAACACCGGCGCGACAACCACGTCCACACCGGAGATGCCGGCGGTGAGCGCGATGATCTTCCGTATCAGGTCGCCGGTCTGCAGTGAATTGTTGTTGAGTTTCCAGTTCCCCGCGATAAGCTTTTTCCGCATGGCGGGATTATACACCATATATTGTTGACTGCGCGGCGGGGATGTTCTGGTAAAATCCGGGCGGGTGCGAAAAGTCATAGGTATCCGCCGGGCCGCGGAGTACAGTAAAATCATACGGAGGAAACCATAATGGCCGCGATAAAAGAAGAAGTGGAAAAGGCGCTGGACGAAGTGCGCCCCATGCTCCAGCGGGACGGGGGGGACGTGGAACTGGTCGGCGTGAACAGCGAAGGAGTGGTGCTGGTGAAATTGCGGGGGGCCTGTTCGGGATGCCCCAGTTCAACCATCACATTAAAACAGGGCATTGAACGCACGATAAAGGAAAGGGTTCCCGGTGTCACAGCAGTCCAATCCATCGGATGAATTAAAGAACCGCATCATCGCGGCACTCGGCTCGGTTCAGTATCCGGGGTTCGAAAAGGACATCATATCGCTCGATATGGTGGAAGAGTTCACCGTGGAGGGTCACGCCATCGAAGTGACGATGAAGCGGCTTTCCGCGGATGATGCCACCAAGCAGAAGATAGCGGGCGAGGTTGCATCGGCGCTCAAGCCCTTGGGCCTTGAGGCGCAGGTGAAATATGCGGGTGAGCAACAACAGGCAAAGGGGCACGCCGAGCCGCCGCAAAAAAAGCCGATTGAAGGGGTGAAATACATCATTCCGGTCGCCAGCGGCAAGGGCGGGGTCGGGAAGTCCACCGCCGCGGTGAATCTGGCCGTGGCATTGGCGAAAAAGGGGCACAAAGTCGGTCTTTTGGACTTGGACGTATATGGCCCGTCGGTCCCCACCATGCTGGGGCTTTCGGGGCTTCACGCGATGGACGCGCAGGGCAAACTCCTGCCCGCCGAAAAGTTCGGGGTAAAGGCGGTCTCCATCGGCCTCCTTCTGGATAAAGGAGCCCCGCTCATCTGGCGCGGCCCATTGGTGGCGCGGCTGGTGAAACAGTTGCTGTACGATGTGGTGTGGGGCGAACTGGATTATCTGATACTGGACCTGCCGCCCGGCACCGGCGACGTTCAGCTTTCGCTGGTGCAAAGCCTTCCCATCACCGGCGCGCTGGTGGTCACCACCCCGCAGGACGTGGCCCTGCGCGACGCGGAAAAAGCGGTCAATATGTTCGATCAGACCGGTACGCGGGTGCTGGGCATATTGGAGAACATGAGTTATTTCGTCTGCCCCCATTGCAAGAAGGAATCATTCATCTTCGGCAAAGGCGGAGGGGAAAGGGAAAGCGCGCGGGCGAACGTGCCGTTCTTCGGCGGCATCCCGCTGGAAGGCAAGATTGTGGATACCGGCGACAGCGGCGAACCGATCGCGCTGGGCGACGGCGAGATAGCCAAGATTTTCGACGCGCTGGCGGATAAGCTGGCGAAAGCGGTCGCTTAGTACCAGGGAGAGGGGCAATGGGGAAAAAGAAGGGGATGCCGCGCGGGTTTGACGTGCGCGCGGCGGTTGGGCAGATGGTCATCATCTCCTTTCCGGGCGATGGCTGGAACCCGGCGCTGGAATCGCTCATCCGCGACCGTAAGGTGGGCGGCTTCATCCACTTCAAGGAAAATATCCCTTCATCGCTTGCCGCGCTGAAAAAATTGAACGCGCGGATACTGAACGAAGGAAAAAATGCCTGCGGCGGACTGGTCCCGTTCATCAGCGTGGACGAAGAGGGGGGCAGGGTATCGCGCCTGAAAACGCTCATCGGGGAACATCCGGCGCAAATGGACGTGGCGCAAAAGGGCATCAAAGCGGTGGCGAAGAACTACGCCGCGCTCGGAAGAAAAGTGAAACGGGCTGGGTTCAACCTCACCTGGGCGCCGGTGCTGGACGTGCATACCAATCCCGCCAATCCGGTCATCGGCAACCGCTCGTTTTCGACGGACGCGGAGACGTGCGCCCAGCTGGGCGTGGTGGCGATAAGGGAACTCCGCAAGGCGGGGCTGTTCACCTCCGGGAAACATTTTCCGGGGCACGGCGATACTCCGGTGGATTCTCATCTCGCGCTTCCGGTGATGTCCACGCCGATGAAAACCCTGAACGGGCGGGAACTCGTTCCGTTCCGCGCGGCCATAAAAGCCAAAGCCGATTTTTTCATGACGGCGCATATCCGGTTCGACAAAGTGGACGCCAAATTGCCGGTGTCGTTCTCCAAAAAATTCCTCACCGCCACCCTCCGGCGCAAGTTGGGTTACAAGGGGCTGATCGTGACGGACGACCTGAACATGAACGCGGCGAAGAACGAGTTTTCCATGCGGGACCGCATCCGGCTGGCGGTGAACGCCGGGGCGGATGTTTTGCTGATACGCGAACCGTACCCCGCCGTGCTGGATTTTCTGGAGACGTTTGAAACGCTGGTGCGGGAAGGGGAGATAAGCGCGGCCCGCGTGGAGGAATCCCTTTCGCGGATAAAACGAATAAAGAGGCGGTTGTCCAAATAGTAATTATTCCTATCCGGGAATGATTATTGAATTATTCAATTCTCCATGGTACCTTGCTTTTATGCGCCTTTCCCATAACGAATTCCGGGGACAATTCAAGGCCAAAGGGCTTGTGCTCACCCCGCAACGGTGGGCAGTCTATGAAACGCTGATGGGAATGCACGGGCACCCGGACGTGGACGACGTATTCGGGAAGGTCGCGGAAATACTCCCGTCCATATCGCTGAACACCGTCTATACAACACTCGACTGGCTGGAGGAAAACGGATTCGCCCATTCCGTGTTACCGCGCGATTCGGCGAAAAGATACGACACCACAAACAGACCGCACCACCACCTGTTGTGCGTGAAATGCGGCGGTTTGACCGATTTCTGGGAGCTTTACGGCACGGACATCGTGCCGAAGAAGATCAGGAACCAAAACGAAGTGCTTGGGGTGGATGTCACCGTCAATATCCTTTGCGGGAACTGCAAACCAAAACCCGCGAAAAAGTCGAAAAATTCAAGAAGCTAACTTAACCGGTCCAAGGGAGGAAAATACATGAAGAAGTGGAAATGCACCGTTTGCGGCTACCTTCACACGGGGGATACCCCGCCGGACAATTGTCCCGTCTGCTACGCGCTGGCGGCGAAATTTTCCGCCGCGCCCGCCGGAGAAGAGGGGATGACCCTTCCGGCCTATCTGGACGCGAACATAAAAGGGGAAACGTGGGAAGTGACCCATTACATGGGAATGGCGTTGAAGGCCCAAACCCTTGGATTGGGTGAGGTGGCGGAAGCCCTTTACCGCATCGCGTCCGAAGAGGCGTATCACGGGGCGAACTTCATCCACCGGGGGAGCAAAATCCCTTCCATCAAAGCGCAGATAGATGTTAGTAGCCAGCTTGCGGACGAATTGAAGAAAGACATGGAACAAATGCTTAATGGCGAACTGGGGGCGCACAAGGGGAAGAATCAGGCCGCGTCGCTGGCGAAAGCGGAAGGGCATGACGAGCTTGCCGGGTTTTTCCGCATCGCCGCCGCGGACGAATCGCGCCACGCGGAAATACTAAAGGGCTTGTTGAAGAAACATTTTTAGGAGGTAGCCGCAATGAATATCCGAAAGCGCCTTATGTTCCTGGCGGTGTTCTGTTTCACCGCATCCGCGGCATTCGCCGCGGGGAGCGAAACACTGAAATCCGGCGATTTTTCGCTGAAACTGCCGCTGGGCCTTTCCGCGAAGGACGTGATGATACCCGCCGATAACCCGATGTCGCGCGAGAAAGTGGAGCTTGGCCGCGCCCTGTATTTCGACAAGCGGCTCTCCGCCGACGACACGGTGGCCTGCGCCACCTGCCACGCCCCGGCAAACGGGTTTACCGATAACCTGCCGGTGTCCAGCGGGATCAAAGGGCAAAAGGGAGGCAGAAGCGCCCCGACGGTCATCAACCGGGCGTTTAGCGACGTGCAGTTCTGGGATGGCCGGGCCGCCACGCTGGAAGCGCAGGCGAAGGGGCCGATAACCAACCCCATCGAGATGGGCATCCCGAACCACGATGTTGCGGTGAAAAAGATCGCCGCCATCAAGGGGTATGCCGAGTGGTTCAAAAAAGTGTTCGGCAAGGACGTGAACATAGACGACATGGCCCGCGCCATCGCCGCCTTCGAGCGGACGGTGGTCTCCGGCAATTCCAAATACGACCGCTATCAGGTGGGAGACAAGAAGGCGCTCTCGGCCGGCGAAAAACGGGGGCTTGATATTTTCGAGGGGAAGGGGAATTGCATCCGGTGCCACGGCGGGGCGAATTTCACGGATGAGGAATACCACAATATCGGCGTGGGGATGTCCGCCACGAACCCCGACCTTGGGCGGTATGTGGTGACAAAGAAAGAAGAGGACAAGGGGGCATTCAAAACCCCGACCCTGCGCGATATTTCAGCCACCGCCCCGTACATGCACGACGGGAGCGATAAAACCCTGATGGACGTGGTGGAGTTTTACGACAAGGGGGGCGCGGCGAACGCGAATCTCTCCAAGCGCGTCGAAAAGCTGGGGCTGACCGCGCAGGAGAAGAAAGACCTCGTGGCGTTTATGGAAGCATTGAGCGGCGAGGGATGGCGGCATATCACCGCGCCGAAGGAATTTCCGAAATAATCCGATGGGTCGGTGCCGGGGATATCCATCCCCGGCGCATCCAATGCCGAAACCGATGCGGAAGCGCGGGAAGTGAAATTACAGTTTTTCGTGGAGCTTTTGCGCCAGCTTTTCGCTGATGGAAAGCGCGGCGCGCAGTTCCTCCACCGTGGCTTCTTTCGCCGCTTTCAGGCTTCCGAACGTCTGGATAAGCAGTTTTTTCCGTTTGGGGCCGATGCCGGCTAAATCCTCGATGCCGTGACGGAATGCCGCTTTTTCCCGCGTTTGCCGGTGGTATTGAATGGCGAACCGGTGCGCCTCGTCCCGCAACCTCTGCAACATGAATTTGCCCGGACTGGAGGCGGGGAATGGGAGCGGCTCTTTCCTTCCCGCCATGATTATCCTGTCCGTCTCCGGGTTGTTCCGGTCATCCCCTTTGGCGATGCCGATGATGACCTGATGGGGAGCGAACGGGCGAACGGCCTCCGCCGCCGCGCTTACCTGTCCCGCGCCGCCATCGATCAGCAACAGATCGGGAAACGGTTTTTGCTCGTCCTTTAAACGCTTGAAACGCCGCCGCACAACCTCGGCGATGCTCGCGTAATCGTCCGGCCCCGTGACGGTGATGCGAAAACGCTTGTAGTCCTTTTTACTCGGCGCGCCGTTGAAGAACGTGACGAGAGACCCCACGGATGAGAGTCCGGACATATTTGAGATGTCCACCGCCTCCATCACCGCGGGCCAATGCTCCATGCCGAGCGTGCTCTTTATCTCTCCCAGCGCTTCCTTGAGCGACTCTTCCCCCTGCGCGAAACCGGCCAGGGTGAAGCGCGCGTTTTCCATTGCCATTTCAATCAGCTGTTTTTTCCGTCCGCGCTCCGGCAGAATGATCTCCACCTTTTTTCCTTTCAGGTCCGAAAGCCACCGCTCGATCACTTCCCGGTCGGCGGGATCCACGTTCACCACTATCTCGCCGGGAACCGCGAACGCCGAATTGTAAAACTGTTCGATGAACGCACCGGTCAGTTCGGCTGGGTCGTCCGCTTTTTTGAAGGTGAAGTTCTGGTCGCCGGTCAGCTTGCCGCCGCGCACCATGAGGATGCGGACGATGCCGATGCCCCCTTCGCACAGGACGGCGATGTAGTCCTCGTCAATATGGCGCGCGGTATCCATGCTTTGCTTTTCGTGCAGGTTTTTTATGGCGAATATCTGGTCGCGGATGATGGCGGCGAGTTCGAATTCGTCGTTTTTCGCCGCCGTGCGCATCCGTTTTTCCAGGTCGTCCAGCACTTCGGTATCTTTCCCGCGAAGGAACTTGGCGATGCGCTCGACCATCTCGCGATACGCTTCCGCCGACACGTTACCGGCGCACGGTGCGAGGCACCGTTTCATGTGGTAATTTAGGCAGGGCCTGCGAATTGAGGCGTCATCAAGGCTATCCTTGCTCAGCCGCAAGGGGAATATCCGGTGGATGAGCGCCTTTGCCGCCCGCACCGACTTCCCGGAGACATAGGGGCCAAAATACTGTGCGCCGTCCTTCAGCACTTTCCGGACAATGAACAGGCGCGGGAATTTTTCGTTTACCGTCAGTTTCAGGTAAGGGTAGGTCTTGTCGTCCCGGAGCATCACGTTGAAGCGCGGACTTTCCTTTTTGATGAGGTTGTTTTCCAGTATCAGCGCCTCTATTTCGTTACCCGTGACGGTGAAATCCACCTTGCGCGCCAATGAAACCATCACGGCGATGCGGTCCGTGTGCTTTGCGGAGGGCTGGAAGTAGGAACGGACGCGGTTGCGCAGGTTCACCGCCTTCCCGATATAGAGGATGTTTCCCGCCTCGTCCTTCATCAAGTACACCCCCGGCTGAACGGGGACCCCCGAAATATCCGGCAGAGGTTTCTCCTTTTCCATAAGTAAATGATACCTCAGGTGTGAACATCCTTTGGCCCGGATTTAAGGCGCCATCCGCGCGGGATTTACGGCAAAGGGAAGAGATTGTTATTAATTTATAGTTACACTAAACTGAAATTATCGCCCGTGAATGGCGCGTCCTCCCTTAAACATTGGCACGGAACGCTTATGAAACGATCTGTTTTCGTTATCAGAAATTTGGACTGCTCGACCGAGGAGCAACTGATTCGTAAGCGTCTCGAATCGGAGCCAGGTATCGGGAAACTGTCGTTTAACCTTCTGGAGCGGCGGCTAACCGTCACGCATTCGCTTGCCGATGACCAGCCGATTTTTCGCGCCTTGCGCGACATAGGCATGGAAGCCGCTATGCCGCGGAAGATTGAGACAGGCAACTGTTCCAGTTGTGAAGGCGCTACAACAGGCAAGGCGGATCATGCGGAAGCGCCGGCGATTTCACGCCGCACCTGGGCGTTAATGGTCCTATCCGGTAGCGCCGCCGTCGCCTCGGAAATACTCGCGTGGATGGGGGCGGGAGAGACCGCGCCACAGGTCATTGCCCTGGCACTGCTTTCCATTGCCCCCGGCGGTCTAGGCACATTGCGCAAGGGCTGGATCGCCGTGAAGACCTTTACCCTCAACATGAATTTTTTGATGAGCATCGCCATGATCGGAGCGATCGCCATTGGGGAGTGGCCTGAAGCGGCGGTGGTGATCTTTCTGTTTGCGCTCGCCGAATTGATCGAATCCCTTTCGCTGGAACGGGCCAAGAACGCAATTCGGGGCCTGATGGCGATCGTTCCGCAGACCGCCGTGGTGAAGCTCGTCAATGGCGAATGGCGCGAAGTGCCGGTGGATGAGGTGCAAATAGGCCAAACCGTCCGCGTGAAGCCGGGCGGGCGTATTCCGCTGGACGGCGTGCTTACGGCGGGGGGCAGTTCGGTCAATCAGGCGCCGATCACCGGAGAAAGCATTCCGGTGGTCAAGGAGCCGGGCGATCCGGCTTTTGCCGGAACGGTAAACGAGCGGGGCTCTTTTGAGTTCCGCGTTACCGCGAATAGGGGCCACACGACCCTTGACCATATCATCCACTCCGTTCAGGAGGCGCAAGGCAAGCGGGCGCCGACGCAATGTTTTGTTGACCAGTTCGCGCATTACTACACTCCCGCCGTGGTCGTTTTTGCCGTGCTGGTTGCGGCGGTTCCTCCTCTTCTGTTTGGCGCCGCTTTTGCCCCGTGGTTTTACAAGGCGCTGGTCATGCTGGTTATTGCGTGCCCGTGCGCGCTGGTCATATCAACCCCGGTTACGGTGGTGAGCGGCCTGGCGGCGGCGGCGCGCCAGGGGATTTTGGTGAAAGGCGGAGTGCATTTGGAAAACGGACGCCTGATAAAAGTCATCGCGCTGGATAAAACCGGCACGCTCACCAACGGGCGGCCCGTGGTGACCGATGTGGTGCCACTTGCCGGACATCCCGCGGCGGAACTTCTTCACCTTGCCGCCAGCATGGAAACACATTCGGAACACCCTGCCGCCGCCGCCATCGTTGCGTCGTGGCAAATGTCCGCTCAAGGCGGTGGGAGGCCTGCCACGCTGTTGCCGGCGACCTTATTCGAGTCCCTGCCCGGACGTGGCGTGCAAGCGGTTATCAATGGCCGCCTTTACCATATTGGCAATCATCGCCAAATGGAAAATCTCGGTATTTGCGGCCCCCATGTGGAGGAGGTCTTATGGCGGCTGGAAGAGGAAGGCAAGACTGTCGTGGTGCTCGGCAATGAAAAGGAGTCGCTGTGTGTTATCGGCGTTGCCGACACACTGCGGGACACGAGCGGCGAAGCGATCCGTGATTTGCACGGGCTGGGGGTCGCCTCGGTTTTGCTGAGCGGAGATAACAAGACCACCGCGCGGGCGATTGCCGCCAAAATCGGGATCGATGATGCGCGTGGCGACCTGTTGCCCGAAGACAAACTGGCGGCTATTGACGATCTGTTACAACGTTATGGACATGTCGGCATGGTGGGGGACGGGATTAATGATGCCCCGGCGCTCGCCAGGGCGTCCATCGGTTTTGCCATGGGCGCGGCCGGCACCGATACCGCCATTGAAACCGCCGACGTGGCCTTGATGGATGACGACCTGCGCAAGCTTCCCCACTTCATTCGGTTGAGCCGCGATGTTTCGTATAAATTGCGGCAGAACATTTCCCTTTCCATTGGCATCAAGGCGGTTTTCTTCATTCTGGCGCTTGCGGGCAAGGCAACCCTGTGGATGGCTGTTTTTGCCGATATGGGGGCAAGCCTGATAGTGGTGTTTAACGGTATGCGGATATTGCGCCGGTAATAGGGGAATTTTCTTTTTTCCACTCCCAACCGCACATCGAAGAACCTATCCAAAAGATTTGACAGTCAAGGATTGATTGACAGTCGGCCCTTTACTCCCGCGCTGGTGGCGGGGTATTATCATGGGCGTGAAAAACGGGTCAATAACTATGGAAATTCAGCGAGCTACGCGGCGGTCATGTTAAAAAAGATCGCCGTCGGCACTCTGGAGTTCGTCGGGCGCTATACCATTGACATGGTCAAAGCCATAGGCCTGATGGGGGAGTTCGTCGGGGATACGATGAAGTGGCTTTCCCGCAAGCCCCTGCGGATGGGCGCCGCCGTGGATCAGATGGTGGAAGTGGGGGCCAATTCCTTTCCGGTGGTGTTTTTCACCGCCATGTTCACCGGGATGGTTCTCGCCCTCCAAAGTCATACCGGGTTCAAACGGTTCGGCGCCGAGAGCATGGTGGGCACCGTGGTGGGGCTTTCCATGACGCGCGAACTGGGGCCGGTGCTCACCGCACTGGTGGTCACGGGGCGCGCCGGAAGCGCCATGACGGCGCAACTGGGCACCATGCGGGTGACGGAGCAGATCGACGCGCTCTACACGCTGGCGGCAAACCCGATCAAATACCTGGTGGTGCCGCGCGTGATCGCCGGGACGCTGATGCTTCCGGTCCTCACGGTGATGGCCGATTTCGTGGGGATACTTGGCGGATTCGTGGTTGCCGTCATGCTTCTGGGCGCCAACCCGGTGCTGTACATGGAAAAAACATTCGAGTTCATGGAGTACAACGATATGTTCTCCGGCCTTTTAAAATCCATGGTATTCGGGTTCATCATCTCCGTTGTCGGTTGCTATCAGGGCTTTTACACCGAAGGGGGAGCCGAAGGGGTGGGCACCGCCACCACCAAATCGGTGGTTATGGGGTTCATGCTCATCTTTTTGGCAAATTACATTTTGACGGCGCTTTTGTTCTCCAACGGCGGCGGGGGAGCAAAATTCTGAATGATCTTCTGTGAAAACCTGTATAAGGCGTTCGGCGACAACCATGTGTTGCAAGGGGTGGATCTGCACATAAAGCGGGGCGAGAGCATGGTCATCATCGGCGGCTCCGGGACCGGGAAAAGCGTGCTCATCAAGCACATCATCGGCCTGCTCAGCCCGGACGCGGGGCGCGTGACGGTGGATGGACAGGTGGTGGGCGACCTGCATGAGGATGAATTGAACGAGATGCGCAAAAAATTCGGGATGCTGTTCCAGGGGGCGGCGTTGTTCGATTCGCTCACAGTGGGCGGAAATGTGGGATTTGCCCTTAAGGAGCACACCGACTTGGCGCAATCGAAAATAGATGAACGGGTGAAGGAATGCCTGGAAATGGTGGGAATGAAGGATGTGGAGCGGTTGATGCCCGCCGAGCTATCGGGCGGCATGAAAAAGCGGGTGGGGTTGGCCAGGGCCATCGCCATGAACCCGCAGATCATCCTGTTCGACGAACCGACCACGGGCCTTGACCCGGTGATGGCGGACGTGATCAACGACCTCATCATCAAAACCACGCGGGCGCTGAAGGTGACATCGGTGACGATCACGCACGACATGGTGAGCGCCAACCGGATCGCCGACCGTATCGCGATGCTGTATCAGGGAAAAATAGTGGCGATAGGCACGCCGGATGAGGTAATGTTCAACCAAACGAATCCCGCCGTGCGGGAGTTCGTCGAGATCGGGCGGATAATCCGCCAGACCGAGGCCGTGCAGGGGCGGCATATAGGAGCGCAGTAGGTGAAGAACTGGACCAATGAGGCGAAGCTGGGCGTGTTCATCATCGCCGGATTCGCGGTGTTATTCTGGCTGACTTTTTCCATCGGCGGCAAAAAGCTTTTCAGCGTCACCGGAAAAAAATCCTTCATCGTCTATTTCAAGACCATCACCGGCGTCACCGAAAAATCGGACGTGCGGATGGCCGGCGTGAAGATCGGCGAAGTGAAAAAGGTGGAACTGGAGAACTACCGCGCGAAAGTGACCGTGGGCCTGCACGGCGACTACGACGTGCCGGACGACTCCGTTGCCACCGTGCAGGGGAAGGGGCTTTTGGGCGAAAAGTTCATCGAGATCCGGCCCGGCTTCTCCCCCACTTATGTGTCCAATGGCGGGGTGCTGGCGAACAGCATTCCCCCCTCCAATATTGACGACATGGTTGCGAAACTCTCCGCCGCTCTGGACGACATTAAAACGGTCACCAACTCTCTCAGCGAATCGTTCGGGAGCGAGGAGGGGAAACAGGGGCTCAAATCCATCATCAGCAACCTGTCCAACCTCAGCAAGGATCTGAATGACGTGGTGGGCGGCAACAAGGAAAAACTGACGCAGATCATCACGAACGTGGACAAGGCCACCGCGGTGCTCCAGCTTATCCTCACCGAGAACCGGGAAAACCTGCGCGGCTCCATATCCAACCTCAACTCGATGTCGAAATCGTTCGCCGAAAAGGCGCCCGACCTGCTGGAGCATTTGGACCAGGCGGCCAGCGGTATCCGCGACATGGTGTCGGATAACCGGACGAACCTGAAGGACAGCATGTCGAACATCAAGGAGGCGTCGGGCAACTTCAATGGCGTGCTGGTTGAAAACCGCGAGAACTTCAAGGTGGCGATGGCGAACCTGAAGACAAGCTCCGAAAAGCTGGACGAGATCATGGCCAGCGTGAAGAAGATAACCGCCAAGATCGAAAAGGGCGAGGGGACCATCGGCAAGCTCGTCCAGGAGGAGGAAGTTTACAACGGCCTGAACGAAACGCTGGAAGGGGCAAAGAACCTCACCAAGCAGACCGGCGCAATGAAAGTGGGCATCGGCGCGCGCGCTGAATACCAGTCCGAAATGCAACAGAGCAAATCGTACTTCTCCATCCGCGTCAAGCCGCGCGAGGACAAGTACTATATGATAGAAGTCAGCGAGGATGTGCGGCGCAACCTGGGCACCGGACCGCGCAACACGCTTAACTCGCTTTTGTACAGTTTCTACATCGCCAAGCGGTTTGGCAACGTCACCATCAAGGGCGGCCTTATGGAATCGAGCGGCGGCGTGGGGCTGGACCTGCACGGATGGGAAGACAAGCTGATGCTCACGGCGGACGTGTTCAATTTCAGCGGGTATGACAATAACGCCAAGAGTCCGCAGGTGAAAGTCACCGCGAAGTACTTCCCGCAGAAATACCTGTTCCTGTATGTGGGCGGGGACGAACTGGCGAATAAATACTACCGCACCTTCTTCGGCGGTATCGGCATCATGGCGGATGAGGAAGACTTCAAGTTCTTCATGGCCCGTTTCTTCTAGCCGGTGTTCACGTTCAAGGTCCTGAACCGGGACAAAAAGGCGCGGCGGGGGTTTTTTAAGACCGCGCGGGGGCATGTGGTAAACACCCCGGCGTTCATGCCGGTGGGAACGCAGGCAACGGTGAAAACGCTCTCGCCCGAAGACGTGCTTTCCACCGGCGCGGAGATATTACTTGGAAACACCTATCATCTGTATATCCGCCCCGGCCACAAGCTGATCGAAAAGCTGGGCGGCCTGCACAAGTTCATGCACTGGGAACGGCCGATCCTTACCGACAGCGGCGGGTTTCAGGTGTTCAGCCTCAAGGGGCTTACGAAGATCACCGATGAGGGGGTTCAATTCCAAAGCCACCTCGACGGGAGCAGGCACTTCATCACCCCGGAGAAGGCGATCGAGATACAGCAATCGCTCGGCTCGGACATCATGATGTGTTTCGATGAAGTGGCGCCATACCCTTCCACCATTGAACACCTTAAAAAGGCGATGGACCGCACAACGAAGTGGGAAGAGCGATGCAAAAGTGCGCGGATCGGAACCGCCCAAGCGCTATTCGGCATTACACAGGGTGGGACGGACGCGCGGTTGCGCGAGGAATCCGCGAAACAGATCGTACAGATAGGGTTCGACGGGTATGCCATCGGAGGGCTGAGTGTGGGGGAATCGGATACGCTTATGCTGGATATGACGGAAGTGACCGCCGCCTGTCTGCCGGAAGACAAACCGCGCTACCTGATGGGTGTGGGCACGCCGGAGGACATCGTGGGGGCGGTGGCCCGCGGGGTGGACATGTTCGACTGCGTGATGCCGACGCGGAACGCGCGCAACGGATCGCTTTTCACCACTCACGGAAAGATCAATATCAGGAACAGCGCGTTCACCGAAGATCCCCGCCCCCTGGACGAACAATGCCCGTGCGAGACCTGCCGGAATTACTCCCGCGCATACCTGCGCCACCTGTTCATGGCGGATGAATTGCTGGCTCTTCGGCTGAACACTCTCCATAACCTTACCTTCTACCAGCGGCTGATGCAGGGCATCCGCTCTGCGATCGAGGCGGGACGTTTTACGGAATTCGCGGAAGGACATTTACAAAAAAATCCGTCTCCGGAACCGTAAACTTTGCCTTGCAAACTGGACAATCTTTGATAAAGTAACGCACTTGCGGATTTATGTGGCCCATTTTTGAAAAGTGATGGAAATAGGATGAACGAAGAGCACAACGAGATGAAATCCGAGGGGTTGTACGACCCTTCGTTCGAACATGATGCCTGCGGCGTGGGGTTCATCGCCAACCTGAAAGGGGAAAAGTCCCACGATCTGGTGCGCAAGGGTATCGAGATACTGGAACATCTGGAGCATCGCGGCGCGGTGGGCGCGGAAAAGAACGCCGGCGACGGCGCGGGACTGCTCATCCAGATGCCGGATGCCTTCTTCAAAAAGGAATGCACGAAACTCGGCTTCACCCTTCCGCCGGAAGGAAGCTACGGCGCGGGCATGGTGTTCCTGCCGCAAGAAGAACAATCCCGCAAGAAGGTGATGGATATCTACAAATCCTGCGCCGCCGAACTGGGGCAGGAACTTCTGGGCTGGCGGCAGGTGCCGGTGGACAACGGCAATCTCGGCCTCTCCGTAAGGAAGGTGGAACCGTACATCGCGCAGGTGTTCATCAAGCGGGGCGCCAACGCGGCGGACCAGCAGGCCTTCGAGCGCAAACTGTACGTCTTGCGCAACTATGTGAAGAAAACGGTGACGGCCACGGGCGCGGACAAGTCGAACACGTTTTACACGGTGTCGCTGTCGTCCCGCACCACTTCGTACAAGGGGATGCTCACCTCGCCGCAGTTGTTCACCTACTTTCTCGACCTCAAAGACGAAACCCTTGTTTCCGCGCTGGCGCTGGTGCATAGCCGGTTCTCCACGAACACCATGCCCTCGTGGCCGCTGGCGCATCCGTTCCGGTTCATCGCGCACAACGGTGAGATCAATACCTTGCGGGGAAACATCAACTGGATGCGCGCGCGCGAGGCGGTCTTCGCCGAATCGGACATGTTCACCAAGGACGAGCTGGACAAGCTGAAACCGATCATAGACGAAACACAATCGGATTCCGCGATCCTCGACAACGTGGTGGAACTGTTGGCGCTGAGCGGCAGGGACATCCCCCATGTGATGATGATGGTTATTCCCGAAGCGTGGGCTTCGGACAAGGAAATGAGCACTGCGAAAAAAGCGTTTTACGAATACCACGCCACGCTTATGGAGCCGTGGGACGGCCCCGCCTCCATCGCGTTCACCGACGGCAAGGTGATTGGCGCCACGCTTGACCGCAACGGCCTACGCCCCTCGCGCTACTGCCTGACGAAAGACGGCATACTGGTGATGGGGTCGGAAGCAGGCGTGTTGGATTTCAAGCCGGAAGATATCGTTCTTAAAGGAAGGCTCCAGCCCGGACGGATGTTCGTGGCGAGCCTTGAAGAGGGGCGCATCATCCCCGACGAGGAGATCAAGGAGCGCTACGCCGCCGCCCAGCCCTACGCGCAGTGGCTGGCCGAAGGAAAAGTGGAGCTGGGGCAGATCGCATCAGCCGTTTCGGACAACCACCACGATTTCTCCACGCTCGTCCGGCGGCAATCCGCGTTCGGCTACACGTTCGAGGACCTGAAGATGGTCGTGGGGCCGATGGCCCAGAACGGGGAAGAGCCGATCGGCTCGATGGGGAGCGATACGCCTCTGGCGGTGCTCTCGGACCGGCCGCAAAACCTGTTCAACTACTTTTACCAGTTGTTCGCGCAGGTGACGAACCCGCCGATAGACTCCATACGCGAAGAATCGGTGATGTCGCTGGTCTCCTTCATCGGGGCGCAGGGACACATTTTGCACGAGACGAAAGAACATTGCCGGGTCATCGAGATACCGCACCCGATCCTTGCGAACGACGAACTGGAAAAGCTGAAAAAGCTCAACCACGGCAGGTTCACCTCCGTCACTATTCCCATCCTCTTCAAGCCGGAAGAGGGGAGCCTGCAATCCGCGCTCGAAGGAGTGTGCAAGCAGGCGTTGGACGCCGTGACAAAGGGTACAAATGTGATAATCCTTTCCGACCGCGGGGTGGATGCGCGACACGCGCCGATCCCCTCCCTGCTGGCGGTATCCGCGGTGCATCACCACCTCATCCGCGAAGGAAGGCGCGCCGATTGCGGCATCATCCTGGAAACGGGCGAGCCGCGGGAAGTGCATCACTTCGCGCTCCTGCTCGGCTACGGCGCGTCCGCCGTCAATCCGTATCTGGCCTTCGAGTCCATCGCCGACCTATTGACGAGGAACATTCTGGAAGAGGCGATTGAAGAGAAAGCAGCGAAAAAGAACTTCACCAAGGCGGTGGACAAGGGACTGCTCAAGACGATGGCGAAGATGGGCATATCCACCATCCAATCGTACATCGGCGCGCAGATATTCGAGGCGGTGGGGCTGGACGACGCGTTCGTTGACCGGTACTTCACCAAAACCGTTTCGCGCCTGGGCGGCATAGGGTTGGAAGCAATAGAAACGGAAACCCTTGCGCGGCACCGGTACGCCTTTCCGGGCGAAACCGAGACGGCGCGGGAAACAACCATCGAGTCCACCGGCAACTACTACTGGCGCGCGCGGGGCGAGAGGCATACCTACAATCCCGAGACCATCGAACTCCTGCAAAAAGCCACCCGCACCGGCGACTATGCAACCTTCAAGAAATTCTCGAAGGCGGTGGAGAACGGCGCGGGGCCGAACACCTTGCGGCACCTGCTGGAGTTCACCGATTCCAAGGCCATCCCGCTGGAAGAAGTGGAGCCGGAGGAAAATATCGTCAAGCGGTTTTTCACCGGGGCCATGTCGTTCGGCTCCATAAGCAAAGAGGCGCACGAGACCATCGCCATCGCCATGAACCGGCTGGGCGCGAAGAGCAACACCGGCGAAGGAGGCGAAGACCCCGACCGGTATAAAAAACTGCCGAACGGCGATTCGCGACGCTCCGCCATCAAACAGGTGGCGTCGGGACGGTTCGGCGTGACCTCCAACTATCTGGTGAACGCCGACGAACTGCAAATAAAAATGGCGCAAGGCGCAAAGCCGGGCGAAGGGGGGCAACTCCCCGGCCCGAAAGTGGACAAAACGATCGCCAAAACGCGGCATTCCACGCCCGGCGTGGGCCTCATCTCGCCTCCGCCGCACCATGATATTTACTCCATCGAGGATCTGGCGCAGTTGATCTACGACCTCAAAAATTCGAACGACCGCGCGCGCATCAACGTAAAGCTGGTGTCCGAAGCGGGGGTGGGGACCATCGCCGCGGGCGTGGCCAAAGGGCACGCGGAAGCGGTGCTCATCTCCGGGCACGACGGCGGCACCGGGGCATCGCCGCTCAGCTCCATCAAACACGCGGGCCTGCCGTGGGAACTGGGCTTGGCGGAAACGCACCAGGTGCTCATGCGCAACGGATTGCGAAGCAGGATCGTGGTGCAGACCGATGGGCGGCTCGTCACCGGGCGCGACGCTGCCATCGCCGTCCTTTTGGGGGCGGAAGAGTGGGGCGCGGCGACATCGGCGCTCATCGTCACGGGTTGCGTGATGATGCGCAAGTGCCACCTGAACAATTGCCCGGTTGGCGTTGCCACCCAAGATCCGGAACTGCGCAAAAACTTCACCGGCAAGCCGGAGCATGTGGTGAACTTCTTCATGTTCCTCGCGCGGGAACTGCGCGAGTACATGGCCCAGCTTGGCTTCCGCACCGTGAACGAAATGGTGGGGCATGTGGAAAAACTGAAAGCGAAAGACAACATCACCCACTTCAAGGCGAAGCACCTGAAGATGGATCGCCTTCTGCACAAGGCCGCGAAAGCGGGATGCCAGCCGTACTCCTGCGAATCGCAGGACTTCGGTATGGACAGCGCTCTGGATCACCAGCTTATCCCGCTTGCCAAGCCCGCGCTGGAAAAAGGGGAGAAGGTGCGCGCCGAAATAACCATACGCAACCAGAACCGCACGGTGGGAACGCTCCTGTCCGCGGAAGTGTCGCGCCGGTACGGCGAAGAGGGCCTGCCCGCCGACACCATCCATATCAAGCTGAAAGGCACGGCGGGACAAAGCTTTATGGCGTTCGGCGCGAAAGGGCTGACCATGGAACTGGAAGGGGAGGCCAACGACTATTTCTGCAAAGGGCTTTCCGGCGGCAGGGCCGTTTTGTACCCGAACCGCGCCTCCATGTTCAAACCGAATGAGAACGTGATCGTGGGGAACGTGGCCTTCTACGGCGCCACCAGCGGCGAGGCCTTCATACAGGGCATTGGCGGCGAGCGGTTTTGCGTGCGGAATTCCGGCGCGAACGTGGTGGTGGAAGCGGTGGGAGACCACGGGTGCGAATACATGACCGGCGGCAGGGTGGTCATCCTCGGCCCGGTGGGAAAAAATTTCGCCGCGGGAATGAGCGGCGGCATAGCCTATGTGCTGGACGAGGACGGAAAATCGCGCCACCGGATAAACACCGGCATGGTGGAGCTGGATGGATTGGCCGACCCGAAAGAGACGGCGATGGTGAAAACGATGATCGAACGGCACCATCAATTCACGCAAAGTCCGCACGCCAAAAAGGTGCTGGACAGCTGGAACGCGATGTCGCCCAAGTTCATCAAGGTAATGCCGCACGACTACAAGCGCGTGATGGCGGAAATGGAACGGAACAGGGAAACGGCGGCGGTATAATCCGCGCCGGGAAATGATATGGGAAAAAAAGACGGTTTTAGGGAATTCAAGCGCAAGGGCCACTCGTACGAGCCGGTCGAAAAGCGCATTAAGGATTACAAGGAATTTATCGTCCCCCTTTCCAAGGAGGAACTGGGAGAGCAGGGGGCGCGGTGCATGGATTGCGGCACCCCATTTTGCCACCCGAACTGCCCGCTCCACAACATCATGCCGGAGTTCAACGACCAGGTGTACCGCGGCAAATGGAAAGAGGCCCTTCAAACGCTTTTGAGCACCAACAACTTCCCGGAGTTCACCGGAAGGGTGTGCCCCGCGCTGTGCGAATCGGGTTGTGTGCTGGGGATCATAGACAAGCCGGTCACGATAAAGAACCTCGAACTCGCCATCATTGAGAACGCGTATAAGGAAGGCACGATGACGGCGAACCGCCAGATCAAGCGCACCGGTAAAAAGGTGGCGGTTGTCGGTTCCGGCCCGTCCGGCTTGGCCTTGGCCGACCAACTGAACAAGGCGGGCCATCTGGTGACGGTGTATGAGCGGGCCGACCGCATCGGCGGGCTTTTGCGCTACGGAATCCCGGACTTCAAGCTGGGCAAGGACATACTCGACCGGCGCATCAAGCTGATGGAAGCGGAAGGTATCACTTTCGTCACAAAGGCAAATATCGGCGTGGACGTTCCCGCCGCGAAACTGAAAATGGAATTCGACGTGGTGGCGATGGCCTGCGGGGCGACCGTCCCGCGCGACCTGCCGATACCCGGACGCGACGCCAAGGGTGTGTACCTCGCCATGCAGTTCCTCGCGCAGAACAATAAGCGCGTTGCGGGCGATGCCATCCCGAAGGATCAGGAAATACATGCCAAAGGAAAGCATGTGCTTGTCATCGGCGGCGGCGATACCGGCTCGGACTGCGTGGGCACCTCCATACGGCACGGCGCGGCATCGGTGACGCAAATTGAACTTTTACCGAAACCGCCGGCGAACCGGACGGAAGATACCGCGTGGCCAGTGTTTCCGGGACCGCGGATGTTGAGCACCTCGACCTCGCAGGAAGAAGGGTGCGTCCGCGAATGGTCGGTGCTCTCGAAGGAGTTTTTGAAGGATGCCGCCGGGAATGTGACAGGCGTAAAGCATGTGAAGATAAACTGGCTGAGTCCCACGAAGTTTGAGGAACTTCCTGGCACCGAGGGGGTCTATAAGGCCGACTTGGTATTTTTGGCTATGGGCTTCCTTTACACGGAGCCAAAAGGGCTTTTGGAGGAACTTGGGGTCCAAAAGGACGAACGCGGCAACGTGAAGACCGATGGAAAATTCCAAACGAACGTGCCGGGGGTCTTTTCGGCTGGCGACATGCGAAGGGGCCAATCGCTGGTGGTTTGGGCCATCTCCGAAGGCCGCGAATGCGCTTATGAGATAGATAAGTTCCTTATGGGCGGCGTGAGCCGATTGGAATCCAAGGCGCACCTGTTTAGCGATACTCTATTGCGCTGATAAGCGGTGCGATAGGGCCTTTTTCCACATCCAAAACCTTACGATGAGGCAGTTCTAACGCCAACCCTTACGCCCCCTGACTTCCGATAAGGTATATTATTGTTTATTTATTTTTATGATTTTCTTTACTTATCAAAGCCTTAAAAGAAAACCTCACTTTTCAAAAGATACATGAAAATACAACATCCCCGCAGTGATGAACTCTTAATCACGCAAGCGAAAGCGGGCGGACATAAGTGCGCCAACGGCGGCGAATGGCGAACGTGTGTAGAATGCGACGGGAGATTACACGAGATAACCTGTACCAGCAGACTTGACTATCGCATTGACTGTTGCGACAAAAGACATATGAAACTAGGACTGAAACCATTCAAGCATTTTCCTCGATAGACCGAAAGGAACACCATGGACTTTGCTTCATGGACAATCGAACTGGTGAAAGATTACATACGCGATATGCCAGAGGTTCGCTTAAACAGGATTCACGATTGCCCGAATATCATCTACCAGCCTGAATACAACCGGCCTTTAAGAAGTATCATAGAAGAGAGATTACCGGAACTTTTCACGACACAATCCAAAACCCTCGAGATAATAAAAAACCACAAAAAGGCTTTAGGACCTACAAAGAAGACATTGCCTATTTAACGGGCATTCAAACTTAAACGATCTTCAATTGTTTCACGGCCAGCTTGTAACTGGTCTGATAGTGAAAGCATACGAACTTCATCAAGGGAGAGAATAAACGGTTTCCCTACGGTCAAATCAAGACAAGGAAACCGAAACCGATAAAAACGACCATCAGGACCTTGAACGGATGCATAATAGACCGAATCATTATCCGTTTCAAAACCCACACACCCCACGAGAATAGGAACAGTAGGAACCGGAGGGCCATCTTTTCTTTCAGTGTTGCCATTGGCAGATGGTGAAGATGTTAAAGACCCTGTAGACGTTTCCATTCGCGGCGCAGATGCAGAAGAATCCGAAACAGGTACGGCAGGAGCCGGAGAAATAGAGGAATGAGAAGAACCAGAAGAAACCGCATTATTTTCACCTCCAATAATTGCACGGGCAACAGTCCCATTACCTTTATAAAGAAGAGAAAGGAAACAGAACAAAAGAGAAGCCGCTACAAGAAAATACCAAGGCTTGAAAATCGTATTGCCGGAATATTTTTTCCTTAAATCGTCTTCGCTCACTTCGCAGTCGAATGACTGATAATAAGGGTAGAAACGTGGTTGATACCGTCCTTTTTCATCTTTGTAATAAACCTGTTTGTTGCCAGAACGTATATAACACCCACAGGTATAATTACGCTTAAGCCCAAGAAAGCCAAGGCCACGAAAGACACGCAAAATTTCAATTTGCCGCCGCCAAGTAATTTCGACTGATTCAACGTGCTGTGTCATGAAAGACATATCTATATTGTGATGCCGGTGATTAGTAATTAGATGAATCCATTCAGGCGTAATCCTTTCATCAGCGGTTATGGCTTTTGCGGGGAATACATCTTGAAGTTCATCCAAGAGAAAATACGACCCATTAGGAATATCACCGGATTCAACACGATCAGCGAGACCGCGAATTTTTTCCTTATCAGGTGTTTGAGTATCATCATCCCCTAGAAATTCAACACGCTCACGAAGTTTATAAAGGTCAAGTTCGTAATCTACAGCTATCCGATACAGATTAAGACCTTTAATAGAGTGGTAAATCTTGCACTCGCTATTAATGAGCTTTGGGATTAAATCACGGGCAACGGCATAATAAGTTTTTCCACTACCCGGCTGGCCGGCATACGCATTAATCAAGGGACAACCGAGATAAGAAAATCTTTAATCAAACGGTATGACCAAGCGACAGACAAAAGAGCTATCGCATCGGGAATGCCGATATAAAAAAGAGCAGTGGCGACATCGGGAGGCATTAACAACAATAACGAGTTAAGCGTTATGGTGTTCCACGAACCAATTAAAGTCATCAAAGATGTAAAAGCCACATCAGCAACGCCCAAGGCGGATTCAAAAGCCCAAAGAAGTAAATCCCGCCCAACATCCCACATGAACGAAAAAAAGGAATCAAGCCAACCGACAAAGACGGCCCAGAGGTTTTCTAATGTGTCAACAATCCCTTGCATTTCTACTTCCCGAAAATAATTGAATAACCCATGAACACCGCGCAAAACATGACAATCCCATACAAAGCCCGGAACACCCACAGATAATCATTAAAAGTGAAACACCCATGAAAATTAGCAACGTGGGAAAGATTGAAACAGTGATTTTCAAAACCCGGGCCAGAACCAGTAATTTGAAGAGGTGAAAGCATGTTTTTGAACTGCGAATTATTCAGCCATCCAGTGTAATGAGTTTCAAACATCGAAGAAAACGATTCACCCGTGGCGTAATGCCGCGTATATGGTTTTGCCGCCGTACCAGTACCCGCAACCGTAGAAGTCGGAGGTGGTGGAGTGGGAAGAGCAGTTGAAGATGCTGGCAATGCGCCATTGTAATATTGATTAGTAGTGGATGTTGTACTAGACCCGCCGAAAATATTTGAAACCCACGAAAGCACTTCACCCTGTGTACCGGTCGAGCCAGTTGAACCGGTCGAACCAGTTGGGCCAGTTGAACCGGTCGAACCAGTTGAGCCAGTTGAACCGGTCGAACCAGTTGAGCCAGTTGAACCGGTCGAACCAGTTGAGCCAGTTGAGCCAGTTGAGCCGGTCGAACCAGTTGAGCCAGTTGAGCCAGTTGAGCCGGTCGAACCAGTTGAGCCAGTTGAGCCGGTCGAACCAGTTGAGCCAGTTGAGCCGGTCGAACCAGCAACGCCATTATTAACGAACACATCGCCACCGGTATAAGGGTTTATACCTCGATAAGTAATACTGCCATCCGGGTTGACAAAAGAAGAAATGGATTTCATGTCAGTAGAACCAGTAAAACCAAGAGCGCCTAAATCCACAGCGTCCATTACAAAATGGAATTCACCAGCAGAATCAGTATAGGAATATTTAACAGGGGTATAAATAGGCATATTCGAAACCGAATGAACAGCCCCGTTTGCGTCTATAGTAACAGTCGTGGACGAGCCATCAGGATTAACAGAAGTACCAACAGTTTGAGTTGAAGAAGTACCATCAGGATTTACATGCGTAGCGGTTGAGGGAAGAGTTCCCGCCACTGGAAGACTACCATCAATACCACCCGGAATAACAGACGAATCAGAAGACCCATCAGGATTTTGAGTATTTTTTGTAACACTTCCGTCCTGGCCTATATCGTACGTTTTTCGGGTTCCATCAGGAAGAGTTTCGGCACAATCGTTTTTTTGCGCCCAACTGGTATACCAAGCACCGCCACTTTCATACTGGTTTTCTTGATGATTAACCCAACAAGAGGACCCATCGGATTTAAATATTTGGTAGGATTCATTCATGGAACGATCTTGCCAAGAACCATCACCACGTTGATTCGCGTAATGCCAAGTAGCAAAGCCATTAGAAGAAAGAAAACCTAAAAACACAAGACTTAGAAATAGTCTTTTCATTTGAAAGCCTTCAAGCCTTCAACAAATATCTTACCGGCAAGCGCACCCATGAAAAACCAAAATGTGGAATCAAGCCAAGTAAGGAAAGCCGTGCCAACAGCGTTCAACCCATCAACAGATAAACGAAGAGCGTCAAGAGAGTTCATCAAGGCAACGGCTTCGGCAGAAGTCATTAGAGAACATACCAAGCATCGAATAAGGCAGATTTCCCACTTTCAGAATCGACGACGGAAC
The DNA here is from genome assembly GCA_016212275.1 of Nitrospinota bacterium. Taxonomy (GTDB): domain Bacteria; phylum Nitrospinota_A; class UBA7883; order JACRGQ01; family JACRGQ01; genus JACRGR01. Next base: position 35,457 of record JACRGR010000017.1, on the reverse strand, counting down.
ATTGGGACAGCATTCCAGGAGTTAAAGCCGACGAACCAACAACGTATTTGGCGGAGATATGCACAAACGCCAAGACATCCACACAATCGAGGCTCGGGAAACCGGCTGAAGAATTGATACTACGTTTAGCGTAATTGATTTTTGACGCTACAGAAATTTCACCCGCAATACCTTTCAGAGCGGACAACTGCGCATCAGGTTTTAGATCACTGTACGCATTATAAGCGGAAACAGAAAGTATCCCCAGAATCACAATGACGACCACAAGTTCAATGAGAGTAAACCCCCCATTGGAGTTAAGAACGTTTTTCATGACGATTTCCTTTATAATTAAATTTCCAAAGTTGAGGGGTAGCAATACCCCCCGATTTAGCGGGGTAAGGGAGTGCAACCCCTTACCCCCACCTTTTACGAACGCAGAAGGCTAACCACCTTCCGCACACCCAGCACGGAGAGCGTCAGACCGATTACCGCCACGGCGGCGGTGCCGATATCCGCAAGGATAGCGGTAGTATCTATCGTGACCGCTTCAGCGGCACCAACGAAAGACATCGCAAGGAAAGACCCGATAAGGGCCAACAAGCCAAACTTCTTCAACATGAAATCACCTCCTTTCATTTTTGAATTCATTCGGACATTTCGCCCGAACGTAGAACGCTAACGACAGCAGATATACCGAGACCGGCAAAATAAATGGTAATGTAAAGACCCCAGCCGGTCATGAAGTCCAACATTTGCGCGGTTGTCATTCGCCAACCTCATCAGAACAGCCATCATTTTTCAGTTTGTCCACAACCAACAAACGAGATTTCTTTTTTTCCAACCGCTCATAGCCAAAAGGAATCCGGGTCATATACGACAGACTTTCAATGGAACCTTGAATATGTTTTTCTTCATCACCAAGAAGTTGACGGACAGCGCGATATGCGAGAATGGCATCTATAAGCTGTTCTTGCTTGGATTTTTTCAACTGTTCAAGAGTACGAACCTTCGCGCCACGCTGGAGAATGAAAGACCACCCGGGATATTGTTCAGCAATCCATTTTTGAATTACTTGCCATTCAGGAAGAAGGGGATTTTTAGATTTGTTGCTATCATCGAAATTTGGATGCACAAGACGAACTGTTTTATGAAATAAGTGGTCAAGCAAATGCCCTTCCTGCTCTTTAAGTTTTTCCCAACCTCTCAAATCGAGTTGGCGCAGGTATAGACCGCCGATTTCAAACTCTACCCTCCAAACAGGACGTTCTTTTTCATATAACGGCTTTTCATCAAGAATCGCCTGATACCAGTATTTTTTTGTTTCTTCCATCTCCTTGCGCTTGTCATACATGCGGCAAAAGACAGTTTCCTTCCCGCGAGTGCCAACGCCGAGAGTTTCAACCCTCAATAACGGATCGTGAACAACCCGGATTTTTTTTGCGCGAGAAAGGACGTTTTCAGGTTTTACAGATATTTCATCAACATGAAGGTCAACAAAAAAGTCTTGCCGGAATAATTTGAAATCACCTTCCGGGACACCACCAAAAAACCGCACAACGCCGCGAACAATATCTTGTAAAACATCAACACCGTAGCGATGCACCCCAACGGAATGTATTTGAGCTTTGAGGGTAGGATTCAAAGAAGGATTAATCCAGATATTCAGATTCTCATTGAGAAAAGCATAATAACCGCCGGGCTTATAACCGGGTAGCCGGAATTGATTACCGTCAACCTCGACAACCTCATATTTTCCTTTTGCCCGGCGTAACCGGTCAATGAGAAGATTGAAGTGGTCAGAATCGAAAAGAGGCATATCCCAATTCGCAGTAAAAGCCTGTAAGTCCCACCCTCCGGATATGACAACCGGAAGACCCATCACCCCCCCTTTATTGCTGTAAGTGTAATAAATTACGTTCCATCCCCCCGTATTACTGGGGTAAGGGGGGATGGGGCCACCGCCTAGCCCGCTGACGCGGGAGTCGGCGGTGGCACCCATAGAACCGCCTTGAGCGGCGTTTAAACGCAGTACCCCTATGAGTATCAACAGAAGGGAAGGGGTGCCGCGCGGATTCATTGTCAGACGTTCCCAGAGGCCTTTACAGGCATACGTTCAAGGCGCAGTATGCGGTTGCCGTATTCGGAGACCTCCGCCACGAACAGAACGGAGGTGCCAACCAACTCCGGCCCGATTTCAGCGAATGCAAGCCCCTTCGTGCCGGGGTTGTAGTTCCGGTCGCTGATCTGAAAGTCGTTGAGGAAGCATATCCCGTCCCGGTCGTACAGGAAAGCCACGTCAACGGTTTTCACCTTCTTGCCGTCCTTGCCGTCGTAATCGCCCGTCTTGTGCGTTTTAATTTGGCCGCACCCCAACAACTGAATTTTCTTAAAGGCCATAATCGCCCCTTTCTTTTTGCGCCGCGCCCTCATATTCATTCCGGTCGCTGGCTTGTCAAGTATCAAAAACCGCCAAGAACTCACTACCCCCGTATTGTCTTTATGGGAGGGAGTACCCCATCAGGAATCAACCTGGGTGACCACCTCCTTTCTTTTTTCAGAGTTACGGAAAATATCGAAAAGCTCTAGGACTTCATCCAAAGCCTTGTGGTAGCCATCGGTGAAAGTACCGCCACCAGAATCACAAATAGGCATTTCGTGACGGAGAGAAAAAACAATCATGCGAACCGCACCGGCATCAAATCCAGAAGCCATAACCACCCCTATATTTCAAAGTATTTCATGTTAATTAATTTGCTTAAACAGTATTTTAAGAGTTGTATATTTTAGAAGTCAAGTAAAATTTGTAACTATTTTTCGGAGAATTAATAGGTAATTATCAAACCCATGAAAGGTGCATTTTTCTTACTTGTAGTGATGAGCGTGATTGCATTACTCATCAAAAAGTTCACAAGCAAAGAAAAGATGCAGGAACTGGAAGTAATAAAAAAGAACCCGCTAAGCAAAAGAGAACAAGAATTCTTTTGGTTGCTCAAGAAAACGCTACCAGACCATATAATTCTGGCGCAAGTGGACCTAAAGCAGTTAATCGAAATAGGATCAACCAAAGACCGCCAAAAACACATGAACAAAATCAGCCAGAGAAGCATTGATTTCGTAATATGCAATAAAGACTTTCTAGTCCTTGCCGCAATTGAATTAGATGATTCAAGCCACAATTCAAAATCACAAAAGAAAAAGGACGAAGTGAAAACAACTTATATTGAAGCGGCCAACATCCCATTCAAGAGATACAGAAAGCCACCTTCGACGGAAGAAATAGTGGGCTTAACAAAAACCCTTGATAAACATTTTCTATTGAGGTAATTTATTTGCATCAACAGAAGGGGTTATTATGTTTGCAGAGACCATGAGAAAATTCCGTCTTGAAAAAGGACTCACTCAAGAACAGTTAGCGGCATTACTCCATAAACGAATCGTTTACATTTCCGCCATTGAAACAGGCCGCACAAAAGTTTCAATCGAGATGGCAACCGACATTGAAAAAGCCTTGGGCATTAAAGACGACCGCCTAACCCAAGCGTGGTTGAAAGACAGAAGGACAGGCCGCTTAAGGGAGCTGGCAAAGATAGCAGTCTTCGCGATATTTCTGATTACCGCCACGCCATCAATTTCGAATGCCACGCCCGCGACTTCCGATAAGGTATATTATGTCAAGTACGATATGGTGCGTCTTGGTGTGCATGTTCGGGTTGAGGAGAAGCTTTATTCATCCCCTTTCTCCCGCCCCCATCAGCTTATATAGCGACGCATGCGGGGTATGAAATCATCGGGGTCAATTAGCTTGGTAAGGTACTCCTTGGCACCCAAGCCATACACTTCATCCCGAATCTCCATTCCATGTTTACCTGAAACGATAATGACCGGGATTCCCCTTGTTTCGTGTCGCGACTGGATATAAGCAAGCAATTCCAACCCGGATATTTTTGGCATTTCGATATCCGAGATGACCACATGGGGCATGTTTTCACTTTCGGAAATGAACTTCATTGCCGTTTCACCATCATCCGCCTCAACGATTGCCACATCTATCATATTCAGGTATTGCATCAACAGGAACCGAAACGCCGGATCGTCGTCCACCAATAAGATCAGCGGACGAACGGCCGGAACCCGCACCCCGAACCGGCTCCCTTTCCCAACCGCTGATTCCATCAGGAATTCACCACCGAGTGTTTTGATAACCTCCTTTGCGATCATCAGTCCAAAACCGCTCCCGGTTTCCCCCGCGGTGCCGCGGGCCGAAACGCTTTCCTCGCGGGAAAGCAATCGTTCGGCGATTGAGGGTTCCATCCCCGGTCCGGTATCGGATACAAAAACGGTGGCGCCCCCATTGGTCGCCATAGAGATCGTGATCCGGTCCCCCTTGCCGCAGAACTTTACCGCGTTGGTGACGAAATTGTTTATCACTTCGCTGAACAGCGTTTTGTCCGAATATATCCGGCTGTGTTCGGGTATATCGCTCATCAGTTCTATCCCCTTATCCCGCGCCGCGTGATAGTAGTCCGCCGCGATCTTTTTTCCCAACTGGCGGGCGTCGAAAAACTCCATGTTCAGCTTGACCGCGCCGGTCCGCAGTCTGCTCAGGCTCAATATATCTTCGATCAATGAGGTCATTTGGCGTCCGGCATCTATGGCCCGGTCCAATATCTGGCGCTGATTGTCGTTCAATGTATCGGACGAATTCAAGCGGATCAATTTCAGGAATCCTGTCATGATCGTGAGCGGCGACTTCAAGTCATGCGCGACAAGGGAAACGAATTTGTCCTTTAGTTGGGTGGCGTTCTCGGCCGTTTCCTTCGCCGTTCGCAGGGAGCGCTCTCCCCGCTTTCGCTCGGTTATATCGCGGGAAGAAGCATAAAGGTAGGTCTTCCCGTCCAGCACCACTCCCGTGGCGTTAATTTCCACGTCGAATTCCGTTCCGTCCTTCCTCCGGTGTTTTGTTTCGTAGGTTGCGGGACGCCGGATGAGGGCCTGAATTTTTTCGGGTAGCTCCTCCCTCGGTATCCGCGCTTCCCAATCCGCCATATTGAGCCGTGTGGTCTCTTCGCGGCTGTACCCCAACATTTGAGCGAAGGATTGGCTGAATTGGACGATATTCCCTTTCTCGTCCATTACATGGATGCCGTCGCTGGCGGTTTCCAGTAATGTATGCAACCGGGCCGACTCCTTCGCCAACGCCTCTTCGGCCCGCTTCCGTTCCACCAGGTCGAACAGGATCGAGGCGATCTGAAACGCCACTTCAACGTCGTCCTGGTTGTAGTCGGTTTCCTTATTGCCCACGCCGAGGATCGCCACCACTTTGTCACCCTGCAAAACCGGAACGCCAAGCTCCCTGATGACCGGCGCATGCCCTTCGGGCAGACCTTTTTTATGGGGAAGGCCGGCATAGTCGTTATGGATGACCGGTTTCTTGGCGTGAAAGCAGTCCACCCAAACCCCTGCCTTGCTCACGGGGTAGTGCATCCCCTTCCCTTCGGCCTTGCACATGTTCTGGAGAGTATTGGTGGACCAGGTTTGCAGGGTCAGGTTCTCTTGGTCATCATCCACGAAATGGAAATAGCCGATTTGGCTGAATGTCTGCCGTTCCGCCAAGTCGAGCGCGGATTGGATAAGCTGGTCGAGCGACGACTTCACCGCGAGGTCCGACAGATCGGCGCGGCTTTGCAAAATAACTTCCGCCTTCTTTTTTTCCGTGATGTCGTGCTCCACGGTGTACATCAATTGCTTACCGCTGACGTTTATCAGCTTTGCCAGCACTTCCGCGCGGAAGGTGCTCCCGTCCTTCCGGCGGTGAAGCACCTCGAATTGAAGCGGATTTTTCAAGAGTATTTCATCCATCCTCCCTGGAACTTTGGCGCCTTCCACATCAATCATTGTTATTGGGCGCCCCACCATTTCCCCGCGCGTGTAGCCGTGTATCCGAAAGGCGGATTCACTGGCATCAATGATAACGGGAGGGTCTTGCGCGGGATCCAGCACCAGAATGTAATCGGTCACCTGCTCGAATATCTCATGGTAGCGGGCTTGGCTTTCCTTCAGTTCCCTGTTCAGCCCTTCAAGGTCCTTCGTCCGTTCCCGCACCTTCTCATTGATCCCGGAATAGGCATTTCTCAATCGGAGATTATGGATAACAAGGCCGATGAACGCGGCGACGATAAATGCCACGGCCAAGCCGTACAACGTCCGCGGATCAATACCCGGTTGTTTTAGATGTATCCAGCGGTCCCATATCTCATGGTGCTCCGCTCCAGGTATGGTGGCGATGGTCTTGTTTAAAATGGGGACAAGTTCAGGCCAGTCTTTCCGCACGCCGATGCGCAGACGGTTGGTAAAATCGGCGCTTGCCGCTATTTTCAGGTTTGCCAGCCCCGCTTGCGAAGTGGCAAGGCTTGCATCGGCCAACGAGCCGACGTACGCATCCACCTCGCCGGAACTTACGGCTTGAAGCGCCTCGATGGTGCTCTTCTTGGGGAACAGCGCTATTTCCGGATGCTCCGCGGCGAGCCATTCGTGCGACACAAAACGGTTGCGCACCGACACCCGGTTTCCCGCCAGCCGTGAAACGCCGCTAACGTGAGGCGCGTCGGTGCGGGTGATGATGACATACGGAAGCTCCAGCAAAATCTCGGAAAACACCATATAGTTGTCGCGGGCGGGTGTTTGGCCCAACAACATTACCACATCCGTTTTTCGGTGTTTTATGTTATCGAGTACTTCGTCCCAAGGGGCGTCGGGAATAAGTGAAAATGAGATGGAAAGTTTCTTCTCGATCAGATTTTTGTAGGCACCCGCTATGCCGGAAAGCTCCCCCTTGTTGCCGCGGAAGCAGAGAGGCGCCCAGTCGGGAACCGTGCCCAGTTTCAAATTCGGATGCTTATATAGCCACGCCCGTTCCGATTGGGTCAATTGAACGTCTATCTGTCGCGCGTTGGCTGGATAAGAGAATGTCAGTAATAGACAGAACAAGGACAAAAAGAAGTTGGAACGGTTCATAACATTTTGCCACCCACCTAAATTGTAACCCCTTTGTGGCAGGAATAGATGATTGTATTTAGCGGGAAAAAATATGATTGCGAATGCGGCTAGTCAAGAAAGCGCGCTCTGGGACCTCTCCGGTTACAATTCAGTTGGCGGCTTCCCTCCCCGGTTTATTTGACGGTACCCCCGCATGACATCGAATAGATTTCTTACCGCTTGCGGGACAAAGGTGAAGTGAATTACAACACTTCCCGCATCGGTTCCCCGGCGCACTTTGGCGTAAGTAAACCCTTCATGGGTGCTTTTTGTGATGCCATTGATCGTCATTTTCAGGTTTGCATGAACGGCCACAGGGACCGTTGATCCCAAGACGGCGCATTTTTCCGAAAGTTGCGTTATCCGGCCCTCTTGGACCTCTCCGGTTGAGAACTTCCCATTCAGCACCTCGAACTTGACCGGTACGCCTTCGTTCAATTGGGTAAAAACCGGCTCCTCTTCAGGAAGGGCGACATTGAATTTGCCGCTCACGCCGAGTAGTTCATGCACCGTCACCGGTTTCTCCAGACCTTTGAACGGCACCTGAAGTTCTCCGCCGATCTTGGCCGTCAGCGACGTGGCCTTCAGCGTGGATTCGGTGATGAGTATCTGCTCGCCGACGGTGAACGATTCCACCCGGCCAGCCAGGTTCACGTTGCTCCCCACCACGGCGTACTTCACCCGCATGTCGGACCCCACGTTTCCCGCCACCACCTTCCCGGTGTTGACGCCGATTCCCATCTCCAGTTCCGGTAGCCCGTGTTCCCGGTTCCGCCGGTTCACCTGTGCCATCGCCAACTGCATCTCCAGCGCGCAGGCCAAGGCGCGGTCGGCGTCGTCGGGCCGCGTGGTGGGCGCGCCGAAAAGGATCATGATGGCGTCGCCGATGATCTCGATAATGGTGCCGGAATACTTGAAGACGACATCGGTCATGTCTTTCAGATACCCGTTGAGCATATCAACCACCGCTTCCGGCGAAAGCTTTTCGGACAAGGCGGAAAACCCGCGAAGGTCGGTCATCACGATGGTTACGAGAAGCGATTCACCGCCCAACCGCAGACCGTCGGGCGATTCCAGAAGCTTCTCCACCACCTCGTCGGACATATATCGCCCGAAGGTTGTTTTTATGAACTGGTTGCGGACCTTCAGCTGTTCATTCAGTTTCTTGATCTGGTCTATTATCTTGCGCTTTTCAAACACCTTTTTTGTGTGCATCAGGATGGTTTCCTGGATGTTTTCGTCCTTTAATAGGTAGTCGTCCGCCCCCGCGTTGATAGCCGCCATGGCGGAGTTTACCTCCTTGTTGCCGGTGAGCACCACTATCGGAACCTCGTAGTTGGCGCCGCGCAGTTTTTTGATAAAGCCGATGCCGTCGAGCACCGGCATTTCCATGTCCGAAATGATGAAGCCGATGCCGGGATCGCTTTTGTACTTCTCGAACCCCTGTTCGCCGTTTTCGGCCATTTCGACGGCATAGCCGTTTTCCGCGAGCGCGTCGGCGAGCATTTCCCGCATAAGCGGCGCATCGTCCACGATAAGGATTTTGCCTTCCATTCCCCTTCCGATTCCCCTGAAAACCGCTCTACCTTATCGTATGCGGCACCCGCTTGGCAATGACGTTAAAAATCCAGCCCCCGCTGGGCGGGTATCCCTTTTTCCATCGGGTGCTTTACCGGCTCCATGCTTGTTACCATGTCGGCCATCTCGATCAGCTCTTGCGGCGCGCCGCGCCCGGTGAGTATCAGATGCATGTGGGACGGTTTTTGGCGGATGGCCTCCTGCACGTCGGCCAGCGATACCAATCCCTTTCCCAATGCGTACAGAATCTCGTCCAGTACCATCAATCCGTACTTGCCGGATCGAATGTCGGCCAAAGCCGCATTGAACCCGGCTTGCGCGGCCTCACGGTGTTCTTCGGGAGAGTGATCCTTCAGCCAGGTAAACCCCATGCCGAACTGTTCGATCCCCAGTTCCGGCGCGAGTTTTTTGAGCAGAAGAATCTCGCCGGTTTCCCTGTTCGCCTTGATGAACTGGATCACCTTGCACTTCCAGCCGTGCCCCAGCGCGCGCATGACCGCTCCCAGCGCGGCGGAGGTTTTCCCCTTGCCGTTGCCGGTGAAAATAACCGTTAACCCTTTAACCTCTTCTCGCATATTCACCCCGTAACAGTCTGGTTTTCAATGCCGGCAAGCGCGATAAGTTTTTCCATGTTCAGATGTTGCTTGAAGTACGCCGCCAACAGGTCGTATTGCCGTTCCTTGAAGGCGATGCGCGAATGGGCATCGCCATTCAACACCGCCTTTCCCAGTGTTGCCAAAAATGCCTTTCGGAATTCCGGCTCGTCGAACAATCCGTGAAGGTACGTTCCCCACACCCGGCCATCATCGGAAACCGCGCCATCGTGATGCGGTTTCCCATTTTCGGTGATAATGGCGAACGGCCTGGCATTCCCCTCGGTTATTCCCATGTGGATCTCGTACCCCGTGATCTCTTCCTTCCCTTCGTTCCAAAGCGCCGTGGCGCGGGCTAGCCGCTTTTTCTTACCTAGCACGGTTTTCACATGCAGTAGGCCGAGGCCGTCGGCACTTCTTCCCGCTTCCCCTTCCATCCCATGCGGATCATCCACCACCATGCCGAGCATCTGATATCCGCCGCAGATGCCGCCCACTTTTCCGCCCTTTGACGCAAATTCGCGGATAAGCGGTTCCCATCCGGTTTCGCGGAGCCACATTAGGTCCGCGATGGTATTCTTGCTTCCCGGCAGGATGAGCAGGTCCACCCCGTCCAGGGGGCGCGGGCGCGAAAGGTACGAGAGGCGCACGGAAGGCTCGCGCACCAGCGGCGCGAAATCGGTAAAGTTGGAGATGTGCGGCAGGCGGATGACGGCGACGGCGGTTTTTCCCTCTTCAACGATCATAGGCGGGTTCACCAGCGCGTCCAACAAAACGCTGTCCTCGGAATCTATCACGATGTCCGAAAATGACGGGATAACCCCCAGCACCGGAATGCCCGACTGTTGCTCGATGAAGTCCACGCCGTCCTTAAATAGCGAAAGATCGCCCCGGAAGCGGTTGACGATGATTCCTTTCACCAGCGCGCGTTCTTCCGGCAGGAGCAACGCGAGCGTCCCCAATATCTGCGCGAACACCCCTCCCCGGCTGATGTCCGCCACCAATATCACCGCCGCGCCGCAGGAAAGCGCCGTGCGGAAATTGGCGATGTCGAAGCTCCGCAGGTTCACTTCCGCGCAGGAGCCGGCTCCCTCGATGACCACCAGTTCGTGCGCCGCGCGCAGTCTGCGCAGGCTTTCCTGGACACTATCAAAAAGCGAGTCCCGGTTCGTGCGGAAATCCGCCGAGGTGGTCTCTCCCGCCGCCTTGCCATGCAGGACCATTTGTGACCTGCTGTCGGCGGACGGTTTGAGCAACAGCGGGTTCATGTCGGTGTGCGGGGCGAGCCGCGCGCATTCCGCCTGCACCGCCTGCGCGCGCCCTATCTCGCCCCCTTCCGGCGTTACGAACGAGTTGTTCGACATGTTTTGCGCCTTGTACGGGGCCACGTTTATCCCCATATCGGAGAAAATGCGGCACAGCGCCGAGGCCACCACGCTTTTCCCCACGTCCGAGCCGGTGCCGAACACCGCGATGCACGGCGCGCTCACGACAACCTCTGGCGCACTTCCGCCACCAATTGCGGAACGGAGTCGAACGATGTCCCGGAGCCATCCGGCTTGCGGACCATCACCACCCGGCAACCGGCCATGCGTGCCGCTTCCAGCTTTTCCGGCACGCCGCCGGAACTGCCGCTGTCTTTGGTGACGATGACGCCGATGTTAAAGTTCCGTATCACTTCAAGGTTCTCATCCACTGAAAACGGGCCGCGTTTGGCGATAACCGACGCAGACGGCAAGCCCGCTTGTTTGCACGCGTCCAGCGATTCCGGATGCGGCAGAACGCGGGCGATCACCCGCGATCCGCTAGCGCGTGACTTTTCGGCATACGGCAAAAGATTGCGTGAGCCGGTGGTCAATAGCACCGGCTTGCCAAATGAAAAGGCCGATGCCGCCGCCTGTTCGTGGCTTTCGGCATACAAGATGCCCTCAGAATCGTATTGCGTTGAGGGACGCTGATAACGGATATAGGGGATTCCCGCAAGGCTTGCCGCCTTTTGCGCCGTCTCGTGCGCGACGATTGCGAAAGGGTGCGTTGCATCAATAAAAATGGCGACTTCATTTTCCTTTACCAATTCAACCATCCCCTCTTGCGTCAATCTACCCGCGCGACGGGTGATCTTCGGGTGGTCTCCCACGTCCAGCGCGTTATCGGTGGCGGTGGAAACCAGCACCGCGTATCCCGCCGCCGCCAGCGCAATGGCGATCGGTTTCGTTTCGCTGGTGCCTCCCAGAAGGAGAATCAATACCGTTTCCCCTTGTAGCCGCGCGGCGTGACCATCCACCCGTTTATATTTTGCGTTTCGCTGTTGCCGATGATGACGATGCTCATCATCCCGATTTCTTCTTTCTGGAAATTTTCCAAGTCGCTCATCACCACCGTCTCTTCCCCATCGTATCCAACGCTGGTACACACGCCGACCGGCGTGCTGACGGGGCGGTGTTTTTTGAAAATCTCCGCCGCTTCTTCCAGTTGTTCCACGCGCTTTTTGCTTTTCGGGTTGTACAGCGCAACCACCATATCGGCGGCGGCCACCGCTTCCAGCCTCTTGCGTATCATTTCCCACGGCACCAGCAGGTCGCTCAGGCTGATGGCGGCATAATCCAGCATCAACGGCGCGCCCAGCCGTGCGCCCGCGGCATTCGCGGCGGACACGCCGGGGATTATTTCTATCGGCAGATCCAGCCCCTCTTCCCGCGTAAGCTCGATGGCAAGCCCCGCCATGCCGTACACGCCCGCGTCGCCGGACGAAACCAGCGCCACGTTCTCGCCCGCCGCCGCGATCTTCACCGCCTCCCGGCACCGGTCCGCTTCCTGCGTCATGCCGGATGACACCAGCCGCTTGCCGTCGGTGAGGTCGTCCACGTTCTCGATGTACCGCTTGTACCCCACCACGGTGGAGCACTGGGCTATCGCTTGTTCGGCGCGGTGGGTGCGGTCGGCCTTGCCTCCCGGCCCTATGCCAACGACAAACAGTTTTCCTTTGCCAGCGCCACCGTTATCCCGTCGAATGCCGTCTTTTGCAGTAGTAATGTTGTCCTCCTTCCCGCCAATAGCGCCGCCGGTTCAGCGACCGCCGGCAGGTTTACGTTTTGTTCCACGAATTCCGAACGGGCGAACTCCCGCCCGCTCGCGCGTATCTCTTCAGAGGCGATGAACCGCAATGGCACTCCCAAAAGATGCGCGGCCTCGATAAGTCCCTCCTCGCGGTTTTTCACATCCGCCGAGGCGATGTACCGCACCTGTGAAATGTCCACCCCCGCCATGCCCAATGCCGATCTGATGGCGGCCACGATGTCGTCCGCCTGTTTTCCTTTCCGGCATCCCACCCCGGCGATGATGTTCTTCACCGCTTCCGTGGTGGTGCTTATCACCGGCTCCGCGCCGATGGCGTTCGCCACCCGCACCGCCAGGTCGTTCGCGCCGCCCTCGTGCCCGCTCAAAAGGCTCACCGCGTGCCTGCCGCCCGCGTCCACCACCACCACCGCGGGGTCCGTGGTCTTGTGTTCCAGCACTCCCGCCAGCGCGCGCACCACCGCGCCGCACGGCGCGATGTACACCAGCCCTTCGTACTTGCCAAATATCCGTTCGGTGAGAGCCACGGTTTTATCGAAGCGCTCCCCTTCCACCGCCACGGTAATCCGCTCGTGCAGGTAGGCGTCCGCCTCCGGGAAAAAGGGTTTCAACGCCTGTATCAGGCGCGCCCCTTCGTTGGAAAGCGTGATGAACGCCGTTTTCATTTCCGGTACCCGTGCTTGAAATCTTTGTCGTACAGTTTCGATTGCGGCTGGCGGCGCAAGAGCGCCTCGCCCACCACGATGAGCGCCGTCCTGTTTATCCCCTCGGACTTCACCCGCTCCGCGATGTCCACCAGCGTCCCCCGCACGATCTTCTGGTCGGGCCACGACGCATGGAACACCACCGCCACCGGACACTCCCCGCCGTATTCGGGCGAGAGTTTTTTCACCACCTCGCCGATCAGTTGCACGGAGAGGAAAATGCACATGGTCGCTTTCGCCTTCGCCAGTTGTTCCAGGTCCTGCTCCGGCGGCACGGGGGTGCGGCCCGCCGCGCGGGTGAGGATGACCGTTTGCGCCTTTTCGGGAATGGTAAGTTCCAAATTCAGAGCGGCGGCGGCGGCCTGAAAGGAGCTGACCCCCGGCACCACCTCGTAAGAGATGCCGAGGTTGTCCAGTTCGTCCATCTGTTCGCGTATCGCCCCGTAGATGGAGGGATCGCCGGAATGGAGCCGCACCACGTCCATCCCCTCGCCATGCGCGGCCTTGATCGCCGCGATGATCTGCTCCAGGTCCATTTCCGCCGAATCATGTTTCTTCGCGGCGGCGGGGATAAGAGAGAGGACGTCGCCACTCACCAGCGATCCCGCGTATATGCAACACCGGCAGGTTTCCAAAAGGCGGCGCGATTTTACCGTCATCAGATCCATGTCCCCCGGCCCCGCGCCCACGAAATAAACTTTCACCGTTCCCCCTTTCCCGCGTGGACGAGGATGATCGAAAGGTATCCCGTTTCCGGTTTTTCGTTCCGCAGTTTCCGTAGATCGGTTTCCAGCCGCTGGTCTTCCATCCCGGCGTTCGCCACGAACACCGCGTCGTCTATCGCCCCCGCCTTTTCCAGACAGTCGAGTATTCCCTGTAGCCGCTTGCCGATCTTCATCAGCACCACCGTCCCCTCCCCTTTCAGCGCATTCTCAACGGCGGTAAGGTCGTCCGCCGCCGGGATTATCGTGACCGGTTCCTTGGCTTCGCCAACCGGAAAATCGGTAAGCGCCGCCACCGCGCTGAACGCCGTGATGCCGGGCACCGTGACCGTTTTCACTTCCGGCAAAACATTTTTGAGGGCGCGCAGAAGGTAAATGTATGTTGAATACAGCATCGAATCCCCTAGCGTGATAAAACAGGCGTCGCTCCCGGTTTTCAGGATCTCCGCGATGGCGCGGGCCGACTCGTCCCATTTCTTCATCAGTTCCGTTTTGTCCGTCACCATCGGGAACACCAGTTCATGCACCTGCGTGTTGCCGTTCAGGTGGCCCTTTACTATATCCAACGCCACGCTTTCGGATTTCATCCGCGCTTTCGGCACGAACAGGTGTTTGCACGAGGCGAGCAGTTTCACCCCTTTCACGGTTATCAGGTCCGGGTCGCCCGGCCCCACTCCAATGCCGTACAGTGTCCCGATATTCATTTACTTTCCTTCTTGATGAACAGCACCACCGTCATGGTGGATGCCTTGTATCCTTTCAACTCCGCCGCGGATAAATCAGTGATTTTTTCGTTCTCCAATGCGAGGTCCTCGCAGACAATACTTCGCCAGCCATCACCGAGAGTATCGGCCAGTTCCGCCGACCATTCAATCGCGGCGTCGCGTCCCGCGAGCACCGCTATCTTTGATTCACCCTTCAGCGTTTCCTTGTCCAACGCGGGGTCCGCGTCGTGTGCCGAGATGAACTTCGCGCCGTACCAGTCCTCGCCAATACGCGCGAACGCCAGTTGCACCGAACTTACGCCGGGAATGACGCGGCAATGTTCCGCGCCGAACTTCTCGATGACCGGCTTTGCCATCGAGCAGATGCCCGGATCGCCGCTCACCAGTACCGCGATCCCGCCGTATGCCCGCCGCTCTTCGATGGCCGCCAGCGCGCGCTCAACGCTTGCTCCCACGTCCACCCGCTCCGCCTCTGTTTCCGGGAAAAGCGCCAATAGACGTTTGGAGCCGATGAGGTACAGCGCCTCGCCCACCGCGCGCACCGCGGCCTGGGTAAGGTATTCCGAAGAGCCGGGTCCGCACCCGACGATGGTTATTGGCTGGGCCACGGACTGAAATCCCCCCATGCACCCAACAGTTCTTCCTTCATGTTCACCAAAGCGATCGCAACGGGAAATCCACCATTTGCGCGTTTGGCGATAGCTTCGCCAATTTGCCGCGAAAGATCGGCACCAAGCAATGATGCGTTTTCGAGCGATAGCGATTCAAATATTCCTTCCACGGTGGGGCTTTCGCAATGAAACCCGGCGAAAAGTCTTTGCGTCACCGCCATGACGAACGGAGTCGCGTTTCCCGACCGCGATGAGTGGGTGTCCCAATCGCCGTTGGCCAGCTTTGCCAGCTTGCCGGGATGCCCCACGGCCAGCAGTCCCTTTATATCGTGGTGCCGCGCGCAGTCCAGCATGAACCCCCATTCGTTCCCCACCTCGATGACCTGTTCCGGCGAAACGCGGAACAGCTTTTTCGCCGACCGTGTGCCGATGTTCCCGGCGGTAAACACCGGATGGTTCACGCCGTTCGCCATCGCCACGTCCAACGCGCACTTGAGCGATTCCTTCAGCGCGGGATGGCTGTACGGGCGCACGATGCCGGTGGTTCCGAGGATGGACAGGCCGCCCATAATTCCCAAGCGCGGGTTGAACGTCTTTTGGGCCAGTTCCGCGCCGCCGGGAATGGCAATGGTGATCTTTACGGGACGGTCCGTGACTTCAAGCACCGCTTCGCGTATCATGCGGCGCGGCGCGGGATTGATCGCCGGTTCATCGGGCGGAACGGAAAGCCCCTTTTTTGTCACGGTTCCCACCCCTTCGCCGCCACATAGTTCAAATCTGTCGTTCCATTCGGCGCGGGCCGTCACGGTTGCGCCGTTGGTTATGTCCGGGTCGTCCCCCGCGTCTTTTATGACTGAGGCGATGGCCGCGCCGCCAATAAGTTGCGATTCCGCCACCGGCACCAGCATACGCCCGCCGTCCGGCAAGGGGATTTCCACCGCGTCTTTCACCTCATCGCCCGAAAGAAGGAGGCAGGCGGCCTTCGCGCCCGCGGCGGCGCATGCGCCGGTGGTGAACCCGGTTTTAAGCATTCGGCGCTCCGTTCGGCTTCGCCAGGATGTCTTGCGGGATAAGTTCCAAAAACCGTATCCGAGCCTGATAAATGGTGAGCGGCAGATCGTTCACCGGCAGACCGTCGAATGCTTTCATTTGATGCAACAAGGTCGTGACGTACGGGAGCCGCAAGCCCACTTGCTCCAATATGCCGCTTTCGGTGAATATCTCCTCGGCCGTCCCGCGTTGCACCACCTGCCCGTGGCTGAGCACGCAGATGCTGTGGGCCAGTAGCGGGAGCATATCCACCGAATGGGTGGCCAAAATGATCGTCAGCCCTTTCAACCGGTTCAGGTTGCTTAGCAGTAGCATCACCGCCGCTTCGCCCGCCGGGTCCAGCCCCGCGGTCGGCTCGTCCAGCACCAGTATCGAGGGGCGCATGGCCAATATCCCGGCCAGCACCACGCGCTTTTTCTCGCCAAAACTCAAATGGTGTATCGCCTTCTTCCGCAGGTGGATCGCCTCCACGTCGGTGAGCGCCTCTTCCACCCTCCGCGCCACTTCAGCTTCGCCCAAGCCGAGGTTACGCGGGCCGAAGGCCACGTCTTCTTCCACCGTGGCGGCGAAAAGCTGGTCGTCCGGATTTTGGAACGTCACTCCCACCGTGGAATACAGTTCCTTGGGGTCCATCGAGGCCAGTTCCTTGCCTGCGATCCGCACGGTTCCCGCCTGTGGTTTCAAAAGGCCGGTGATGGCCTTGATGAGCGTGGATTTGCCGGCCCCGTTGGACGCGAACAGCGCCACGAACTGGCCCTCTTCCACGTTGAAATCCACGTTGACCAGCGCTTTCGTTCCCTCTTCGTAGATAACGGTGACGCCGGTGGCTTCCACCGCAAACTTCATTTGGCCCCCCATCCGATGTAGGCGGCCGATATGAGCAGGCAGACCGCCGCCGCGGCAAGCACGTCGCGCAACCGCACGGGCGGCAGTGGCTGGTGGGTATCGCCGCCGCTCCATCCCTTGGCAAGCATGGCCTCGTGGGTGCGGGCCGCCTGCTCGGTGGAGCGGATAACCACGCCGCCCGCCAATACGGAAAATGAGGAAAGGGACCTGCCGAACCCGGTGTAGCCCATCCGGACGCGCTGGGCCGAGGCCATATCCACCGCCGTCTCGATCAAGACGAACACATACCGGTAGGTGAGAAGAGCCAGATCCACCCACGCGGCGGAAAGGCCGAACCAGCGAAGTCCGCGGAACAACTGGTGCGCGGGCGTGACAAACCCCAGCAACATGGCGATGCTGGCGGCGCCCAACACATGGCTGGCGAGCAAAAGGCCGCTTGCCAGCCCTTCCTCCATGCCGCTCAAAAACACCTTGATAACCACAACGACCAACGCCATCCCGAACGGCATGGCGATCCGCTCACCGGCGATCTTCACGGGAATGCCTATCATCCCCGTGGCCGCCAGCACGAGCACACAGACGCCAAAACCGAACGCCGCGTGGCGTGACATGATGACGGCAATGATGGCGAAAAGCGCGATGACCAGCTTCGCCCGCGCGTCAAGGCGCGTGAGGGGATTATCCCGCACCGCGAAGATGTCCGAAAAAAGTTCAAACATCCTTCGAACCCTTATCGGTCGGAGTTGCTCCGAACAGTTGACGGTAGTAGTAGCCGAGCAGGAAACCGCCGCCGATGCCCGCCATCAGGAACGCGAACAGCAGAAGGTCGCCTTGGAGGTTGAAGGTCGGCCCCACATTCGTTTTGCCGTTTTCCTCGGCGATCCGTTTCACCACTGAATCGTCAATACCGCTCCATTGCGCCCCACCGGAAAGCATGAACGAGCCTATCACCACCGCGCCGGCCAATACGGCGAGGACGGTGATTATTTTCTTCTTCATGCGGATCTCCCGGCTGAAAACATGGTCAAAAGAGCGGGCCGGCGAACGGTAATGAACTGGTATGCGCCCGCCGCGAGAAATCCTTCAAGAATGCCGAGCGGCACCTGCGTGGGAACAAACGCCGCCCCCACCGCGAGAAACATGTGGAACATGGATGAATCTCCGTGGAGCGCCAGCGCCATATGGAACGAAGTGGTGGCATAGGTGCCCCAGTCCGAGATAAGCCCGGCGGCAAACGCCGCCGCCCATGTGGAAGCGCCGAACGCCTTCATCAGTTTGAACGCGCCATAACCCGTAATCGAGCCGACGATACCCATCGAAAAAATATTCGCTCCCAGGGTGGTAACGCCCCCGTGCGCGAGGAATAACGCCTGCAACGCCAGCGCGATACTGCTGATAAGAATAGTCAGCCACGGCCCGATCAGTATCGCGGCCAGCCCCGTCCCGCACGGATGGGCGGTGGTGCCCGCTATCGGCACCGGTATCGGCATACACGAAACCACGAACACCGCCGCGCCGATGAGCGCCACGAACGGTTTTGCCGATGGATCGGCGGCGCTTCTCTCCTTGTACACCTTCAGCCCCATCGCGACGAACGGCACCGCCGCGACCCACCAGAATGCGGCCCACACCGGCGGTAAAATGCCATCCGATATGTGCATGGCATACGCATCGGACGGCAAAAGCGTCACGGCGCCCGCCGCGGTCAATAATACGAACCAAGCGGTCTTAATGGTCGTGGTGGTGTTCATGGCAACAACCTTTCTTCCGCCGTTCCGCCGCTTCTTCGGGCGAAACCGGGACAAATTCCATCTGTCCGGGAGGGAGGGGGTATTTTTCGCGCGGGTCTATCGCCAATTGCCGGATGTCATCCAGCTCCCACGATTGGCTTATCCGGAGTTTCACTATGTCCAGCATCTTTTCGTCGAATCCCAGGTGCCTGCCGTACACGATCTTTATTGAAGGATACTTCTTCGACTCTTCCTTTATCATAGCAGGAATATCGAGCTTTTGGTGCAGTCCCGAATGCAAAAAATACGGGACGACCACGACCTGCTCCACCCCTTTCGCGGCGCAAGCGGCCATCGCTTCCGGCATGTGCGGCCCCAGGCGGGACATGTAGCAGGTCTCCACCGCGGCGTAAGTCCCCTCTTCCCGCAGGCGATCCGCCACCGTTTCCATCCCCTTGCCCGCGTCCGGCACCCGGCTCCCGTGGCCCAGCAAAATAACCCCCCGTTTTGTTGCCGGCGCCGGTTTGGCCACCAGCCCGTTTTGCGCCAGCGCGCACAGCGAATGGATGACGCTCACCGCCAAGGTGCTCCCGCCCCTTCTGCCGTTCACCGCGATGTACGGCACTCCCAGCGCCATCACCTCTTGCTTGCATTCTTCCACATGGACAAAGCCGACCGGCATGGCGATCACCAGCGCGGGGCGTATCCCCTCTTCCACGATCATCCGGTTGAGTTCCAAAAGCGCCACCGGCGCGTTGCCAAACACCGCGATGCCCCCGTGCAACGCCTCTTTCGCGCCGCGCACGGCAAACAACGAGCGTGGCAGTCCCGCCTTTTTCGCCTCCGCCGCCACCTGCCGGTCCGCCACTTTACAAATGATGTCGTTCCCCGAATAGCCGGGAAACACCGCTTTCAAACGCTCCTGCGAGATGCCGGAGCGTATCATGTTCGAATCGGCATATATTTTCGCGCCTCGCCGCAACGCCTCAATGGCCGATGCGATAGCGTCCGGCGAAAACCGCACGAGGTCCGCCAGGTCGAAGCTGGCCGTGGTGTGTATCATCCGGCGCACCACCACCCATTCGTCCGGCGAAAAGTTGTTCGGCGGGGCTTCCCGGTCAATCGCCTCGAACGAGCGTTGCTCTATTTCCTCCGGCTTCATCGGTTTTTCGTAAAGCGAATATATGAACGGCTTTCCGTTATTTTCTGTCATGATTCTCCCGCGCATTTGCTTGTGAAATGTTCAATTGATCCGGGGCGCGACGCCAGGTGCAGATGCACATAACTGGCCAGCACGTTTCCCCGCTGGTATCCTTCGTCCGCGATTTTTCCCCCCTTGTGTCCCGCGACTGAATAGACGGTCCGCCATCCTGCTTCTTCGGGGTGCGAGTCCAACGATGAATAGTGGAACCGGTGCCCTTTTAGTTGCGCGCCCGCGCCACCCACTAAAGTATCTTCCTTCAAAATAACATCCGCGTATCCAAGCGCGGTGAACTTCCGGTTCATCTTTGTCCACGCGGGAAGGATTCCGGCGAAAGAATGGCGCGCGCCGTCCGCCAACTCCACCCCTTGCGAAAGGTACATCAGCCCGCCGCATTCGGCGTAAACCGGCCTGCCCGATTCGGCGAACCGGCGCACCGCGTGGAGCATGTTCTGGTTTGCCGAAAGTTCTTCGGCGAATTCTTCCGGGTAGCCGCCGCCGATCATCAGCGCGTCCAGCCCGTCCGGGAGCGAAGCGTCGTTCACCGGCGAAAACCTCGCAAACTCACTTCCGGCGGATTCCATCACGTCCAGCGTGTCCTGATAATAGAAATTGAATGCCGCGTCGGACGCCAACCCGATCCTCACCTTTCGTTTTCCGCGCAGGACATCTGTCTGTAGAGAAGATGCGGGCAATGCCGGAGCGCTTTGCGCCGCGGAAATGATGGCGGGAACGGAAACGGCGCTTTCAAGAACGGACGCGAATTGCCCCAATATCTCTTGCGGCAAACTTGAAGAATCGGCCTTCACAAGGCCCAAATGCCTGCGGGGGATCGCGGGAAAAGCGGCTTTCGGCACCGCGCCAAACAGCGGTGGTAAATTGCACGAAGCCAGCGCCTCGGAAAGAATGGCCGCGTGTTTTTCTGAACCGGTCCGGTTCGCCACCACCCCGGCAATGCTCACCGACGGTTCAAGTTCCGCATATCCTTTCACCATAGCGGCGATGCTCCGCCCCATGCCGGAGGCATCCACCACCAGCAGGACGGGCGCAGAGAGTATCCGCGCCAGGTCGGCGGTGCTCCCCACGGATGACGATGGTTCCGCGCCATCGAATAGCCCCATCACCCCTTCGATGACCGCGATGTCGGCCCCTGCCGTTGCTTTATGGAAAAGGTGAAGGATATATTCCTTCCCCATCATCCAGGGATCGAGGTTGTAACAGGGCCTTCCCGAAGCGATGGCGTGAAACGAGGGATCGAGGAAGTCCGGCCCGACCTTGAACGATTGGACTTTGAGTCCGCGAGCGCGGAGTGCGGATACCAGAGCCAGCGCGACGGAAGTTTTTCCCGCGCCGCTGTTCGTTCCGGCCACGACGATACGAGGACAAGACATCAAAGCAATACCCCGCAAACAAATCAGTTTCGGGGTGCCGTGTTCCATCCCGGAAGATGCGGCATAGCTCCAACCACGGAAAAACCGCATCATTCGCCAGCCGGTCTTCTGGCTTCCGGATCGTCCTACTTGCCGCGCCTTCCCGGCCCGATGACCAGTGGCGTTATGCGGCGTTCGTCCCCGGTTACAGCGGCGGGTCCGCGACGGAATCTAACCGTCTTCCCGATTGCTAGCTGGGTTCAGTTATAAAGAAGCGTTGGGCATCTGTCAACATGAAAGACCTTTGGAAGGTTAAGCCGGCGCGGGATCATTCGAGATAGCGGGCGACGCGCGGGATAAAATCTTCCGGCACCAGCGGCTTGGCAATAAAATCGTTCGCGCCAAGTTCGAGTGCGCGCCGCCGGTTGTCTATCAGCTCGCCGGTTATTCCCGATGATGTGGAGGCGGCGCTGTTGACGATGATGGGAAACATTGGCATAAGGGGGTTGCCCCGAATCTCCTTGAGGAGGGCGAACCCGTCCATCTTCGGCATGCCGAGGTCGGTTATCAACAACGCCACGGAGGTGTTCTTCAACACCGCCAGAGCCTCCAGCCCGTTGGACGCCTCGATTATCTCCACGTCGCCTATCTCCAGGAGGTGTTTCTTAATGATCGCGCGCTGTATTTCCTGGTCGTCCGCTATCAACACTATCTGCCGGTACGCCAGGAATTTTAGCGTAAATACCGTCCCCTCTCCGATGGCCGACTCCACGGTGAGGTCTCCGCCGTGTGCCGCCATGATCTCTTTGCAAAACGGAAGCCCCAGCCCGGTCCCTTTCTCGCCGTCCGTGCCTATGGTGGTCGTCTTTACTTCGGGCTTGAAAAGGTCGGGCAGGATGGTCGCCGGGATGCCCGCTCCGGTGTCTTTCACCGTGAGTGTAAGGGAATCGGCGGAAGTGATTACGATGCTGTCCCCCAGGCGGCAGAATTTAATGGCGTTCGAGACGAGGTTGTTGAGCACCTCGCCCACAAGCGTATGGTCGGCGAGCAGTTTCATGCCGGCGGGAGTTTCGTTGACGAGTTTGACCCCCTTTTTTTTCGCGGCGGGGGCATAATGGTCGAATGATGAATTCACGGCGTTCCGCACCACAAGCGGCCGTTTGACGATCGACATTTTTCCCGACTGCAAACGGCTTAAATCGAGCAATTGGTCTATCATCTCAACGAGGCCACCCAAGTTTTTACGAGCCATTGAAACCAGTTCCGCGCGCTTGGCATCCGCCAGCTTTTGACTCCCATCCCTTTCCACCAAGCCCAGAAGGCCCATCGCGGCCGACATGGGGCTTCTCAGGTCGTGCGAAACGAGGGAAATGAATTTATCCTTGGTTGCGGTGGCCTCTTCCGCGGTCTTTTTCTCCAGCGCCAGTTCCGCCTTGCTTGCGATAAGCCGGCGCAAATAGAGCCACTGCGTCTCTTCGTTGCGCACGTTGTTAAGGTAAGAAATCATGGAAAGAAACATGGCCGACATCATCATGATCATTATCGTCAGAAGTCCCCCGACCGGCATCCTCCCGTCCGCCAGGAACTCCAATATGGCAAACAGAAAATACGACATGTACGGGATGATTATTCCAATCGGGGAAATGAAGGGAGCCAAAGCCCCGCCAGCTATGAGGACCATAACAGAGAGGTAGTATATCAGGCCGAACCAGTCGGGGGAGAGAAATACCAGAACGTTGCCAGCTATCAGCCCTGTGGCAATGGTGGCAATAACCACGCAACGTTCCCCCTGTTTAGGTACTATCCCGCGCGCCAAAATCACATAGGTTATACCCCATATGGGAACGAGAATACCCAAGCGTAAGAACGCCGAAATGCGGAAAGGAATATGCATGATATAGACGTCAACCGGGACAAGGCTAAGGATGGTAATTATTGCGATTATTGAGCCGGCCTTCATGTGGGGCCGGTATTTTAGGTATAAATCACTCAGGTAGGCTTCCCGCAAATTCTCCGGAATGGAAGATTTAGTAAACATCTTGCGCAGATTCACCGTTTAGATTCCTCCGTCAGCGTAAACCGGCATTACCCATATCCCCTGTTTAACGTCCTACCCATGAGCAGGATAACATGCGACCCGGCAAAAATGGTCAAATCACTCCGCATGCAAACTTGATCCGCTTCCGACCTTTGGAGAATTGGACTTTATGAATATAAGGTATACGAAATTGCCACAACAATGGCGCTCGAACCATATAGCCACTTCATGCTGTTCTTTTAACCGTTTGATAATCCTGCCGCATAGCGCCATGCTGGAAAGGTATGAATATTGCCTTTTTGGATAGCTTCAGTAATGGTACATTATTTACAATGTTCCAACTTATGGGGTGGTAACTAAGGGGAATCAATCCAGATTTTCTTCCAAAGATGTTCTAACTTTATTTAAGGGGGAATGAGATGAAGAGGGTTCTTGGGTTTCTTGCGATTGCTTTGCTTTTCGTTGCCCAAAACGCTTGGGCCACGAACGGGCACCAACTGATTGCCGTTGGATCCTACGGAGAAGGGATGGCGGGTGCCGTCACCGCCGCGCCGTTCGATACCACCACCGCGATCTCCAATCCCGCAGGTCTTACGAAACTTGGCGCGCGTGCCGATTTCCATTTCCAGCAGTTGATGCCGAAACGGAGCGTTGATTGGACCGCTTTGGGCGGAACCAAAACCGAGGGCGGTTCCGATAAATACCTCATCCCGTCCGTTGGGTGGAGCGCGCCGATCAATGACGACGAGACGCTGTTCTTCGGTGGCGGCATGTTCGTTACCTCCGGCATGGGGGTTGACTATGATTCGGTGAACGCCGGATTCCTGCAGATAAACTCGACTGGCACGGTTCCAGGGCCAATGATGAAAGGGCGCGTGTACTCGCAGTATCAGTTTTGGAAAATGGCCCCTACGTTGGCCAAAAAGTTCAGTGATAAGCTGAGCGTGGGCTTGGCCCTGAACGTGGACTACCAGCAACTATCCCTAAAGCAATGGTTCTACAACACGGATACCACGACCTATCCAAGCCCTTATCTCTCATCAATGGGGATAGACCTCTCGACCCCTATGGGCGTTATGGGATATGGTTTCACCATCGGCGCGTTGTACGACGTGAACGACATGATCTCCATCGGAGTCAACTATTCATCCAAGCAGTCGTTTGACAAAATGCAGTTCCGTTTGCAAAAAGGGAATGTGACTTACGCGCCCACCGGGACCGGCACCCTCTTCGTAAGCCGTGACGGCACCTACAGCCTGGGGATGGACTTCCCTTCGCAATACGCCTTCGGCGTAGCCGTCCGCCCTTCGGAAGCATGGCTGGTCACTCTTGATTACAAAAAGATCAACTTCAGCGAAACGCTGGATTCCCTTTCCCTCGAAGGCACTTACGATACCACCAGCCTCACGACCGGGGCCACCTCCACGGCGAGCGCCATGCCGCTGGCATTCAAGTGGAAAGACGTAAACGTCTATGCACTTGGCATCCAATACAAGCTGGGGGACGGCGGCTGGCTCCGCGCCGGGTATAACAGCGGCGATTCGCCTATTGACAGTTCCAACGCATCGAGCGCATGGGCATTGCCCGCCATCACCAAGAACCATTACAGCTTCGGCGGCACCGGCAACATCGGCAAGCACTGGCAAGGTCATTTCGCCTACCAGATCGCCAACGAAGAAACCGTTGCCAGCGCTAACGGCGACAAGATTTCCCTAAAAGGAACTTCGGTTACGGTAGGGTTATCCTACCTCTTCCGCTAACATTCCTTCTTCCCAAAAAAGGGAGGCCAGCTTTGGCCTCCCTTTTTTATTTTGTTCCAAAGAAAATATATGGCGGCAATGCCCTATATTGAGCTTTTTCATCCGAGATACCCAAACAGATGCTACAAGCAGAATAACAGATATTGCGTAGCTTAAGCCATTCATATACAGCCAGATAAAACGCTATTCGGAAAAATGGCATCATGTTCATTCGTTGCGACACTTCGCCTTAACTGCTCGCAAAGCTCCGGCACAGATATTGCCTAATAGTATGGTGAACTTGCGGAACAAAAACCTGAATTGGGGGGTAAATGAAGTTCGGCATACTGATAATGGACGGGCCGTACCAACACCAGGCCTCGGACAGCGCATACCATTTCGCCAATGCGGCCGTTGCCAAAGGGCACGAGATAGCGGGGATATTTTTCTATAACGACGGGGTGAACAACACCACCAGCCTGATGACCCCGCCGCAGGACGACCGGCATATCTCAAAACGCTGGTCCGATTTTGTGCAAAAGAATGGCATAGACGCCATAGTTTGCATCGCGGCGGCAAAGCGCCGGGGGATAACCGATGCGAACCTCATCAAAGGAGCGCGGATATCCGGATTGGGACAGTTGACCGAACTTGGCATCAAGGCGGACCGCCTTGTCACCTTTGGAGATTGAGATGGGCGAAGAGCAATACGACGAAGAACAATCAACCGAAGTCCAAAAGAAGTTCCTCTTCGTCTTCAAAAGGGCGCCGCACGGAACCATATACCCCTACGAGGGGCTGGAGGTCATTTTGATCATGGCCGCGTACGACCAGGTCATCAGCGCGGTATTCACCGACGACGGCGTGTACTGCCTGAAAAAGGGGCAAGAGACCGCCGCCATCGGCGTGAAGGAGTTTTCCATCACGTTCAAGGTGCTGGAACAGTACGGCGTGGAACACCTGTATGTGGATAAAGAGGCCCTATCGGC
This sequence comes from Nitrospinota bacterium, assembly GCA_016212275.1. Classification (GTDB taxonomy): domain Bacteria; phylum Nitrospinota_A; class UBA7883; order JACRGQ01; family JACRGQ01; genus JACRGR01. The sequence continues at coordinate 9,469 of JACRGR010000017.1, read as the reverse complement.
GCGCGGCATGACCGAGGCCGATCTGGTGACCGGCGTGGAAGTGGTGGACAAGGAAACGATAGCGAACGTCATCCGCGAGCAGGACGTTGTCCTGCCGTTTTAGCGAGGGTAGAAAATGCTGTTTACCGTGAATAAATCGCCGTTTACGGCGGGGAACCTGAAGAGTTGCCTGCGGTACGTCACCAAGGAGTCCCCCATCCTGTTGTACGAAGATGGGGTGTACGGCGCGATGGCGGGCACTGCGTTGGAGCCGGAAATGAAAGAGACGCTGAAAACCAACCGGGTATATGCCCTGAGGGAAGACCTGAAGGCCCGCGGCGTCGCGAACACCATCGAGGGGATACAGCTGGTGGACTATGCCGGGTTTGTGGATCTGGTGGCCGAGCACAATATTTGCCCGTGGATATAGCCGTTGCGGGAAGAACTCAAACGACTGCTGTTGGAAAGGCGTTTTGACGAAATTGAGATGAAAGCCCTGAAAGACAAAAAATCATTGCGCGGCATGATGGCCGTTTTGTACGACGCGGACGACCTGCTGGTCCACCGCGCGGCAACGGCGTGGGGGCGGCTGGCCCTCTCCTCTCCCGCATCGGTCCGCCGGTTCATGAGCAGGCTTGCCTGGCAATTGAACGACGAGAGCGGCAACATCGGCAGAGGTTCCCCCCTCGTGATAGCTGAAGTGGCGCGCGCCAACATGGAACTGGCGAAAGAGGTGGTGCTGGTATCCACCCACTTTCTGGAAGACCGGGGGCTTTTGAAACGAGTGCTGTGGGGAATCGGGCGCGTGGGGGAAGTGCATCCCGCTTTGGTGCAAGACATAATCGAAGACCTCAAAATGCTATTGGCTGACGCCGAGGCGGACATCCGTGGCATGGCCGCGTGGGCGCTGGGCAAGATCGGGGCGAAAGGAATTGAATCCTCCATTGCCCCACTTCTCGATGATGAACGGTCAATAACAATTTATGAAAACGAAATCATGAATTCGGTCTCTATACGGTCAATCGCGCAAAAGGCGCTGGGCATCACAGGGTGCGGCCCGGCTCCTTCGGCGGCGTAAGGGTATTAGGAAAAAAGGGAGAAATAATGGAAGACAAACCGAAATTGGACGTACCGACGCCAAAACTGGACGAACTTGAAAAAGGGCCGTGGCCGAGCTTCGTCACCGAGATCAAGCGCGCCGCCACGAAGAGCGCAATGGCGCGCGACCTCGTGCGGCAGGTGGAGCAGTCGTACAACGACCGCGTGGGCCACTGGAAGCACGGCGGGCTGGTGGGCGTGCGGGGCTACGGCTCCGGCATCATCGGCAGGTACTCCGGCAAGGCGGAGCAGTTCCCGGAAGTGGCGCAGTTCCACACCGTCCGCGTGAACCAGCCGGCGGGCTGGTTCTACACCACCAAGGCCCTGCGCGAACTGTGTGATATGTGGGATAGGCATGGTTCCGGCCTCACCAACATGCACGGCTCCACCGGCGACATCATCTTCCTCGGCACCAAGACGGAAGAACTGGAACCGTTCTTCACCGAACTGACCCAAAAAGGATGGGACCTCGGCGGCTCCGGCTCGGCCACCCGCACCCCCTCGTGTTGCGTCGGCCCGGCGCGGTGCGAAATGGCCTGCTACGACACGCTGGCGCTCACCCAGGACCTCACGATGGAGTTCCAAGACACCATCCACCGCCCGGCGTGGCCCTACAAATTCAAGTTCAAGATGTCCGGATGCCCGAACGACTGCGTGAGCGGCATCGCGCGCGCCGACTTCACCATCATCGGCATGTGGCGCGACGCCATCCGGATAGACCAAAGCGCCATCCCCGAATACCTCGGTTTCGAGGGGTTCGACCTGCGGCGCGACGTGCTGGACAAATGCCCCACCAAGTGCATCGAGTGGGACGGCAAGAAACTCTCCATCAACGACAAAGAGTGCAACCACTGCATGCACTGCCTGAACGTAATGCCCAAGGCGTTGCGAATCGGCAAGGATACCGGCGCAACCATCCTGCTGGGCGCGAAAGCCCCCATCGTGGAAGGCGCGCTGATGTCCAGCGTGCTGGTGCCGTTCATGAAGATGGAGCCGCCGTTCACCGAGGTGAAGGACCTCGTTCAGCGGATATGGGACTTCTGGGAAGAATTCGGCAACAACCGCGAGCGCGTGGGCGAGCTTGTCACCCGCGTGGGGCTGGCAAACTTCATCGAGGCCATTGGCCTGGAGCCGAACCCGTACATGGTCATGCACCCGCGCGAAAACCCCTACGTCTTTTACGACGTGGACGAAGCCGCGGAATAACAACGAAATAAATAACCGCTTTTAAAGAGGGATTTGAACAATGGCGACTGAACCGGTTCCGCAAAGAAGGACGGACATAGGGCCTCCGCACTACGACCAGTTTTTGCACCCGCTCATCAAGAGGAACTACGGAAAGTGGAAACACCACGAGGCGCTGAAACCCGGCGTACTGGTGCACACCGCCGAATCGGGCGAGGCGATCTACACCGTGCGCGCCGCCTCGGCCCGCCTGTTGAGCACCGATTTCATCAAGTGGGTGTGCGACATGGCGGACAAGTACGCCGACGGCTACCTGCGCTTCACCAGCCGGAACAACATCGAGTTCCTGCTGGCGAACAAGGAGAACATAGACCCGCTGATAAAGGACCTGAACGCCCGCGGCGTGCCGGTGGGCGGCACGCACAACTCCATCAGCGGCGTGGTCCACACGCAGGGGTGGATACACTGCCACACCTCGGCAACCGACGCGTCGGGCCTGGCGAAGACCATCATGGACGAGCTGGACGAATACTTCAGCTCCCACAAGCTCCCCCAGCGGGTGAAGATCGCCGTGGCCTGTTGCCTCAACATGTGCGGCGCGGTGCACTGCTCCGACATAGCGATACTGGGCATCCACCGCAAGCCGCCGTACGTCAACCACGCCAACCTGAAAAACCTGTGCGAAATACCCACCACCGTGGCCGCCTGCCCCACCGCCGCCATCCGGCCCGTGACGGTGGACGGCAAAGCGAGCGTGGAGGTGGACCGCGAGAAGTGCATGTACTGCGGCAACTGCTACACCACTTGCCCCGCCATGCCGCTGGCCGACGCGGACAACGACGGCGTTTCGATATGGGTGGGTGGCAAGGTGGCCAACGCGCGCACGCGCCCGATGTTCAGCAAGCTGGCCATCCCCTACCTGCCGAACAACCCGCCCCGCTGGCCCGAAGTGACCGAGGCGGTGAAAAAGATAGTGGACGTGTACGCCGCGAACGCCAAGCCGTGGGAACGCATCGGCGAATGGATAGAGCGGATAAGCTGGCCGAAGTTCTTCGAGATCACCGGCCTGCCGTTTACGCGGTATCATATAGATGACTTCCGGGGCGCGAACAAGACCTACCGCACCACGACGCACATGAAGTTTTAAGAGGTAGCGACCATGACAAAACCGGGCCTTGAAGAACTGAGCGAGGCGATTTACTCCGTTATCCAGGAGTATTACGGCAAGAAGAAGTTCAAAGCCACCGACCTCATAAAGCTGATGAAGCAGAAGTACGGCGAGGAGAACGTGGGGAAGGACGACGTGAAGGAAGCCATCCGCCCGATGATAGATTCGGGCAGGCTGGTGTACGGCTACTTCCTCGGCTCCACCATCGAGATCCCGCACGAGGAGGGGGCGTCGTCGTCGGTGGACACGTCGGCCCCCGCGCCCGCCCCGACGGAAGAGGGAGCGGCCCCCGCCGCCGCCCGACAGCCGAAATCGTTCTCGCGCAAGGATATGCGGATGCGGAGCGGCAGTTCCACCTCCGGCAAGAAAAGCTCCACCAACCTGCGCCCCAGCTATGTGAAGAAAGACCCGCCCTGCTCTATCACCTGCCCCGCCGGGGAGACCATCCGCGAGTGGCTGACCGACATACGCGAGGGGAACTCGTTCGAGAACGCCTTTTACACGCTCACCGACAAGAACCCCTTTCCCGCAACCATGGGGCGCGTGTGCCCGCATCCGTGCGAATTGGCCTGCAACCGCAACGCGCACGACGAAACAGTGGGGATCAACTCTGTGGAAGGCGCCATCGGCGATTACGGCATCGCCAACGGGCTGAAGCTGAAAAAGCTGACGGAGGAGAAACTCCCGCAGAAGGTGGCAATCGTTGGCGCGGGGCCATCCGGCCTTTCGTGCGCCTACCAATTGGCGCGGCGCGGCTACGCCGTCACCGTGTACGAATCGTACGAAAAGGCGGGTGGCATGTTGCGCTACGGCATCCCCTCCTATCGTTTGCCGGACGCGGTGCTGGACGCGGAGATACAGCGCATCCTGGACCTCGGCGTGGAACTGAAGACCTCCAGCAGGATCGGCAAGGAAATATCCATCGAACAGTTGAGATCGGGTTACGACGCGGTGTACCTCGCCTTCGGGATGCACAAAGGGATGACCCTCGGCGTAAAAGGCGAGGACCTTCCCGGCGTTCACACCGCCGCGGGCTTTTTGAGCAGAATTAACCACGGGGAAAAGGTGGAAGTGGGCAAGCGCGTGGTTGTGGTCGGCGCGGGTGATTCGGCGATAGACGCGGCGCGCACATCGCGCAGGCTGGGCGCGGAGGTAACACTGGTGTACCGCCGCTCGCGCAACGAAATGCCCGCGATAAAGCACGAGGTGCATGAGGCGGAACTGGAAGGAGTGAAATACGAATTCCTTTCCACCCCCGTTGTAATCACGCAAAACGGCCCGGCGCTGAAAATACGCCTCATCCGCATGGAGCTAAAGGACACAGACGCTAGCGGAAGGCCCAAGCCCGCGCCGGTGCCAGGCTCTGAATTCGACATCGAGGCCGACACGGTAATAGGCGCGCTCGGCCAAAAGCCGGACTTCACCGGCATGGAACAGTTCGTCAACGAAAAAGGATGGGCGCAGGCCGACAAGAGCGGCCGGACCCCCGTGGCCAACGTATGGGCGGGCGGCGACATCGCCGCGGACATCGCGCTGGCGACCGTCGCCATCGGCGAGGGGCGGCGCAAGGCGATAGACATAGACAACGTACTGCAAAAACGCGAAGTGAAAGAACCCGCCCCGCTGAAAGTGGTAAAACCCGAAAACATGCGGCTGGATCACTACGACAAGAAACCGAAGGCGGTGCGCGGCTCCATCCCGCTGGACGACCGGATGAACAAGGGGTTCGACGAAGTGGTGTTCTCGCTCACGCAAGAGCAGGCCGCCGCCGAAGCCGCCCGGTGCATGAGTTGCGGCATGTGCTTCGATTGCGACAAGTGCTACTTGTACTGTCAGGACGGCGCGGTCCTGAAACTGCCGAAAGGCGAACATTTCGCCTTCAAGCTTTCGGTGTGCACCGGGTGCAAAAAGTGTTTTGAAGAATGTCCGTGTGGCTATATAGACATGAATTAGGAAAATAATGAAAAAAGCATTGCCCAGGGTTGTCGTCTCCGCCACGCACAAAAGCGCGGGCAAGACCACCGTCGCCTCCGGCCTGTGCGCGGCGCTTGCCGAGCGCGGCCTGGCGGTGCAACCGTTCAAGAAGGGGCCAGACTATATAGACCCGATGTGGCTGACCGCCGCCGCGGGTCGCGAGTGCCGGAACCTGGACAACTTCATGTTCGGGTGGGATGGACTGCTGGCCTCTTTCGGCAAGCACGCATCGGGGGCTGACATCAGCATCATCGAGGGGAACAAGGGACTGCACGACAGCGTGGAAACGGACGGCGAAGGGAGCGCGGCAAACTTGGCGCGCAAGCTTTCCGCGCCGGTGATATTGGTGCTGGATGCCAGCGGCACCACGCGCGGCATCGCCCCCCTCCTGCTGGGATACAAGATGTTCGAGCCGGACATCAACATCGCCGGCGTGGTGCTCAACAAAGTCGGGAATGCGCGGCACGAAGCGAAACTCCGCGCCGTGATCGAAAAATACTGCGTGGTCCCGATACTCGGCGCGCTCCGCAAAAGCGCCGAGATGGAAATCCTCGAACGCCACTTGGGCCTCATCCCGGTGAAGGAACAGGAAAGTCTTATAAATATAATTTCCGCCATCCGCATGCAGGTGGACTACTCGGTGGACGTGGATAAGGTGGCGGTCATCGCACGCACCGCGCCGGAGATGGCGGTTATTGAGACCGCGACTTCTCCCCTGCCCGCTCCGCGTGTGCGGGTGGGCGTGGTGATGGATCGCGCGTTCACCTTCTACTATCCGGAGAACATGGAAGCGCTAAAAATGGCGGGGGCCGAACTGGTGCCGGTGAACGCCGTGACCGACCCGCATCTGCCGGAGCGGCTGGATGGCCTGTACATCGGCGGCGGATTCCCCGAAACGCTTATGGATGAACTGGAGGCGAACCGATCGCTCCGCGCCGAGGTCCGCGATGCCATTGAGAACGGATTGCCGGTGCATGCCGAATGCGGCGGCCTTATCTACCTTTCCCGGAGCGTTATGTTCAAGGGAAAGCGGGCCGACATGGCGGGCGTGCTGGATTGCGACGTGGTTATCCGCCAGAAACCGAAAGGTCACGGATACATGGAGCTGGAGGCCACCGGCGCGGGCCACTGGATGCGCGAAGGGAATATCCGCGCGCACGAGTTCCACTACGGCGAAGTGGTGAACCTGAAAAATGCCGCATTCGCCTACCGCGTGGCGCGGGGCGCGGGGATCAACGGAAAATCGGACGGCATCGTTTACAAAAACGTCATCGCCTCGTTCGCGCACCTGCACCACTTGGCGTGGCCGCGATGGGCGGGTGATTTTGTTTCCTATCTTGAAAAAGTGTCTTTTTCCAAACAGCCGCGTGGCGGCGTTTTGAACCTGAAAAAATAAACCAAATACACAGGAGGATATATATATGGCGATGGTTGAGATGGCGGGAAAACAGCTGGATCTGGACGAGGACGGATACCTCACCAATCTTGAGCAGTGGGACAAGCAAGTGGCCGACGCGCTGGCGAAGACCGAGGGGATCGAGATGAGCGAAGCGCATTGGGAAGTGGTGAACTTCCTGCGCGACTACTACGCGGAGTTCAAGATCGCCCCGATGATCCGCATCCTCACCAAGGAGATCGGTAAAAAACTGGGGAAGGAAAAAGGGAACACCAAGTACCTGTATGAACTGTATCCGGGCGGTCCCGCGAAACAGGCCTGCAAGATAGCCGGGCTTCCGAAACCGACCGGGTGCGTGTAACGCGGCCTGCAACGGGATGGGTGGGATGACCGCATTGTCCGCGGCTTTTACGGTGCTGAGCTATTGCGCCGCCGGTGTGTTCTTCGGCGGCCTATTGTTTCAGCTATGGGGGTACGCCACCACACCCTCTCCGCTCAAAATACCGGTCACGCCCCACCCCACCACAGCCGCGGGCGTGGTGAAGAAAAACATCATAGCTTTGGCCACATTTGGGTCGCTGTTCAAGGGGAACCGCTGGACATGGATCGGCGGCTACGCTTTCCATGTCATTCTTATCTTCGTCTTTGTTCGCCATCTGCGGCTGTTCATCAATCCGGTGCCTCCCCTGCTGGCCGAAATCCAGCCGGTGGCCTTGCTGGGCGCGATGCTCCTTCCCCTCCCTTTGATATACCTGTGGGTGCGGCGCAAGGCGGTGGACCGGTATGACTACATATCGTCTCCCGCGGACCATTTCGCGCTGGCTTTGTTACTGCTCATCGGGCTTACCGGGCTGGCGCTCAAATTCGTGGCGCATTCGGACGTCGTGCGGATAAAGGAATTCCTGCTCGGCCTCGTCATGCTCAGCCCGGTGGAGATACCGGCGCATCCGGTGTTCCTCTGCCATTTTTCCCTCGTGCTGATCTTGGCGATTTTCTTCCCGTTCAGCAAACTGCTCCACGCGGGAGGCGTGTTCTTCACCCCCACCCGCGTGCAGGTGGACAACCCGCGCGAATCGCGCCACATCAACCCGTGGGGCAACTGACATGGCGAAAACGGACTTCGAGATACCGAAACTGGAGCATCCGGTAAAGATCCCGGCTATCATGGAAGGGGCTTCCTCTCACCTTTCCATTCATCCCGCCAACGAGCAGATGAAAACAAAACTCGGCTTCCCCGAAAAGCGGGTGGACAATTGGCAGGAAACCGCCATTGCGAAACTGGGAGAACTCAAAGATAAGTACCGCTCCTTAAAGATCTTTTTGGATGTGTGCGTGAAATGCGGCTCGTGCGCCGACAAGTGCCACTACTTCCTCGGCACGGGCGACCCGAACAACATGCCGGTGGCCCGGCAGGAACTCATGCGCAAGGTGTACCGCAAGAACTTCACCATCGGCGGCAAGCTGTTCGGTTCGCTCGCGCGGGCCGAAGACCTGACCGAAGAGGTGCTCAAGGAATGGGTGACATACTTCCACCAATGCTCGCAGTGCCGACGATGCTCCGTGTTCTGCCCGTTCGGGATAGACACGGCGGAAATAACGATGGCCGCGCGGGAGATCATGGATTCCATCGGCGTGGGACACAAGTATTCGTTGGAGATCATCGGCAAAGTACACGACACCGGGAACAACCTCGGCATCCCCAAGCCCGCGCTCACCAGTACGCTGGAGTTCCTTGAGGAAGACGTGAAAGAAACCACCGGCGCGGACGTGAAGTTCCCGCTGGACGTGGAGGGGGCCGAAGTGCTGATGGTCGTCCCCTCGGCGGACTTTTTCAGTTCGCCGCATGTGGACTCGCTGGTGGGGTACGCAAAAGTGTTCCACGCGGCGGGCGTGAGCTTCACGTTCAGTTCCCACGCCTCGGAATTCGCCAACTTCGGCATGTTCGTCGGCAATTACGCGCAGATGCAAAAGATCGCCGGGCGCATCGTGCAGGCCGCGCACGACCTGAAAGTGAAACGCATCGTGGTGGGCGAATGCGGCCACGCATGGCGCGTGGCGTACAGCTTCTGGAACACCCTCGTGGGGCCGTTCGATTTCCTCGACCAGGCCCACCCCGCGCCACAGCACATCTGCGAATTCACCAACGGCCTTATCAAACGCGGCGCGCTGAAACTGGACAAAAGCGCGAACGACGAGTTCACCGTGACCTTCCACGATTCGTGCAACGTGGCCCGCGCCAGCCGGATGGGCGACACGCCGGGCGGACAGTTTGAGATTCCCCGCGAGATACTCAAGGCGACGTGCAACAAGTATGTGGAGATGCCCGAAGAGGTGAACCGGGAAAGAACCTTCTGTTGCGGCGGCGGTGGCGGCCTTTTGACCGATGAACTTATGGAACTGCGCGTGAAAGGCGCGGCCCCCAAAGCGGCGGCGCTGAAGGAGATGATGGACGAAAAAGGGGTGAACGTGATGGCGATGATCTGCGCCATCTGCAAGGCGCAGTTCACAAAGGTGCTCCCCTATTACGACATCCCGATGGAGACCGTGGGCGGCGTTCACCAGTTCGTGAGCAACGCCATCCAGCTTGGGGACAAATGAGCAAAAAAGATGAAAAAGAGAAATATGAACAGCATGTGGCGAGCCGGGGCGGATGCACCCGCACCAATTGG